>JBEHXA010000496.1:0-5821 GCA_048498935.1 Myxococcota bacterium
GACGCCTGCGCGCACGAGCCGGCGTCGCTTCGCAAGAGTGCTGCGCGAGCGCTGAGCTCGTTAGCATCGTGGTACTGGCTCCCGTCCTGCACCAGCTTCACGCTGGCGCCGGTGGCGGTGTAGCGCGAGCGCTTGCCGATCGCTGCCGCGTCGGAGTAGCCGGTAGCGAGCGCCAAATCGGTCAGGTAGTTTTCCCCGTAATGGTCGGCGGCGACCATGCCTGCCACGAAGCTTGCGCCCTTCAGCAGCTCGCCGAGCCGTCGATTGTCGAGTGACTCGAGCGCCAAGCGCTCGACCGTGGGGTCGCCGCCGCTACCGTGCGCCGCGAGCGTGCTCGGTGCGGCCAGCAACAGGGACTTGTTGGCGTAGGTCTGACGCGCGTACGCGCTCAGCACACGCGACAGCTCGGACTGGGTCTTGACCAGCGCCACCACCTTGACGCTCGGTGACGGGTCGCGCACGGGCTGTTGCCAAATCCGAGAAGCCATGTAGCGCAAGCGCTCGCCGTAGGTGTGCTGCTGCAGCACCTTGCGGAGCGCGGCGAGCCGCACGCGACGAGCCCGGCTCGGCTCTCGCTCGTACACCGACAGCCGTTGGAGCGCGCGTTCGCCGTTGTCGGTGGTCACTATCAGATCGCCGAATAGCGTGCGCACACCGCGCGAAAAGTTGCTGATGGTCAGCGTATTGCTGGCCAATAGCTCGTATACGCGCCGCGCGAACATGGTCTGAGACTCCTTGATCGAGTTCAGATTCAAGGCGTAGCGGTAGCCCTTGTACGCGCGCTCGATATCCGTGAAGGGCAGCGTGCCGACGATGTACTTGGTGTACTCGTCGGGGAACTTGTAGTTGGGGTCCTCCTTGCCGTAGTTGCGGTCGTAAATCTCGAAGCCCACGACGTCGCCCAAGGCGCGCGCTAGGCCGGCCAGATCTTGCTGACGCTCGGGGTAGCGGGCGTAATAAGCCCCGGCAAAGCAAGCTGATGGCTTGCGCTCGTACTTTTCTAGTGGGTTGTGCAGCTTGGGCTGGCAAGCGAAGGGCAAGCAGAACACGCGGTCGTGGCCCAGCGCATGCCGATAGCGATGGATGCAGTCGAAGTCGGTGGTGAAGATGTAGTCGAACAGCTGCGCAGTGCTGAGAAAGCTCTGGAAATGTACCGGGTCTTCCTTGTTCCAGAAAGCGGTCGGGATAGCGCGCTGTCGACACCACTCCACAGCCTCGATCAGCTCGCGCGAGCGATGACCCACCTTGGAGCCCCACAAGTCGTCTTTGCCGCGCCAGGCCGATTCGATGAACAAGAGGTCGGGCTGGAACGCTTCCAGCTCCTGGCGCACGCCGGCGGGCGTGAGCTGCTGCATGACGCACTCGGGCGAAAACGAAGAGAACGTGAACTCGTCGTTGATGCAGGCCACGCGCAGCTGCCGCAAATCGCTCGCGAGCGCGGGCGGGGCGGGGCGCTTGGCCGCAGCGACGCTGCGCAGCGGCTGCTGCGTCGGCGCTGCAGCGGGCCAGGCAGACGAGGGCGCCGGGGCCGAGCTCGGCAGCGCGGCCTTCGTGAGAACGCTCAGGGGCGCGCCATTGCCGCTGCCGTTCACCGGCAGCTTGGGGGCCGCTGAGGGATTCGACAGGAGCGCACTGCCCTCGCGCAGGGCGCGATCGTGACGCCGGCGCGTCGCCTCCTGCTGCAGGCTCCAAAGGGCCTTGGGGAGGTTGAGGGCACGATCGCGCGACTTGAAACTGTGAATCAGCTCGTAGCCGAGCTTGAAGGACAAGGTGTTGTGGACCGACTCGGTCTTGCGCTCGGCGGCTGAGCGCGCGCGCCGCGCGGCGTCCACTTGATTGAGCGCCTTGCGCTCAGCCTGCTTGGCGGCGAGCTCCGCTTGCTTGGCGGTTTGCAAGGCTTGCTTGTTGGCTTGCTCGGCCTGCCGGGCGGTTTGCTCGGCCTGCTTGGCGGCTTGCTCGGCCTGCTTGGCGGCCTGCAGTGATTGCTTGGCCGTCTGCTCGCTTTGCTTGGCGGTCGCCACCACCGAGTCGAGCGCCCTCGCCTTGCGCTCCTCGTCTTGGAGCTGCGCTTTGAGGGTTTGCGCTTCGCGCGTTTGAAGCTCGGCGGCTGCCTGAGCCGCGCGCAGCTTCTCGATCCCGGTGTCGCGTTCTTGCAAGGCCACCTGGCACGCTGCGCGCGCCTGGTTCAGCTCCTGCTCGAGCCGCGCCTTCTCCGCTGCGGAGCGCTGCGACAGCTGCTCGTGCTCGGCATGATGCCGCTTTTCCGCCATCTGTAGCTCGTCGCGCGCAGCGGCCGTCGCTTTTTTGGCTTCGTTGAGGGCTGCGTCGCGATTCGCGATCTCCATGCCGAGAGTCTTCTCGAGCCCGGCGTGACGCTCCTCCAAGCGGACGAGCGCGAGCTCCTGGGTGCGCTGCACATCACGCGCGGCCGTGAGGTCGTTCTGCACACGAGCCAGCGTCTTCTCCTGGGTCTGCCGAAGCTCTTGAAGCTCTTTGGGGTGCCCGGCTACCCGAGCTTCGAGCTCGCTGCGCACCTTCTCGAAAGCCTTGCGTTCGCTCTCCTGCTTCGAAGCCTCCCCCTTGAGCCGCGTCACCTCCTCAGTCGCGGCGCGGTACTTGCTATTCGCGTCGTCGAGCTTCCCCCGCAAGAAGACATTGTCATCGACGAGCCCGCGCTCGATGAGGTTGAAGGAGCGCTCCAGCTCACGCAGCTGCTCGTCGCTCCACGGGGAAGCCGGCTGGTCGTGACTTTGGCGCTTGCGAGCCGTCAGCCCCAGCCATTTGCCCAAGATGATCTGCTGCTGCACGTCGAAGTGCTCTGAAAGCAGTCGATAGGGCTCGAGCAGGTAGTAGGTACGCTTGTGATCCGGGTGATCGTTGATACCGAACGGAACGGTGATGACGATGACACCGTCGTCGGCGAGCAGTGTTTTGGCCTTGGCGACGAAGCGTTCGGGCGCGACCAGGTGCTCCAGGACCTCGCCCATCACGATCGTGTCGAAGCGCTCGTTGCCGAACGAATGCGACACGAAATCGCCTTCGATGAACGAGACGCGCTTGCGCACCGGCGGAGCCTCGTTGGCCAAGTGGCTTTCGGCGTCTTTGATGGATCGCGCCTCGGCGTCGATGCCGGTAGCGGTGCGGCCTTCGCGACCGAGCAGAATGGGCAAGATGCCCTGGCTCGAGCCGACGTCGAGCACCGTGTCACCGCGCACCGCGGAGCAGATCCAATGCATGCGGCGCTGGGTCTCCCGCATGAAATTTTGGCCCATCGCGCCGGTGTAGGCGTCGTAGACGCGATCAAAAATATCGACTGACATGGCTCTTCTATCCACGGCTTTCTTTGACGACCGACGACCCCCCGGAGCGCTCCAACAAGCTCGAAACAATGCGCTCTGCGGCTCGGCCGTCACCGTACGGGTTCTTGGCGCTGCTCATGGCGGCATAAGCATCGCTATCGGTCAGCAGCGTGCTCACGCCAGCGACGATACGGTTCACGTCGGTCCCCACCAACTTGACCGTGCCAGCAGCGACCGCCTCCGGGCGCTCTGTCGTGTCGCGCATGACCAGCACCGGCTTGCCCAGCGCGGGCGCTTCCTCCTGCACGCCGCCGGAGTCGCTGAGCATCAGCCGCGACTGCATCATGAGATGAACGAACGGTAGGTAATCGAGCGGCTCGATCAAGTGGACGTTGGCAAGCCCGTTGAGGAGCCGTTTTACGGGTGCCTGGACGTTGGGGTTCAGGTGCACCGGGTAGAGGAAATCCGCCCCCGGAAAACGCTCTGCGAGCACGCGGATCGACTCGCAGATACGATCGAAGCCGGCGCCGAAATTCTCGCGCCGGTGGCCGGTGATCAGTATCAGTGGGGCGTTCGTTCGCAGGAACCCGAACGGCTCGGCCACCCGATGTCGCAGCTCCGACGACTTCAGCAGCTTATCGCGCGCGGAGAGCAACGCGTCGATGACCGTGTTGCCGGTTACCACGATGCGCTCCGCGTCGACGTTCTCGCGCAAGAGGTTTTCTTTGGCCGCCTCAGTGGGGGCGAAGTGCAGAGCGGTGACGGCGCTGGTCAGTCGTCGGTTGGCCTCTTCCGGCCACGGTGCGTTGAGATCTCCCGTGCGGAGCCCCGCTTCGACGTGACCGAGCGGTACGCGCTCGTAGAGAGCCGCGAGCGACGCATACAGCGTGGTCGACGTGTCGCCGTGCACCAGCACGTAGTCGGGACGAAACTCCTGAAACACCTTGGGCAAACGCTGCAAGATCGCGGTGGCGATCGAATACAGGTTCTGCCCCGGATGCATGATGTCCAGATCGAAGCTGGGCTCGAGCTCGAACAGCTGCAGTACCTGATCCAGCATTTCTCGGTGCTGGCCGGTGACGCAGAGCCGGCTCTCGATGCCGGATGCGCGCTCCAAGGCGGCCACGACGGGCGCCATCTTGATCGCTTCTGGGCGAGTCCCGATGATGGTCAGAATCTTCACGACCGAATCTCCCAACCCGATACCAGTCGCGCGATGGTGCGCAACTCCGGGTTACTCCCAATGAAAATCTTACGAGCCACCGACGTTACCCGGGGCGTACCACAGGCGGCCGTGCGCGCCCCAGTCCCTAATCGACGCCTCGAAGAAAACCGCCCCCATTCCCAGCGGGGCGCGTCGGCTGCGCTGTGCTGGCGACCTCGGACCCGGGCGTCGAACGGGACTGCGGTGGGGGGCCGAGGCCAAGCTAGCGCCGCTTTTTGACGACGCGGTCGAGCTCGAGCAGCACCGTGAGCAGCTCTTCCATGCGGTCCAGGTGCCACATGTTAGGGCCGTCGCTCAGGGCCTTGTCGGGATCGGGGTGCGTCTCGAGGAAGACGCCGGCGACGCCCACCGCGACGGCGGCTCGCGCCAGAGTCGGCACCAGGGCGCGCTGCATGCCGGTCGGCCCAAAGCCGCCGGGTTGCTGCACCGAGTGCGTGGCGTCGAACACGACCGGGCAACCCGTGTCCTTCATGACCTCGAGCGCGCGCATGTCGGAGACGAGGTTGTCGTAACCGAAGCAGGCACCACGCTCGCACAACATGATGTCGTGGTTGCCGACCTCTTTGGCCTTGGCCACCACGTCAGCCAGGTCCCAGGGCGCCATGAACTGAGCGCGCTTGATGTGGACCGGCTTGCGCGTCGCTGCCACGCGCTGAATGAAGCTGGTCTGACGCGCCAGGAACGCGGGGGTCTGCAGCACGTCGACGACGCTGGCTACTTCGTCCACGGGCGTGTCTTCGTGCACGTCGGTGATGACCGGAACCCCGACTTCCTTCTTCACCAACTCCAGGATTCGCAGGCCCTTCTCCATGCCCAGGCCGCGATACGCCTTGCCGGACTTGCGGTTGGCCTTGTCGTAGCTGGACTTGAAAATGAACGGAATGCCTAGCCGACTCGCGATGCCTTTGAGGGTCTGCGCGGTGCGCAGCGCCAACTCTTGCGTCTCGATCACACACGGACCAGCAATAAGAAATAGTGGTTTATCGTTCCCTACTTCGAAATCCAAAAGCTTCATTGCACCAACGCTCCCCGTTAGTTACTTGAACGCTGCTACATACCACCGCCGCCACCGCGCGCCAACCCGGGCTGCCTAGGCCGCGAGCTTGCTGCTTCGACCGCAGCATGAACCGCTGATCGAGGGGCCCTCGCCCCAGGGGTTATTACGTTGTGGTTGGAGCCAGCGCTCGCGGCGCTGGCTGTCTCGCTGGCTGCTGCCTGTCGGTCGGTTAACGAGCAGCAGCAGCAGCACGCTGGCAGCGAGCGCTACCGACGATGACGGTTACGCCCTTGCCGGTGG
>JBEHXA010000497.1:0-5813 GCA_048498935.1 Myxococcota bacterium
GGTGATCGCGTTGCCGGACGGCGTCGCACGACCGTCGTAGCGGAGGGCGAGCTTGAGCACGCCTTGCTTGTTGTCCTCGGCGGAGGACACGCTCTGAACGAAGCCCTCTTCGCGCAAGATCTCCGCGATGCGGAGCTTGAGGTTGGAGCGCGGGCACTCGACCGTCGTCTTGCGGGCACGGATGCCGTTGCGAATACGGGCGAGGAAATCTGCGATTGGATCAGTCATCGACATGGTTCACCAGCTCGACTTGATGACGCCGGGGATATCACCGCGCAGTGCAAGCTCACGAAAGCAGCAGCGGCACATCTCGAACTTACGGAGGTAGGCACGGGGACGACCGCAGCGCTTGCAGCGGCTCTTGATGCGAACCTTGAACTTTTGCTTCTTCGGAAGCGTATCGATCAGCTTAGCCATGGACTCACGCAACTCCCGTGGCGCCGGCCATCATGGGGACGCCCGTTGGAGAAACAGCACGGAACGGCATACCGAGGTGAGTGAGCAGCGCGCGCCCTTCAGCGTCCGTCGCAGCCGTCGTCACGATCGAGATGTTCATTCCTTTGATCGAGTCGATCTTGTCGTACTCGATCTCGGGGAAAATGATTTGCTCCTTCACGCCCATCGTGAAGTTGCCGCGGCCATCAAAGCCACGCGACGACACGCCGCGGAAATCGCGGACGCGCGGCAGCGCGATGTTGATGAGGCGGTCGAGGAACTCCCACATGCGCTCGCGGCGCAGGGTGACAGCGACACCGATCTTCTGGCCCTTACGAACCTTGAAGACGGCGATGTCCTTCTTCGCCTTGGTGACCACCGGCGACTGACCGGTGATGAGCTTGAGCTCGTCGATCGCGAAGTCGATCATCTTGGGCTCGTCCTTGGCCTTGCCAAGTCCCATGTTGATCGTGACCTTGAGGATGCGCGGGACCTGCATGACGGTGGTGTAGTTGAACTCCTTCACCATCGCGCCCTTGATCGCGCTGTCGTACTTGGCCTTGAGCGTCGGCGCCTTCTCGCGCTTGTACTTCGGGGCCGGACCGGTCGGTTCAGCGGCTTTCTTCTTGCCGCCTCCCTGACCTTCCTTCTTCGGCTTCGGCTCCTTCTTGGGAGCAGCGTCGCCGGCCGGTTTCTTGTTTTCGTCGTTCGCCATAAGTCTTTCCGTTTTTTAGGCGACGATCACTGCATGCCCGCAGCCTGGAACTTGGTTCCAGACTTCGCGCCCACGCGGATCTTCTTGTCGCCGTCCTTGGAGATCTTCGTACGGGTACCTTTGTTCGTCGACGAGTCGAAGAGCATGACGTTCGAGATGTGAACGGTGCCCTCTTTCTCGACGATGCCGCCCTGGTTGTTCGCCTGGGTCGGCTTCATGTGGCGCTTCACCATCGCGACCTTTTCGATCACAACGCGAGAGCCGCGCACTTCGAGAATCTTGCCGCGCTTGCCCTTGTGGGCGCCCGACGTAACGATCACTTCATCGCCCTTACGGACGTGTGCTGCGCGCGCCATGACTACAGAACCTCCGGCGCGAGCGAGATGATCTTCATGAAGCGCTTCGCACGCAGCTCGCGGGCGACCGGTCCAAAGATACGCGTCCCGATCGGCTCGTTCTCTTTGTTGATGAGGACGGCGGAGTTGCCGTCGAACTTGATGTAGCTGCCGTCGTTGCGGGCGAGCTCGCGCTTGGTGCGAACGATGACCGCGCGAGCGACCTCGCCCTTCTTCACCTTGGCGCCTGCGATCGCCTCGCGGATCGAGACGATGATGACATCGCCGATACCCGCGTAGCGACGGCGAGAACCGCCGAGCACCTTGATGCAGTACACCTTCTTGGCGCCGCTGTTGTCAGCGACGTCGAGGACAGAAGTCATCTGGATCACGACGCACCCTCCACGGCCTTGGTGGTGACGCGGAGGAGACGCCAGCGCTTCGTCTTCGACATCGGGCGAGACTCGACGATCTCGACCTGGTCGCCGACCTTCGCAACCGAGTTCTCGTCGTGCACGTGATACTTCACGCGGCGCGTAAGGAACTTGTGGAACCGGCGGTCGCGAACACGGCGGATGACCGTGACGACGACCGTCTTCTGCATGTTTGCAGAGGAAACGGTGCCGACGATGACGCGGCGGCTGCCGCGCTCGTCTTGGGTGTTGGTGGTTTCGGGGCTCATGATTACTTGCTCGACTTCTGGGCCTGGGTCTCGGTGCCGGCCGTGCGGCCGTTGAGAACCGTGAGGATCTGGGCGATCTCGCGGCGCTTCGTCTTCAGGAGTGCAGACGAGGTGACCTGGTTGGTGTGCTGGCCGAGCTGGAGGCGGAAGAGCTCGTCGCGCTTCGCCGCCAGGGCCTGGTTGAGCTCGTCAGCCGGCTGATCGCGCAGCGACTCGAGGTGCTTGGACATCTTGCTCATAGAACGGGCTCCCGCGAGATCAGCTTGGTCTTGATGGTGAGCTTGTGGTGCGCGCGCTCGAAGGCGACCTTGGCGACCTCGTACGGCACGCCCTCGACCTCGAACAGAACGCGGCCCGGCTTCACGACGGCAACCCACCCCTCGACACCGCCCTTACCGGTACCCATGCGAGTCTCGGCAGGCTTCTTGGTGAACGGGTGATCGGGGAAGACGCGCATGTACATCTTGCCCGCCTTCTTCACGTGGCGAGAGATCGCGACGCGAGCGGCCTCGAGCTGACGCGCCGTGAGCCAGCCCGGCGACACGACCTGCATGCCGTAATCACCGAACGAGACCACGTTGCCGCCCTTCGCATTGCCGGCCATGTGGCCCTTGTGCGACTTGCGGAACTTCGTGCGCTTTGGAGAAAGCATCGACATAAAAAGACTCCAGGACCTCTAACTAGGTGTTCGGACGACCGGACGGAGCGGTGCGGCTCGCGTTCGGGTCCTTCTTCGGAGCAGGAAGCACCTCGCCGTGGAAGACCCACGCCTTGACGCCGATGCTGCCGTAGGTGGTGTGAGCCTCCGTGAAGCCGTACTCGATGTCGGCGCGGAGCGTGTGCAGCGGAACGCGGCCTTCCTTGTACCACTCGCGGCGGCACATCTCGGCGCCGCCGAGGCGACCCGAGGAAGCGACCTTGATGCCCTTCGCACCGAACTTCATCGCGGTCTGCGTCGCCTTCTTCATGGCGCGGCGGAATGCGATGCGGCGCTCGAGCTGCGTCGCGATGTTCTCGGCGACGAGCTGGGCGTTGGTCTCGGCCTTGCGGACCTCGATGATGTTGAGGAAGACCTCGTTCTCCGTGAGCGCCTGGACTTCCTTCTTGAGGGTCTCGACGCCCGCGCCGCGCTTACCGATGACGATGCCCGGGCGCGCGGTGTGGATGTTGATCTTCGCCTTGTTCGCCGCGCGCTCGATCTCGATGAACGAGACGCCCGCGTGGTTGAGCTTCTTCTTGATGAAGCCCTTGAGCTTCAGGTCCTCGTGAAGCCACTTGGCGTAGTTCTTCTCCTCGTACCAACGAGACGACCACGTCTTGATGATGCCGAGGCGGAAGCCAGTCGGATGCGTTTTCTGACCCATGGGTCGTTTTCCTTACGCCTTCTCGTCGGTAACAACCACGGTCAGGTGGCTGGTCTTGTGATTGATGCGGTTCGCGCGGCCCATCGAGCGGGGCATCCAGCGCTTGTTGATCGTGCCGCCGTCGACAGCGATGGTGAAGATGCGCAGATCCTCGACCGACGCCTCGCCACCCGACTTGTCCTCGGCGTTCGCCGCCGCAGACTTGATCGCCTTGGAGATGATGCCCGCGGCGCGCTTCGGCATGAGGTCGAGGAGGCCAACGGCCGCTTCGACAGTCTTGCCGCGCACGAGCGCCGCGACGACGCGCATCTTGCGCGGCGACATCGAGATTCCACGAACGAGTGAACGTGCCTGCATGGCGTCCTCTACTTCTTCCGCTCGCCGGTGTGGCCGTGGAAGGTGCGAGTCGGGGCAAACTCACCGAGCTTGTGACCGACCATCTGCTCCGTGACGAACACGGGGATGAACTTGCGACCGTTGTGCACGGCCATCGTGATCCCGATCATGTCCGGGATGATCATCGAGCGACGCGAGTACGTCGGGATGACGCGCTTGTTCGGGTTGGACTCTTTGAGAGCGGCCGCGATCTTCTTGCCGAGATACTTCTCGACGAACGGGCCCTTTTTGATTGAACGAGGCATAGCGGACGATTCCCTGGGTTACTTGCTCGGGCGGCGGCGGATGATGAACTGCTCGGTGCGCTTGTTGTGGCGCGTCTTCAGACCCTTGGTCTTCTGACCCCACGGCGTGCACGGGTGGCGACCACCCGAGCTGCGACCTTCGCCACCACCCATCGGGTGATCGACGGGGTTCATGGAGACGCCGCGGTTGTGGGGGCGGATGCCCTTCCACCGCATGCGGCCGGCCTTGCCCCACTGGATGTTGGCGTGCTCGGTGTTACCGATGGAGCCAACCGTCGCGCGGCACTCGAGCTGGACGCGGCGCATCTCGCCGGACGGCATGCGGAGCGTGGCCCACTTGCCTTCCTTCGCCATGAGCGTGACCTTCGCGCCGGCCGAGCGGCCGATCTGCGCGCCGCGGCCCGACTTGAGCTCGACGGCGTGCACTTCGGTACCGATCGGGATGTACTTGAGCGGCAGCGAGTTGCCCGGCTTGATGTCAGCCGTGTTCGCCGAGACGACCTCGTCGCCAACGCCGAGGCGCTGCGGAGCGAGGATGTACGCCTTCTCGCCGTCCTTGTACTGGATCAGCGCGAGGCGCGCCGAGCGGTTCGGGTCGTACTCGATCGCGAGCACGGTCGCCGGAACGCCGGTCTTCTGGCGCTTGAAGTCGACAACGCGGTAGCGCTGCTTGTGACCACCGCCGCGGAAGCGCGACGTGACGCGACCATGGTTGTTACGGCCAGCGGTCGCGGTCTTGTGCGCGAGCAGGCTCTTCTCGGGCTCGGACTTCGTGATCTCGCCGAAGTCCTGCGAGGACATTCCGCGCCGACCGGGCGAAGTGGGTTTGTACTTCTTGATCGCCATCTCTCAGACTCCCTCGAAGAACTCGATGTTGTCGCCAGCCTTGAGGGTGACGAAGGCCTTCTTCCAGCCCGGGCGCTGACCGCTGAAGCGGCCCACGCGCTTGACCTTGCCGCGCACGACGAGCGTGCGGACGTTGGTCACGGTGACGTTGAACAGCTTCTCGATCGCGCCGCGGATCTCGATCTTGTTCGAGTCGCGAGCGACCTCGAAGACGACCTGCTGAGCGTAGGTATCGCCTTCGGCCGGAGCCGAGGCCGCGCCGCCGGTCTCGCGAAGGCGAGCCGACTTCTCCGTGAGGAGCGGGCGCTTGATGATGGACTGTGCGTCGCGCATTTGATTACTCCGCGTCTCCGGTCAGCGCCTTGGTGATCGCTTCGACGGCCGCCTTCGTCAGCACGAGCTTCTCGTGGCGGAGCACGTCGTACACGTTCACGCCCTCGGGCGCGATCCACTGGGACGCCGCGAGGTTCTTCGCGCCGCGCACCAGGTTCGTGTTGTCCTTCGCGTCGACGATGAGCGCCTTGTTGCCCGTCGAGAGAGCAGCGAGCGCGTTCGCGACCGACTTGGTCTTGCCGTCCGTCGAGAAGTTGTCGACGACGATGATGTTGTTCTCCTTTGCGCGGAGCGAGAGCACCGAGCGGAGAGCAAGCTTCTTGGCCTGGCGGGGCATCTTGTACTCGTAGCTGCGCGGCTTGGGGCCGAACACCGAGCTACCACCCACCCAGTGCGGGGCCTGGCGCGAACCCTGGCGGGCCTGGCCGGTACCCTTCTGCTTCCACACCTTCTTCGAAGAGC
>JBEHXA010000498.1:0-5802 GCA_048498935.1 Myxococcota bacterium
TAATTATCTGCGCTTTGCTTTGATCGAAGACCCGCCGCGCGTTCAGGAAGCGTGTGCTCGGATCGCGAGGTTCTTGAAGGCCAAGCGCTGAGCCCGCGCCGTCGCGACTCGGGGATAGCAAGAACAACGGGCGACTTGCCGCAGAGTCAGCTACCGAAGTCGCGCCTCGAGGCTCAGCCTACGAGCGGAGTCATCTCCCGAATCGCAAATTCAACGAGCTTGATCTCGTAAGGCGAAAGGCTCAGGTGCTTGTAGGCCTCGGCAAGCTCGCTCTTGCTGAACGTCGCAATCTCGCTGTTCAGCAGCGCAATCGAAGACACGATGAAGCGCACCTTGATGCTGTCGGTGACGACGGCAACGCGCACGGGGCGACCACCCAGAGCAACGCTCAACCGCGTTCGTTGCGCGGAACTAGGGCCGCCACCGTCAGTCGCGACGAGGATTTTGATGTGCGGGAAGTTCGGACGATTGGCGGCAAGGATGGTGAGGAACTCGTCCCAATCGCGATCGGTAGGCGTGGCGTCGTTCTCGCGAAGAACGATCAGTGACTCGACAACGCGGACCAACAGGCTGCGCTTGGCACTGACACTCTCTTTGCGGGGCGTGCTCACGTAAGCCGTTTCATAGGGGTTCGAACTTCGAAAAGAAATGCCCGAGCACTGGGGGATGTTCGGTGACTCGATACCCTCGATTTGCGCTGGCACCGAGCTTTACTCGCCGCATGACCTGACCGACGAATTCCATGTGAGCCTTGCTATAGACGCGCCGTGGAATTGCAAATCTGGCAAATTGGAACACTTTCTCCACGATTTGTCCAGTTTGCTTGGAGATCGTGTGCATCGGGAACGGCGCGGCTCCCGCGCGAACGCCTCCTTCTAGGTATAGATCCGAGAACATCGCGATCCCTGGTAACTTTTCCGGTGGCAGGTGCGGATACAGAGCGGCAACGTCCACGAAAACGCCCGAGCCACCCACCGGTTTGCTGACGACGATGCCCGCATCCTCCATCAGTGCACCTAAGTACCCGACCAGGGCGACCCGATGGGCGAGGTAGTCGAATTCCATGCCTTCCCGCATGCCGATGGCGATGGCTTCGAGGTCGCGACGGGCCAGCCCACCGTAGGTATAAAAGCCCTCGTACAAGACCAGCTTTTCCTGACAGCGGCGGGCAAAGGCTTCGTCGTTCGTGGCGATGAAGCCACCGATGTTTACGATCGCATCCTTTTTAGCGCTCATCCAGCAACCGTGACCGTAGCTCATCATTTCGAGCACGATCTCGTGAATGGTCTTCGATTCGTAGCCTGGCTCCCGGACCTTGATGAAATACGCGTTCTCCGCGAAGCGACAAGCGTCGAAGAAGACCGGGATGCCGTAGGCGTCCGCCAGCGACCGCACGGCTCGGATGTTTGCCATCGATACGGGTGAAGAGCAGGCGAAATTGTTGAGAATGGTGATGATGATCAGCGGGACGTGGGCATGGTGCGCCTGCAAAGCCAGCTCTAGCTTCTCCAGGTCGAAGTTGCCCTTGAAAGGTTGAGGCTCGGCAAAGTCGAAAATGCCGTCGGACACCAGATCCAGAGCCATTGCTCCACGATGTTGTACGTGGGCTCGAGTGGTGTCGAAGTGGGTATTGCTCAGTACGACGTCACCGGGCTTCAACATCAACTCCATCACGATGTTTTCTGCTGCGCGACCTTGATGGGTAGGTATCGCAAAACGGAAGCCCATGGCCTCCTGCACCGACTTCTCGAAGGCGAGGAAGCTCCGCGAGCGAACGTAGGCCTCGTCACCCCTCATCAGCCCCGCCCACTGTTCGTCGCTCATGGCGCCGCTGCCGCTGTCCGTGACGAGGTCGACGTACACGTCGCTCGCGTTCAAATAGGCCGGCGAATAAAATGCCTCGCGTAGAAGCTGCTCACGCTCGGGTCGGCTCGGCAAGCGGAGCTTCTCCACAACCTTCGTTCGGTACGGCTCTGCAATCGTGCTTGCGTACAGTTGCTGCGCAAAGTCCGTCGTCATCAAGACCTCCCCGCATTCGCATGCGGAATCGCTATTCCATTGAACGCGGAAGCGTCCCTATTCACACCGAACCGCTACCGATGCTCTTTTTTTGCTCGAACCTGCGAAGACGCGAACACGACCCATGGCTGTGCGCCTCTCGAAACAGCTCCGGCGACAAGTAAGCAGTGAAACGAAGACCCGATGACTCGCGACGGAATGAGGCATAGCTCTGCACTCCGCAGCCAGACTCCAAAGAGCGTGGAGCGAATGCTCGCACCGCCTGCTCCAGCTTTTCGGCGGCTCGAGGTTGACCGATATCTTTCAGATAGGCCGCGCTGCGCGCAACGGACGAAGCATCGCTCGAGGTGTAGTGTGCGATCGGCAGGTGGAAAGTCATCGCCGTGGGGCTCGGCGCCATCGCGGTGAACGCAAGACAGGAAGTCACGGGCTTGAATGCAAAGCCGTTGTCATGCCCCACCATTTTCCGAGAAAAGTTCACGATGTCGCCGGCGCGGTGGGTTGGAGCCAATGCCGTAAACATGCGATCGACTTCGCTCGCCGTCGCGCCCTCATGACGAAAGTAAACCTTGATGCGAGCGGAAGCGCTTTGAGACAGATCGAGAGAGAAATAGTTGAGCGCATCTTGGCCGCCGCGCGCGCGAGTCACGGCTTCCACGGTAGGCACGACGTGACCGAGGCCCAGCCGACGCAACGCCTCCGACATCAGTGGCAGCGAGTGGGCGGCACCGAAAGTTTCCGGATTCAGGTAGACCTTGAAATCAGGTCGATTGCGATCGAAGCGAGCACCGTGCCAAAGAGAAAACTGTCCAGGGGCAGAATCGGAAACGAACAGGTCACGGAGCGCGTCGAAGCGCTCGAAGCTAGCCTGGTATCGCGCAGCGAGCTTTTGGTTGAACGCCAAAGCCGCTCTTTGGTTCGCGAGCGGCTCTGGACGCGGCGCCTGAACTTCCAAAAGCAACCTGAGCTCGGCCTTCTCGCCCGAAAACGCGACAGAGTATTCGAAGGGTGAGTGATCGTCTCCGAGGAGGGAGGCGTACGGCGGATCCGGAGGCACCTCCACTCCGGCGAACTGCTGCAGCAGGAAGGCCTGCGTCGTTCGAAACTCGGGGAACTGTGACTGGAGGCCCAGTGCGTAGCACAGCTGCTCGAGTAGGTAATCGCTGATTTCGGAATAACTTGGCATCTAACGGTCGTTGCTTACCCCCAACGATTGATTGTGTTCAGACTTGCAAACTTCAGAAGATACCCGGACCAGGAGCAAGGATTCCGTCCGGATCGAATCGGCGCTTGGCGCGTTTGAAAGCGGGCCATGTGGAACCATACTGAAGCTCCCAATCCCGCTTCGAGAAGTTCAAAGACCCGATCGGATAGCGGGTCCCACCCAAGGCCCGCGCCTTGTCGAAGAGAGCGCGATTTCGGGCCAACATGCGCGCAACGAAATCAGGGTCCGGATCTCCGGGAACGCTCGAGGACGTGAGGATGTCGAAGAGATAAACGTACTCTCCACTTTCCGGAACGCGGAAAAATGGCCTCTTGAACTCGGAGCGCTTCAACGCAAACAGGAGCACGAAGCCCGTCGGGCCGACGTCCTCCGGAGTTAACGAGGGCAGCACTTCGCCGACGTAGGATTCGACTTTGGAGTCCGGGAGGAAAACGTCGAACCAAGGGTGTAGCAAGTTGTCGAAGAGACCGATCGACTGCAGGAACTCAATCAGGACGTCGACGCTCTGGATCTGATCGAGGTATGAAGAGTCTGAGTTCGTCGAAGTCGCGGCATCGAAGTGAAGACCGCGAAGCAGGGAGCCATTGTTCGGCGGCCGCGCCGGGTCGAAGTTCTTGATTGCGTTCAGCTGATAGACGAGCCGACCGCTCGCATCGGGCACGCACAAGTTGTACAGCCCGTCGAACTCGTTACGATTGAGTAACGTGCGAAAGTCGCTGAAAAAAGTAGCGTTGTCCGTGTAGTTGAGTAGGAAAACTCGACTCTGCGGCTTTGCCGGAACCACGTCGAGAATGACGCGGGTGATGATTCCGCACTGACCGAGACCGGCCAGCACCGCGTCGAACAAGTCTGAGTTGCACTGCGCCGAGCAACGGACGATATCGCCCGCGCCCGTAACGACCTCCAGCTCGCGGACCGTGTCGACTTGCGCGCCGCGGCGATTCGTGGCGGAAACGCCGCCGACCGACAACGTCCCACCGAGCGTGAGGTCGATGTAGCCAGTCAGCGCCGGTGGCGTATAGCCTTGCGGAACGCTGGCATTCACAAGCTGCTTCCAAGTCGCGCCGGCATCGACATCGGCCGTCTTGGGTCCGACTGAATGTATCGTGTTTAGGGTGCGCATGTCGATGACGAGCCCGCCCGAGACTTGTGATTGCCCGTGAGTCGTGTGGCCCTGTCCCCGCGCCGCAATCTTGATCCCGCGACGGCGGCAGAACTGCACCAACTTCTGAACGTCACGCACCGAGCTCGGTAACAACACGGCCCAGGGGGAATTATGGATGTAGTGCCCGACGTCGTTTGCGTAGGGCGCGAGGGAGGTTGGGTCTGTCTTCAACTGACCATCTAGACTCGGGATTCGATCGACAGAGGAGGCCTTCGCTTCACTCACCCACGACCGCGTCGCTGGATCGAAACCAGCAACGAGTACCCCTGCCCCTGTACCCATCAACACTGCGCGACGTGAGAGCATCGTTAGAACCTTCCCTTCCTAGCGGCCAATATTCTTCTCAGCGTAACAGATGGGGTGGACAAATCGCAACGGCGTTCGCTCGCGCTCGAGTCCACTTCGAAACGCTCTCGCCATGTACGAATCTATACAGTGCGTTCCTCACAGCGCGTTCCTCACAGCGCGTTCCTCGCGCGCTAGTTCTCCTTGAAGCGGTGGATCGATCACAGCAAAATCACCCACAAAGGTTATGTGTGTGCGCAAAGCAAAGTTCGAAAGCTTTCAGCTGCTTCGTGTGACTTTTTCTAAGTGAGTTGAAGCGAGCGCGATCAGCGCGAAACAAGGGCGGCAACTGGTCGACGCGCATACACTGTGCGACGACGTCGGGCGCACTCGGGGGATCGGTCTCCTTTCGACCACACTGGACTCGAGATGGAGAACAATGCAGCTCGCGATGGTGCGCGGAAGTCGGACCAGTCGGAGTGCGGACGCTTCGATCGGCGTGCCTGCTAGCCCGATCGGAGTGCTCGCCAAGATCGCGGTGCACGACCCTGGACTGCCCCGCCAAACGGTTACCGAGCCAAGTCCAGTTCGGTGTCGGCACGTCGAGCACGCCGCGCGACATCCGGGCCCAAGCCGAGTGATCGCCCTCGAATTCGGCTCGTCTGTAAAGGTTGCGTTGAGCGTCCAAGCTCCGGCCATCCTTAGCGGATCAACAATCCTTGAGAGTTACGACTCTGTGTCTTGTGAGCGCGTACGCCAATTTCGGCCGGATGAGGCCCGCACGGCCCTTCGTGCGTGCGAGCGACCCGGGCTCACGATTTAGGTGATCTTAGACAGTACACTCGCGTCCGGTCGGGCGTCAACCGCGCGCGCGGAGAGCACACCCCCGCTCGCTCGCGCGCGCGGGTGCGCCCGGGTGCGCACCGCCCGTACTTCTGGCCAGAGATGCCTACTTGAACGCGGCGGCTCGGCTCCGTCGTTTGCACCTCGAAGTTAGGGGAGCGCGCTCGCTTTACTTGCTGCAGGGTCGCCGGTGTGCGCGCGGCCAACGTCGTCGAACTCGACGCGGCCATCGCGCATGCGCACGACGCGTGGCATGCGCTCGGCG
>JBEHXA010000499.1:0-5794 GCA_048498935.1 Myxococcota bacterium
GGCACCTCGACGCTCGCACGCGTCGGAGTCGTCTGGCTGGCGAGATCGATTCGCTGTTCGTACGTGGCGTAGCCGGGTGCGCTGGCGCGCAGCGTGAGCACACCCGGATCCACGGGCAACGCCGTACCCCAGCTGGCAGGTGCCACGGGTGTGCCATCCAGGGTGATGATGAGCTTCGGAGGTTGAAGCTCGGTGGCAGTGACGACGATCGTCACGTAGGAGAGTTTGGCCTCTAGCGCCTCCGCCCGTACGCCCGCCATGCGCGCGCGCTCCGGCATCGATTGCGCCTGTGCGAGTGACGCGGCCTCGCGAAAGCGAGCCCACGCACTTGCCAATCGACCAGTGCGCTCGTAACAGTCCGCGAGGTAGAGGAGCGTACCGACTGCTACGTCGAGACCCTGGCTCGCCTCGAATTTGGCGCAGGCTTCGGCCAGCTGCCCTCGCTCGCTGAGCGTCATTCCCTGCTGAAAGAGCGCTTCAGCGGCGGCGCCGCGCGAGCTCCCGTTCGCCGAGTGCGTGCTGGGGGGTGTCGAAGGGAAGGCCTCCGCGGGCTCGGCGTGCGCGCTCGCGGACCAGACCAGCGCGGTGAAAAGCAAGGGCCACTTGGGGAAGGCGGTCGATAAGCCAGGGCTCATGCGCGTTCTCGCGTGGGTCAGCGACGACCACCGAAGCTCTTGGGGTTCCAGGGATCGTTCGGCAGCACGGCGTCGGCGATTGGCGCCGGCTGTTCGACGCGCGGGACGTCCGGCACGGGCACGGCTTCGACCCGGTTCGCGCGTTGGGGAGGAAGCGCTTTGAACGGAAGCGGGGCGCGTTGGCTCCGTGGCGCAGCGGAGGTCGAGCTGGCAGCTTCGAAGGATGGCTGGACCGCGGGCGGCTCGACAGCGGCTGGGGCCAAGCTCGGGCGCTCGGGCGCGAGTGACGACTCGATTGAGGGCGCGGGCGCGCTCGCGACGATGACAGCGCTGCGTGACGATAGCCCGATCGCGAACGCGAGTGCCAAAGCGACTACCGCCAGCAGTGCGAGCGGCGCGAGATTGCGATTGGAGGGTGGCGTGGACGCAGGCAAGCTGCTGCGTCGTGTCGAGGCTAGCCCGAGCGGCGTGCCGACGGGCACCGCTCCACTCCCATGCGCGCCGGTGCTGCGCGCGCCCAACAAGCGATTGCTGGTCGCGGCAGCCACTCTTGCCACACGCTCGGCTTGGAGCGGATCGCTGCCGAACGGAGCGAGCGCATCCGCGAGCTCGACGACACTTTGAAAGCGGTCGTTTGGTGATCGCGCGAGGCAGCGTTGGATTATCGCTTGCAGTCTCTGCGGCACCTCCACCAACGGCAGCCCTGCCGGCGGGCGCGATTCGTCGACGATACGCTCGAAAATCCCCGCCAGCGTGTCGGCTTCGAACGGCGTGCGGCCGCTGCAAAGCTCATACAGGATGACACCAAGCCCCCACACGTCGGTTCGCGCGTCGACCCGCTGTCGTCTCACTTGCTCGGGCGCCATGTAGTGTGGAGAGCCCACCACTTCCCAGGCGCTCGTGAGCGACCGGCCGTTGCTGCGAACGGCGGGACCCTTCGAGATACCGAAGTCCAAGACCTTGACGACCAACTCGTCGTCGGCTTCCTGGCTCAAGAAGAGGTTTTCCGGCTTGAGGTCGCGGTGCACGATGCCGGCGCCGTGCGCCTCGGCAAGACCCTCACATGCTTGCATGACGCAGTCCACCGCGTCGGTCGTGAGAAAGCGCACCCGTTCTTGCAGGTGCTGAGCCAGGTCGCGGCCCTCCATGTACTCCAGTACCAAGTACGCGAGCCCTGACTCGGTGCGTCCGAAATCGACCACGCGATTCACGTGCTTCGAACGCAAGCTGGCCGCGATGCGCGCCTCATCCATCAAGCGCGCTACCACGTCTGGATTGGCGGCGTGCTCGGTGCGGATGACTTTGATGGCGACGGGCGAGCCGAGATCGACGTGAGTCGCCCGCAACACGATACCCATGCCGCCTTCTGCGAGCTGCGCGTCGACGCGATACTTGCCGCCGAACAGCTGCCCAGGTTGCCAATCGACGCGTGCAGGCGACGCGCCCGTTTCGCGAAGCTGTGAAACCGTCTCGGTTGCGCTCATCGCAAGTTTTGGTTCGGTATCACGGAGCATGTTTCGGACCGATGGCGCAGCAACGACGTGATCGTGCGTCGTGCGTCAGCCCGGCTGATGAGCGTTGCGTTGCTGCAGAGATCGGGTGAGCCGCCTGGAACGAGAACCTGCTGTCGCCCGTGGCCTAGGCAATCGTCTCCTGCTGCGTTGTTGCGCTTCATACAAACGAGCTGGATTACCGCCGCGGCGCAGCCTGCGTGGCCTTTCGGGGCACGGCGGCGTAGGGTGCGGAGCGGGATGTCGACTCCGCGCATCGGACAGCGGCAAACGGGAACCGAGCAGCAGCCGCAGCCGCAGGGGCGTGGGATCAGTAAGGCCATGTTGCTGAGCCGCGCGCTGGCCTCGCCGCTCGGCGTGATGCTGGTGTTCCCGGGCTTGGTGTTGGCGGTGGGCGTGTTCTTGACTCTGGTGGGTCAGCAGGCGCTCAAGGGCAGCAATGTCGCGATGGGGCGGTCGCAGCTCGAAGACCAGGCCAAGCTGGTCGCCGCGAATCTCCGCGGCGCCCTAGCGCAAGCTGACTTCGTTCTCGACCGCTTGGAGGGGATCGCGCTCGAACGCGCACCGCAACAGCCGCTCGAGCCGGTCGCCGCGGCGCTCCACGACTTGATGCGAGGCCGGGCCGGCATCGGCTACGTGAGCCTGAGTTACCCGGACGGCACCTTCGAAGGTGCCTACGTCGACAAAGACGGGGTGACTCGTTTCCAGGAGAGCCATCTCGAAGGCAACGTCACCAGCAGTCGGCGCTACGAGTACCTCGGACACACGCAGCTGAAGCTCGTGCACTCGCTAACGAGCGACTACGATCCACGGCGGCGTGATTTTTACGTGCTCGCCGTAGCGCAGGGGAAGCGCGTTTGGACGCCGCCTTACCCGTTTTTCGAGAGTCATTACACAGGCATCACGCGCGCCATGCCGGTCTATCGCAGCGTCGGGGGCGAGCGACAGCTGCACGCGGTGCTCACCGTCGATTTCGACGTGAAAGAGCTGTCACGGTTCCTGAAAGCCGGGCAGCTGCAAGACGTGCGCACGCTGCTGTTCACGAGCAGCGGCACCCTGCTGGCGTTTCCCGAAGCTAATCAGCGCATCGCGAGCTTGCCGCTGCAGGCCGATCGGGCGCTCACCTATCGCGATCTCAAAGACAGCGCGCTCGACGCCTTCTTCGACGCGCGCCTGAACGAGCCGAACACCGACTACCTCACGTTCGAGGATGGGAAGCGGCGCATGCTCGCCATGCAGGCCAAGGTCAGCGACGACCCGACCTTGGGTTGGACCGTCGCGTACTTGGTTCCCGAAGCGGTGTTCTTTGCCAGCTTGCAGCGCTTCAGTCGCCGCAGCATCGCGATCGGCATCGCTTCGGTGCTGGCGGCGTTCGGGCTCTCGCTCGCCTTCGCGCGCCTCGTGGTGCGGGTGCGGCGCGAGGCGGCCGAAGCCAAGGCCGAAGCACAGCGGGCGCACCGCCAGGTGCGCGATCTCGGTAGCTATCGGCTGGTCAAATGCCTGGGCAAGGGAGGTATGGGTGAGGTGTGGCGCGCCGAGCATCGGCTCCTGGCGCGCGAGGCGGCGATCAAGCTGATTCGCATCGACGGCGGTGAGGTCACGCGCGCCATGCAGGAGCGGTTTCGGCGCGAAGCGCAGTCGCTCGCGGCGCTGCGTTCGCGCAACACCATCGAGCTGTTCGACTACGGCGTTTCGGACGACGGCACCTTCTTCTACGTGATGGAGCTGCTCGAAGGCCTCGACTTCGAGAGCCTGGTCATGGCGCACGGTCGGCAGCCGGCGGGGCGCGTGATTCGCTTGCTGATGCAGGTGTGCCGGTCGCTGGGCGAGGCGCACGACGTGGGCTTGGTGCATCGCGACATCAAGCCGGCCAATCTTTTCACGTGCCGCGCTGCCGACGAGCTGGATGTGGTCAAGGTGCTCGACTTCGGGCTGGTGAGGTCGCTCGCCACCGATGACGTGCCTCCAGATGCCGACGAAAGCTCGGCGACCCCGCTCGCGGGTGCGCCCACCAAGCTGACCCAGATGGGCACTGTGATGGGCACGCCGGATTGCATGGCGCCCGAGCAGGCGCAGGGGCAGGAGCTCGACGGCCGAGCCGACCTCTATGCCCTGGGCTGCGTCGGCTACTGGCTCTTGACGGGGCGAATGGTGTTTCAGAAGGCAAGCACCATGCAGCTCCTGGTGGCGCACATGACCGAGCCCCCGCCGAGCCCGCGCGAGCTCGCTCCCGACACGCCCGTCGCGCTCGAGCGCATCATCCTCGATTGCTTGGCGAAAGATCCCGCGGCTCGGCCCCAGCGCGCTCGGGCTCTGCTGGAGCGGCTGATGCAAGCGGAGCAGGAGTTGCCGCGCGAGCAGCAATGGACGGAAGAGCGGGCCCACGCCTGGTGGCTGGAGCATCGCCCGCAATCCAAGACCTCTTCGGCGCCGATTCTGAGCATCGCGCCGAAAGTCTTGCAGGTCTCGGACGAGCCCGAGCTCGGTTGAGGCGGCGCGCCGGCATCGCCTAGTCGCAGCCGAGCTGCTACGGGTCGCTGCAACCGGCGGTGCCGTCCGGCTGAGTTGCGCACACTTGACCGATGAGCGAGCAGTCGAACTCGATGGGGCGGCGTGGCCCTTCGTTCGGGTTCGTGCAGCGCTGAGCTTTGCGACCCTTGCAGATGCCGCTGGTCGACAGGCCATTGCAAGGGTCGACCCAAGCTCGCGCGTCTTGCAAGAAGGTCATCACCTCGGGGCCGAAAATGGCGTCGACGCCGCCGAAGTCGCACACCAAGCTGCTCGAGCCGACGCCGCCGGATATCACGCCGTAGGCGACCAGCTTGCCCTGCTTATCGGCCTTCACGATCGGTGAGCCCGAGTCTCCGTAGCAGGCCTGGGCGTCCCCTTCTGTGCCGCCGAATACGGCTTCGTAGCCTTCGTTCAGCACCACGGAGTCGTAGATCTCGCGCAAGAAGGCGTCGGGATCTCCCGGCCCTGCTCCGCCTTCCTCGCTCGGTGGCGCGCCAGCCGAGGCGCCGCTGCCGCCCGTGGCCGAAGAGCCGCCAGCGCCGACTGGTGGGATCGGTACTGGCCCTCCGCCTTCAGCTGCGAGCTTTTGCTCTACGATCGAGCGCGCCATCATCAAGAACGCGCCGGCGGCTACGGGGCCAGTCGTGAACGGCGCGTCCTCGGGTGTGGGGCTGCCGGTCTCGAACCATGACTTGAACGCCTCGAAGCTGCCGAAGAGGATCTCGAAGGTCTTGCCCTTCAACGCGACTAGCTCGGCTTTACCAACGCGGCGCGTGCCGGCGGCGAATGAGTTGTCGCGCACACCATAACCAATCTGCACGAAGTCTTTGCCGACGTTCTTTCTGCTGAGGGTACCGAGCTGCAGGGGAGTGAGGTCGGTCACCTTTTCGAGCAAGAACATGGCACCGACGTCGTGCCCGTAGCCGACGAACCCACCCTCGTCGTTGGGTGCGCCCGCGATGTCGACGACCTCGAGCAAGCGTTGAGGCGCGTAGCCGTCCGGACCGATCGCAAACGCGGTCTGAATGCCGACCGCGGCGTCGCTGCGGAAAAAGTCGAGGCAATGCTTGGCGGTCAGCACCGTTTGCGGACCGATCAGGCTGCCTGAACAGTAGGGGAAGTACACCGGAGCTTCTG
>JBEHXA010000500.1:0-5782 GCA_048498935.1 Myxococcota bacterium
GGCGAAGCGGCCGGCGGCAAAGCTCTGCACGCGGTCGCCCTGCTTGCGAAAGTCGTGGATCTCTGGCGAAACCAGCCGCATCACGCTGTAGGAGACGCCGCTGGTGATCAAGATCGTGATCCCGAACCACCAAAACAGCGCGCGCTGCAGGCGAAAGTCGTGCCGGTGGTGATGCCGCCAAGGCGGGCGTCGTCGTGCTCTCATTCGCGGGTCAGGACGTAGCCGACGCCGCGTACGGTCTTGAGCAGCAGCGCGTCGTCGTCGCCCAGCTTCTTTCTGATGTGCGACACGTGCACGTCGACGGTGCGATCGCTCACGTTCACGTCGTTGCGACCGGCGAGCTCGAGCAAGTTGGCGCGCGGCACTACCCGACCGGCACGCCGCGCCAGCGCCAGCAGCAGGTCGAACTCGAGCCCGGTCAGCTCGACTTGGCGACCGTCACGCTGCACGCTGCGCGCTGCCACGTCGAACGACATGCTGCCCACGCTCAGCTGCTCCTTGTTCGGATCGACCTGCGTGCGCCGGAGCACGGCGCGCAGCCTGGCCAGCAGCTCACGCGGGCTGAACGGTTTGGCCAGGTAGTCGTCCGCGCCCAGCTCGAGCCCGACCACGCGATCGGTCTCGTCGCCTTTGGCGGTGAGCATGATCACGGGTATCTGGCTCTTCTCGCGCAGTCGCTTCAGTAGGCTCAAGCCGTCGAGCCCCGGCAGCATGACGTCGAGCAGCACGGCATCGAACGATTCGCCGCTCTCCACGGCTTTGAGCCCGGCCGGGCCGGTCGCGGCGCGCTTGGCGATCACGCCGTTTTCGGCCAGGTATTGGGCGAGCAGCTCGTAGAGGCGCTCGTCGTCGTCCACGATGAGCACGTTCAAGTCCATGACACGAGGTGAGGATACAACGGCTGGTGCCTGGGGCGGGCCAGGGATCGCAGCATTGGCTGCGAATCCCTGGCTGACCGAGATCGCAGGCAGTGCTGCGAACCCCTGCAAAGCCGCCGTGCTCACGGCTTCACGCCCCCGCCGCTCTGACGACCGTACACGCGCAGCGCCGACTCGGTGCAGGCGTCGGCGACGCGCTGCTCCAGCTCGGCGCGGTGACCGAAGCGCCCGCCGGGGCCGTAGTGACAGACCCGCGCGAAGCCGGAGGCAAAGCCGGCGACTGCACCCACGCCCAAGAGCACCATCAAGATTTTACGTCCGTACATGGTGTCGCTCCTTTCAGCAGGCGGCGTAGCCCCACGGCCCTTGCTCGATCATGTCGGCGAGCTTTTGGCGTTGCCGTTCGTCGAGCGTGCCGTGAACCTGATCAGCAGCAGTCAGGGCCGAGCTGCGCAGCTTCTCGATCAGCTCGTCGTGCTTGGCGAACACACGGTCGAGCGCGGAGCGATCGAGCTCCGGTGCGCGCAGCGCCGCCGCAATTTCGCTGCGGGTGCCCTTGACCTCGCGACGCAGGGTCCAAGCCTCCTCGCCGAGGTCGTGCAGCGCGTCGCGGATCACCTTTTCCTGACCGGGGGTCGTGTCCAAACGATCCAGCACCCGATGCAGGAAGAAGCGACCGCCATGGCGGTGGTGGCCGTGATGAAAGCCGTAGTAGCGGCGACGCCCACGGCGCGCCACGGCGATGAGCCCGACGAGGCAAGCAGTTCCTATGAAAAATCCCAACATGGTCCGAGTTCCTTCCGAGGTGAGGGGCGCCTCGCCCCGGTTGATCCGCAGCGAAGGCCATCGGCCTCGAACCAAACGTCGCGCTCGAATGTGAAGGGCGCTCCGGGGCGGCGATGAAGAATTGTTGAGCCGGTCACGGCCGGCCGGAAAGCGCGGCATTTCTCGGCGAGCGGCGCGGAATTGCTGGCAAAGCGAGCTTCGGGTTAGATTCGCCTGGCGCGATGCGAGGGCTCGCGCGGCGAGACCGATGGGCGACGAAAAGGACTCCAGCACGGCCAGCCCGACGGACGATCCGGCCGCCTGGGACCTCCAGCCCGAACCACCCGCGGCTGCGCCGGTAGTCCCGCCTGTCGTGCCCTCGGTACCGCCGCCCGCCCCGGCCAGCGTGGTGCCGCGACCGGTCAGCGTGGTGCCGCGACCGGTCACCAGTGGGCTACCCCCCACGTCGCGCATGCCGCTGCCGCCCTCGTCGCGAGGTATCGGGCCAGGCGCGCTGCGCTCGTCGCCACCGCCGCCACCGCTGCGGAGCCCGAGCCTGAGTCCGAGTGTGAGCCCGCCCGGCTCGAGCCCGCCGTCGTCCGGGGCGCTGCCTTCGGGGCCGCCCTCGGCGCAAACGCTAGCGGTGCGCCCGAGCGTGCTGCCGGGTGCACCCGCGACCCCGCCGCCACCGCCCCAGCGCCAGCCGCTCAGCGCGAGCCCGGCGCGCCCCATCACGCAGCCTCCGAGCATCAGCCCGACCGCGCAGCTCGAACAGCGGCTGGGCGCAGCCTTGGTAGAGCTCCGCAAGCTCGGCAGCGAGCGCCATTCGCTCCGCGCGCGTCTGCGGCGCGAAACGGATCGCGTGCACGAGCTCGAGTCCGCGCTCCGCGCTGAAAAAGAGCTGCGCCGACATGTGTCGGAGGAGCACCAAACGGCGCTCGCCGGCCTGCGCGAGCGCTCGAGCGCCCTCGAATCCGAGCTGCAAGCCGAGCTCGCGCGGTTGAAGGCCGAGCTGGAGCAGCAGCCCGCCCAGCGCGTTGCGTCCGATGCGCCTCCTGCCAAGGCCCCTCAAGGCTTGCGTCGCATTCGCGGCATCGGGCCCGCCTACCAGCGCGCGCTCGAAGGCCTCGGTATCACCAGCACCGAGCAGATCGCAGCCTGGACCGAGACAGACGTCGCCTCGTTCGCCGAAAAGCTGAAGATCCGTCCGGATCGCATCGCCAAAGACGACTGGGTCGGCCAAGCCAAACGCCTCGGCCCGTAGCCTCGCCGAGTGCGCTCGAAGGGTGGGCCAACGAAGCCGGTCGCGCGTCGGCACGACCGCGGCCCGACGTCGGTTCGCTAAAGCGACCAGCGCAGCGCGAGGGTGCCGTTCAAGGAGGCTTCGGGGCGCTCGCGATTGACCCAGGCCATGAGCTCGAGCGGCACGAGCTCGAGCGACGAGCGTTCGCCGAGTTGGAAGTCGAGCCCGGCTCCGATCCGCAAAGTGGGCCCATTTTTCGGAAGAAACCCGGGGGCGAAGTGAATCGGCAGGCCGATACTCTCCCCGGAGAGCGGCACCCGGTAGGCGAGCCACAGCTCGGGAAGAGCATTGTTGGCGCGCCCTTCCTTGCCTTCGAGGTTGGCGTACGAGAGCACGCCGCCGAAAGCGAAGCGTGATGTGACGCGGTAGTCGAGCCGAAGCCCGACGAGCTGGTTGAAGAACCGGCCGTGCGTCACACCGAAAGCCGACGTCGACTGCAGTGCGAGGCCGAGGGAACGGAGCTCGGGTTCGGCGGGAGGTGGCGCTGCCTGAGCCGGCGCTGTCGGGGGCGGAGCCGCGACTGCGACTTGAGCGAAGAGCAAGCAGCAAGCGAAGGTCATGGTGGGGCTCCGGGGGCGAAGCGTTCGGCGGCGTCGAGGAGTAACTTCGCGTAAGCGGGATGGTGCACGTCGGCTGCCGGATCTTCCAGCACGAGGCGCACGTTGGCGAGCGCTCGCTCCTGTGCGATGGCGAGCGGCCGCTGCGGCGTCGGCTGTGCGTGCAGCGGTAGGCTCGCGTCGCTCGGTGCTTCACGACCCCAGCGTGCCAGTAAGCGCTGAGCGCGCTCACGCAGGCTCGGGGCGCGCTCGCGCGGCGCGTGGCAGCCGGTGCAGCTGCTGGGCTCGGCGCGAAATGCGTGAGATTTTCCCAGTACCAGCTCGGGCGGGCCGGAGTTGTGACAGCGCAAGCAGCCGCGCGGATCTTGCGCATGAACCGGAGCGAGCTCGAGCGGCTTCCCGCTCGCCGGATCGACTCCGCCCTGTCCGGCCAAGATCGCGGCAGCGCTCGCCTCCGGGCGCTGCGAGTCTCCGCTCGGTGCGTGGCACGCAATGCAGACGCGGCTCACGCCGAGGAACGACGCGGGCGGTCGAGGCAACGACGCCGGTAGCGGTAGCTGGCGCAAGAGCCCGCCGTGCGTCGGACCTGTATCGTCGCTCGGAGCCGCAGAGCTCGCTGCTTCCGAATGAGGGTGCACGTCGTGGCAGGTGGCGCAGGCGAGGCCGAAGCTTTCGGGCGTTTCTCCCTTCGGCATGCTGCGACCGAGCGCGCCCCAAGTCGTGTGACAGCGCGCACATTCAGGTTGCGAGCGAGTTTGGGGGAGGTGATCGGCGTGGCCCATGCGCGACGACGACAGCGCGCTCACGTGTCCGTAGCGCGGCGGAGCATCATGGCAGACAGCGCACACGTCGCTGCGTAGCACTGCCCAGCGCGAGCCCACGCCCGGCACCGCGCCGGGGCCGTGACAAGCGAGGCAGCCGACGCCGCCGAGCCTTCGGAGCGCACGCGGTAGGTCGTCGTGCTCGACCGGCAATGCGGGCGACCCGAGCTCGCGTGCGACATGACTGAACCCGCCGTCGTTCGTTCCGGGCTCGCCGGTCGCGTGGCAAGCGGTGGCGCAGGCGGGATCGCTCAGCGCGTGGCAGCCGCCCAGGTCTTGGCTCAATACGAGCGTCATCGGGCTCTTGGCGGCGCTGGTCGCGATCGCCTGGTGGCAATCGGACCGTCCGCAGTCGAGCGGCGTTTCATCGTAACGGCCGCTCAGTAGTGTGAGTTGGCGCGAGGCTCCATCGCTGAGGCGATAGCGCCCAGTCACGTCGGGGATGAGCTCGAAGCGGCCGTTCAAGTTTCGGAGCGCAGCCGACGACTGTGGAGGCTTTTCGGTGAGCACCCAGTTCGCACCGGCGAGCAGCACCGGGTGCGATAGGCCTACGTTGGGCAGGCCGCTGCTGCGCGCCACGGCCGATACGCCGAGGCGCTGCTCGAAGATTTCGCCCTTCGTGTCTACGGTGCGCAGCGTGAGCTCGCTGCGGAGCTCGCGCTGCTGGCGGGCCGAAATCGGCACTACGCCCACTATTTCGGTCGTCGGCGGCAAGGCGAGGCGCGTGGTGGCGCGCAGCGAGCGCCCGTCTTGGCTCAGCTTTACGCCTTCGAGCGACGCGCCGCCCGTGACCGACCAAGTCGTTTTCAGGGCGCGCGCCTCGGCGCAGTTCGGGACGGCGCGCATCTCGAACGCGCTGCCGACGCCGACGACGCGCTCGCTCGGCCCCACGTCGAATAGCGGCTGCAAGGTGCGCGATGCTGGCGGAGAGCCGGACAGCGACTCCGCGTCGACCTCGAGTGGGCACGCACCGGGTAGCCCGATTCGAACCCGCCCTGCAGCGCGCTTCACCTGCAGCGCCAGCACGCCTCGGCTCGCGCGGCGCGCGGCTTCCGCGATGCGGGGCGCGAGCCGCACTTCCTTTTCGCGGCCGGCGAACCCTTCAGGTAACTCGACGCGCAGCCACACCGTTTCTGGCGGGACGGCGGTGCAGCTGCTCGTACCGACCCACGCTGCCATGAGCGTAACGATGCGGCGCACCGAAGCTTTCACGGCTGCACCTCGACGCAGCTGCCGCGCTCGCAGCGCCCGAGCCGACACTCCGCGTCGCTCGCGCAGCCGCAACTGCCGCGATCACAGCGCTGGCTCGGGCAATCTCGATCCAGAAAGCACGCTGCGAGCGCGCCCTCCGCGAGCGGTGTCGGTACCGAGTCAGTCGTGCTGCCGCTTCGGCAGAAGCGCGAGCTGCCGCGCTCTTGTAGAAAGCGGCCCGTTGGGGCGACGGATGATTTCGGTTTC
>JBEHXA010000501.1:0-5774 GCA_048498935.1 Myxococcota bacterium
GAAAGAGCGGCGAGCCGCGCGGGTGAGGTCGAGCGTGAGCGACGGCCGGGCGGGCTCAATCGCAACCTCCAGGCGGCTCAAGCCGGCTTGCGGCGGCATGTCCGTGACATGAAGCGCCAATTGGCAACCAACGAAGCGAGTGAGCAGCACCGAGCCCTGCTGCCAGTCGGGTCGGAAGCCCCAGTTGCGCCAGAGCTCACGATCCTCGGCCCGCGCGCCCGTCACGGCCACGCCCTCGTAGTGAACGGCAAAGCTCGCTACTTCAGCCTGCAGCTTACGGCGAAGACCCCGGTCCCAAGCAAACTCGGGTTGGCTCGTGCTTCCGAAGAGGTAGGCTGCGTCGAGGACCGGGAGCACGATACCCGGCGGACGCCTCGTGGCGAAGGCGTGCACGGCCGTCCCTCCCACGAACAGGTAGGGGACGGAGCCTCCATGAGCCGCCGCGTACAACGCAGCCCAATGTGTGAGCGGAGCGATGTGAGGTAGAGGGCTCTGATTGGGATCGCGCGGTAGGCCCGCCGTTGGCTCGAGCGGAACCGGCATGACCATGCCCTTCCAATGTACCGGAGCAAATAGGCCAGCGATGGCGTCACCGAAACGCTGGGCGAGGTCGCGGTGGAATGCGAGTGAGACAGAGAGCCAGGCCACTACCGCGAGTGCCAGGGTGATACCGCGACGTAGCGAGAGTGACCCCATACCAACGATCAGCAACGCAAGGCCCAGAGGCAACATTCGGGGCGAGAAGAATTGCCAGCTGGGAAGGTGGAACGGGAGCACCAACGCAAGCGCCAGCAGCACGATCCCGAGCAGCGAGAAGGTGCGCTGCTGCAGCGGCAGCGTGCGCCAGCGCCCCGGGCGAAACAGCGCGGCGGTCGCTGCGAGAAGCAGGCCGAAACTCAGCCAGGCACGCCAACCAGGGCCCGGAAACATCAGTCGGGGCAGCTGCTGAACCAGCTCGAGCGGCCCGAGCCAGGTGAGCTCTAGGTCGAAGTTGTTCTTCTGGTAGGTACCGAGACCGGTACTGACCCCCAAGGCCAGCCCAGGAAGGCCCAAAAGTGCCACTGGCCAAGCTCTTCGCCAGCGACGCTGCCAGCGCTCTTCGTTCTCCACCCGAGGGACCATCGCGACGGCGACGAGCAACACCCCTAACGTGAGCACGAACGCAAATACGTGAGCTATCGCCTGAACGAAGAGCGCGAGGCCCAGAACGCATCGTCCCAAGGGGCTACGAGCGTTGCGACCCCAAGCCAAGATCCACAACCCGAGTCCACTGGCCATCAGGTAGGCAAAAAATCCGGCATACAGGTGCCACGACAGGGCGAGCGGAAACCCTAGAAGGCCGAGCCAAGGTGCGCTGCGTCGGTGGAGTGAGCGCGACAAGGCGACGAAGCCCCAAGCGAACACCAACGTGATGATCGAAAGCGACAAGCGGAGCGCATTCTGCCAACCGAGCGCAGCCTCGAGCGGCATGAACAGCGCGTCGAAGCCATAATAGGTGACTCTCAGGTTGGGCACCAGCTGCGCCAAGTAGATGCTACCCGGGACGTAGTTGTTCTGGATGTGCCCACTGAGCGCGTGCTGCGGGCCGTCGTTCGTTGGCAGGTAGGGCACGCTCCACTGAGCTGCCACGAGCAACGCACTGGCCGCCACCAACGCGGACCACAGAGCCGCCGTTTCGCGCTTCGAGGAGCCTGGCACCATCACCCGGCACCTTACTTTCATCGCCAACCCATGACGAGCGCTCAAGACCGCGCCCCTGCCCTCGAACGCAACCTGCGCTAGACTGTGGCGATCGCCGGCCCAAAAGGTGATCTTTAGAAAAATTGCTACGAAACGGAGGCGCTCGCGGCTCGCGCTGCTTCGGACATTTGCGCATTCGCAAAAGCTCTGTTGCAATACCGAGGTGGCGAGACGGAGCGGCAGAGTGTCGTGCCTTGCGTTGCTGGCTCTAACGGCCTGCGGCAGCAACACCACGACGTCCGCCCCGATCGAGCCGCCATTCGAGGAGGGCACGCGACTCAAGGCCGTCTATCAGCAGGCCGAGGGCGCTCCGCCGCTTTTTCTGAATTGGTACGACACAGAACTGGGGCTCGATTGCCTATTCGCGGACGTTGGTCTCGCGGACCGCCAGGTATGCTTTCCAACGAGCGCGCCTGGCACGGACCCCAGAGCCTTCTTCGCGCGCAAGTCGAGTTTTTTCTCGAATAGCCGGTGCTCGCAGGCGCTCACTTTCTCCTTTTTCGAAGAGCACAACGTCGTCCTCGAAGCGACGGAGACCGAGGAGAGCTGCGCGGGTCACATCCGACTATTTCGCGTGGGGCCAAAGGTCGCTCCCGAGACGACCCTCTACTTGGACAGCGACGCATCGACGCTGTCTCGATGCGGACCAGCTTATCTTGAAACGCCAGAGGCCCCCTTCTTCGCCGTCGGTGCGGAAATCCCACTCGACACCTTGGTCAGCGGAACCTTTCAGCCAGGACCGGGCCCCGGACGCATCGTCGAGCTGCGCATCGCGGGCAGCGACGGCTCGATCCAACACGCCGGCAACGTGGGGCGAATGGAGGTTTCGAACAGCGCCGAGGCATACCCGGGCGTCGTATCGCGCTGGGCCGCCTGGGATATGCAACGGAGCGAGCCGGTCTTGGCTCAGTCTTTCGTACCGCTCGCCGAGCCACGCTGGCTTCCCAACATCGCCGAACAGATGGGCGGGTATTTCAGCGATGCGACGTGCAGCACGGCCGTCGAGACGCGCCTCGCATGTCCGCCTCCCCCAAGCCTGGCGTACAGCTTGGTCTCGCCCCTCGATGCCTGCGGCAATTCGACGCCAACCCTGCTCCGAACAGGCTCGCAAGTACCGAAGCCGGAGCAACTCTACTACTTCGATGTGGACGCCCGGCGATGCACCGCGTCTCAAGTGCAAGCCTCCTTGATTCGCACTTTCGCGCCTTCGACGCCGCTCCCGACGGAGACTTTTGCTCCCCTGACGAAGATCCGCACCGGAACCGAGCGCCTCCAGCTGATCCAAGCCGCCACGCCGGGCGGGCGAGCCGCACTCCCGCTGGGGTTTTGGGATACCGCGCTCGACCAGCCCTGCTCTGCCTCGCCCAGTATCGTCGCTGCCGATGGTTCGCTCCGCTGCCTTCCCGACGCTTTCGCGCTCACCGATTTCAACAGGATTTTCGCTGATGCGGCATGCTCGGAGCGACTGCTATCGCAAAACGACGCCCTGGCTGCTTGCCAGCCGCCCCGGAAGTTCGCGTCGCGTAGCGAGCGCCTTTCTCCGACCGATCCTCTGGCTCCGAGTAGCGTCGTGCACTTCTTCCCACTCGGCAACCGCCATCAGGGCAGCATCTACGTGCTTCTACCAGATGACACTTGCAGCCCGACGTCCGCTATCGAAGGCGAGACCGTCTACGAGCTCGAGGCCGAGCTCGACCCGAACGACCTCGCGCCGGTGACGCTCGTCCGACCGCACTGACCGCCCTCGAGCGCCCGGCACTGCGCGCGAATTCGGCCTCGCCGTCGCTGGCCTGGCATTCGCCGCATTCCTGGGTCGCTTGAAGCGCTAGTCTCTGGGCAATGGGCCGGCGCACCTGGATTCTGCTGCTCGGGTGCGGGCTCATCGTCTGCCTCTACGTCGTCTGGAGCAATCGGCATGCGGAAGAGCTGCGCCGAGATGCCCGCACGACTTCAGCCTGGAAGCCCGTCACGAAAGTCCCCACCCGCAGCGATCTCGCCAAGCTCTCGGCGCGGGCGCAATGGATGGTCGACAGTGAGTGCAACCGCGAAGGCGGCAGCCCCTTCGGCAACCGCAACTGCTACGCGGAAGCCGCGAGCTGGATGCTCTACGAAGCCCGCCAAAAGGACAGCGCTCGCGACATGGCCTACCTCGGCCTGCTGCTGATCTCCCTGCTCGTCGGGCTCACAGCCGCAACGCGCCTGCGCAAGCGCTCCGAGTGGAGCGAATAGCCACCCGGCTCCTGTCAATTGCTCGCGCTGTCGCGAAACATTCTAGATTGCTGGTGCCGAAGGCCAGACTTGAACTGGCGACACCGCGCTTATGAAGCGCGTGCTCTAACCGGCTGAGCTACTTCGGCGGGGGGTCTGAAACGGGCGCGGAATATGGTCGCGCGGCCCCGGACCTGTCAAGCGCGACCGCCAGGTTTCCGGTGCCTTTGCGCGCAAAGCCCTCCCGCTGGGGTCCAGCCCCGCCGAAATTGGGCTCGGCGGGGCGGCAGCGAGGGCTAGTTGTTCCCAAAGAGGTCCTGGATCTTGGAATCCAGGGCGATCGCGATCTTGTAGAGGCTGGAGATGGAGGGGCTCGATTCGGCGCGCTCGATTTGCGAGAGCAGCGAGATCGAGAGCCCGGTGCGGCGGCTCATCTGCTTGAGCGTGAGCTCCTTCTCTTTGCGCATCGTGCGGATCGTGTCGCCGATGATCTTGTGTAGCTGCTCTTCAGGCGTGCGGGCGAGGCCCTTCTTCTTCATCACGCGCGAGAGCACTTCGCGGAACTCGTCCACGTTGAAGGGCTTTTTGATGTAGTCGACGGCGTCGAGCTTCATCGAAGCGACGGCCGAATCGAGGTTCGGGTGCGCCGTGAAAATCACGACGGCGATATCGCTGTCTACGGCCCGAATTCGCTTCAAAACCTCGATGCCGTCGAGCTTTGGCATCATCAGGTCCAAGATCAGCACGTGGTAATCGCCCTGACGGACTTCGTCTTCGACGAGCGTGGGATCGCTCAGCGTCTTGACGACGAAACCGTCCTTTTCGAGCAGCGATTGCATGAAGTCGCAAATCGCTTTGTCATCATCCACGATCAGGATTCGCACGCTCGGTACTTCGATCGGCAAGGCTCGCTCCTAGGTCGTTCGCAAAGCTCTCGGTAGAGGTTGCAGTGACACTTTAATAGCTATCGTTGGTTACCACAACACTAGATTTTTGTTAGTCAGTTTCGGGAATTTTTGACAGCAATTTGATTAGTAATTTCAATAAATTACAACGGAACGGCTGTCCGGTCGCTTCGGTGATTCAAGAGCTAACTACGGCGGAAAAAGCCACGTAGACCCTGCTTGGCGCGCCCTGCCCCACTCCCCGGCAGCTACAGCCGCACCCGATTTTCGAGCGCTGATCCGTGACGAACGTCGTGGCCAACCAAGCGCGAGACAGTGTCGGTAAAAAGCCGACAGTTACCAAGCGCGTGCTCCCGATCGAAGCGACGACACTTAGAGCAGAACTGCGGCTGACGTGAGGCCGCGCGTGTGCCGCCGGTTCGTCGCCGCAATCGGTATACTGCGCGGTCATGACGGGTCGAGGTTGGGTGGTGGCAACTTGGGCGGTGACGAGCGTGCTGGCGAGCTGCGGCGGCAGCGCACCTGAACCCAAACAGCCCACGAGTGGTCCAGTCGTGACGCCCCAGGCAGTCGAGTTGGCTTCTCCGGGAGCTGAGGCCGAGCCCCAGCCGGTGCCGGCGTCCGCAGCTGTGACGACACGCGAAGTGCCGACGAGCTGCGCCGACAAGGCCAATTGCTACTTCCCCGATGCTTTCGTGGAAGCGGTCTGCAAGAAGAAGTTTCCGGACCTGCCCTTGTACTTGTTCGCGGCGCGATCGCCCTGGCAACACCGCTACGTCAAGGCCGAGCACGTCGAGCCGGTGAACGTTTACGGCGGCGAGCAGAGCGAGGCGTGGATGCTGTTCGGTGAGGAGCTCTTGATCTTGCGCCGCCGCGCGCCCGCTGCCGACAAGGGTCCCCGCATCAGCGGCCCTACCGACG
>JBEHXA010000502.1:0-5766 GCA_048498935.1 Myxococcota bacterium
CAGCGGCCGAACGTGAAGCGCAGCTGCGCGCTCCGCTTGCAAGCGTTGTAACTCCGCCGCAGCTCGGTTCGCGAATATCTGAAAGATGGCCGCGCTGCGCGGCTCGCGCGGCATAGGCTTGTTATCCAGCACGGCGATCTGCCCGATGATGCGCCCGTCACGATCCACGACTGGTGCTCCCAGGTAGCTGACCGCCCCGAACTCCTCGAGCTTGGGCAGGTCTCGATAGAGCTCGAGGATGCGCTCCGGGACGTGCACGGTCTGGCGCTGGGTCACCGCGACTTCGCACGGAGTGCCTTCGAGGCGATAGCTGATACCGTCCAGCCACTGGTCCTGCATGCGCATCGAGATCGCCGAAAGCACGGTACGGCTTTCGTCGAGCAGAGCGACCCAGGCCCCCATCGTCCCGAGCGCGCTCCTCAGGTTGTCGACCAAGGATCGAAAGAATCCCTCGCCTGTTTCGCCCGCGGTGCCCTCCGCGACGCGACGTAGCGCCTCGTTCTCGTCCAATGTCGACTCGCGAGATTTCATGACCAAATTTGCGAATTATCACAAATTGCGAATTCTCGCGAATCTTGCTCGACCGTCAGAGACAGTAACCTTTCGAATTTAATAACTTATTTGTCGCTGGCGCGCTTGGCACGGCACTCGCTCTTGGACCCGGCATTCCGACTCAAACAGCTCGGAAGCAGAGGAAGAGAAATCATGAACGCAATCATCGAGTCCCCCAAGCAAAGCCCTTACATGCGCGCGGTCGCGGCTTCCAAGCGCGCCCGGTTTCAGATCGACGACGACGTGATCCGAGGTCGTGAGCTCGAGCGAGAGCACAAGTTCTTGCCGGATGGCCTGTCGCTCGCGGCCACGCTGGCGTTTCTCACTCCCGCCGAGCAGCGCTTCATGAGCCAAGTGCAGGGGCGAAGCTACGCGAACATCTTCGGCTTGGTCGAGCGCTTCATCAACGCCAAGGTGCTCCAGCTGAGCCAGCGCCACTTCATGGGCGATCAGACCGCGCTCGAAGCGCTCATCCGCTTCAGCGACGAAGAGCTGAAGCACCAAGAGCTGTTCCGACGCATCGAGCAACTCGCCGCGCGCAGCATGCCCGACGGGTACCGATTCTTGCCGGAACCCAACGCGGTAGCGCGCGTCGTGCTCTCGAAGTCGACCTGGTCGGTACTGGCGCTCACGTGCCATATCGAGCTGTTCACGCTGGCGCACTACAAGCGCAGCATCGAACCCGACGCGAGCCTCTCGCCGTTGTTTCGCGACGTGATGCTGTTTCACTGGAAGGAAGAGAGCCAACACGCGGTCATCGACGAGCTCGAGTGGCGCCAAGCGGACACGGCGCTCAGCGAGGCCGAGCGTAAGCAAGCGATCGACGATTTGCTGGCTCTGGTAGGTGCGGTCGACGGCATCTTGCAGGCACAAGCAGCGGCGGACGCCGAATACTTCACGCAACATCTGTCGCGTCAACTCTCGGCTGCCGAACTGACTGGCGTCCAAAGCACCTTCCTGCGCGCCTATCGCTATCAGTACATCGGCTCTGGCATCGAGCAGACGCGCTTTACAGAGATCCTATTCGGGCTGACGGGTGACGCCGAGGCCGCGCGTATTCAGGCCGCTCTCGCGCCGTTGCTCTGAAAGAGCCATGACCGTTCCCCTGCTCACCTTGCTTGGGTTCGCCGCGTGGACGCTCGTCGTCCTCGCGGCGACGGTCGGCGTTCATCGCTGGAGCCTGATTCTGACGAGGCGAGCGTCGATCGCGGGCTTCCCAGCACACGCTCCGGAAGGGCCTGGTTGGTATCAGCGCGCCATCCGGGCCCATCTCAACTGCATCGAGAACTTGCCCGTGTACGGAGCGATCGTGGTCGTCGCCACGCTGGTTGGCCGGCACGGGCAGCTGCTCGACGCTCTATCGATCGCGGTGCTCGCGGCACGAGTCTGCCAGACCTTGGTGCACGTCTGCTTCGTCCAAACGGCGCGTGCCGTGAGCTTCCGCTTCTCACTCTTCACCGTGCAGCTTCTGGCGATGTTCTGGATGATCGTACTGGTCGTCTACTAGCGAGGCCCCATGCTCATTCGACAACTATTCGACCGAGAATCGAGCTCATCTTCCTACCTCTTGATGGACGAGGCCACACGCTCATGCAAAAGCTGAAGCTGCCGGCGCCAAAGCTGCTGCAATCCGCAGTACCGGCCAACCTGGTTTGCGGCCAGACGGAGCTCTCGTGGTTCTGAAGATCCGCGCAGACTTCACGGAACGGGTCGTGGTCCTACCCGACACCGAGCCGTGGGTCCCGTCACCGATTGCCGGTGTCGAAAGGCAGATGCTCGATCGCGTCGGCGACGAGGTCGCGCGCGCCACCAGCGTCGTTCGGTTCTCGCCAGGCATCGCATTCCCGGCGCACGTGCACGGCGGGGGCGAAGAGTTTTTCGTGCTTCAGGGTACCTTCCTCGATGAGGAGGGCGAGTACCCGCTCGGCAGCTACGTGCGGAACCCCATCGGCACGGGGCACGCACCGCGCGCTGGCGCAGACGGCGCCACGCTATTCGTAAAGCTGCAACAGTTCGCGACGAGCGACGCCGCACGTGTCGACATCCGTACCACGACCCAGCCCTGGCTTCCGGGCAGCGCCAAAGGTCTTTCGGTTCTCCCGCTCCACCAGCACGACACCGAGCACGTAGCGCTCGTTCGCTGGGCCCCAAACACGCACTTCAATCGCCACAGCCACTGGGGCGGTGAAGAGATTCTGGTCATCAGCGGCGTGCTGCACGACGAGCACGGCACCTACCCCGCCGGCTCCTGGCTCCGCAGCCCGCATCTTTCCGCGCACGAGCCGTTCACCAAAGCCGAGGGCGCGACACTCTACGTCAAGGTGGGGCACCTTCCGCAGGGCTCGCAACCACCTTCAGCCTAGCCGAGCGGCTCCGCTCTACGACCGTGCTGGCCGCCCCACCTGCGCGATGACACCAGCCTCACCCCGCGATTTGGGCGAGAAACTCGTTCAACGTCGGCGTAGGTTGGGTAACCAGCCAGCGTCCGACTTCGGCAGGCTCCAAGGTCTCGCCGCGAACGCTCAGATCGCCGGAGCGAGCATCCGACATCAAGCTGCGCACCGCATCTAGAGTAGCGAGCGCATCGGGAGCGGGTTGAAGGAATCGGACGCCTAGCCGCTTGAGGTCCTCCTGGTACTCACGCGTTTTTCGCGCACCCGCCGAGATTTCGAGAGCGGCGTGGCGGACCACGATCGGACCCTGCCGCGGCGCGGCAGGTACGCTGCCAAACGCATTGCGCAGCCTCTTGAAGCGCGCCGCGAGGCTCGTCATGTTTCGCTCGTTGCAAATCGCCACTTCGATATTGCCTTGGTCGCCGCGCAGAACTACGTCCGCTGCCGACGCTTCGAGCGCCGACAGCGGAGCGAACTCCTGACACTTGTCGAACACGAACCAGGCGATCGGCAAACCGTGCGTGAGCGTCTGGGTCGTGTCTTCCGGCTGATGCTGCTCGAGCGCCGTGCGGCGCCGCTGCAAGTACTCGCTCTCCAGGACCAGCTCGATGCTGTCGACGACGTTGACGCTGCCCGTTTTGATTTCCTCGAACCGCTCGGAGCACTTGGCGATGATCTTTCGTGGCGTGCGGGTGGTGGTCTGGAACAGGTGATTCAGGAAGGCCGAACCAATCGGGAACAGCGGATCGAGCTTTTTGGCGCGCAACTCCTTGAGCTCGGGCACGCTATCGAGACGCGCTTTGACTAGCTCCTCGACTTGCACGGTCGTGAGCGGTTCGAGCGTTGCCTGGCGACGGACAACGCGGTCGCGGTCGGCCTCGCGCATGTTCGTCTTCAGCTCGTCGACGAAGGCGCTTTGAACGCACGAGATGATGAAGACGTTCGGGTCTGCATCGGCCAAGTCCGCCGCCATCCGACCGAACCGAAAGAACGCTTCATTGTCGCGCGGATAGCGCTGCAGCGATTCCAGCTGATCGAAGCAAAACACGATCGGCAACGTCTCTCCCGCCAGGCGACAGAGGGCAGTCACCACGCGCCGAGCGACTTCTTCGCGTTCTTCCCCCTCGTCGGCGCCCACCCCTAGCTTCAGCAACACTTGCTCGGGAAGGCTATCGCCCTTCAGCCATGCGGTCGCGTCGAACGTGTAGCGCTTGTGGACCAGGTGATCGAGCATGACGAACACGTCACGCCCCAGATCCAGTTCCTCGGCTGTGCGTTGCAGGTGCTCCGTAACCGATTCACCTTCGGTGCCCGTGAGCACGCGCATGGCAAGCACCCATCGCCGCGGCGACTCTTTCCGGTAGGCAGCAATTTGGTGCGCCACCAGCCGTTGGAGTTGGGTGATTCCTTGCTCTTGGCGCAACAAATCCGTGGCCAGGCGTTGCCGCACGCACTGCCACAGGGTCGTTGGGCTACTCTGCAGTCGCACCGCGACGAAGACGCAGCGCAGCGTTTGGTCCGGAGCGTCCTTGGCGGTTGCAAACAAGTGCTGTTGAAAGCGTGAGATCAGGTGCGTCTTGCCAGCACCCGGCGCCCCGTAAATGAGCAACGAGTCGCTCTTACCAGCCGAAACGTTGTCTAAGCCCTTGAGGCACTGCTCGAAAGCACTCTGCTGAATCGAGCCGATGTCGAGGGCCAGCGGCTGCCACACGTCCTGAATAACCACGCCGAGGAATGGGTTCGCGACTGCGCTCAGCGCCAACTCGGTTTTCGCGGTAGCCATGGTCATTGTTCTCCCCTCAGAGCGACGCCTACGTAGTAGTTGCCGTGACGGTCCAGCACGAGCTCGTTGCGCTCGGCCTCTGTCAAGTTACCGACGAAGTCGTGGTGATGGAGGATGACGGCATCGTCCCCATAGAGTGCGAGCACGGCGGCGTCGAACCGGGCCTTGTCGAGCCGAAGCGCAGCCCGAAGCTTGCGAATCGGGATCAAGGCGCCGCGCCCCTCGCGCGCTTCGAGCGAATGCACGCCGCGAAGTACGTCTGCCCGATCGTCTACCGGCTTGGTGGCAGCGCCATCGATCGGAACGTTGAAGCCAGCGGAGCGCAGAGCCTCCAGCAGTGCGTAAACCATGGCGTCACTCTTCACGCCGGCCGCCAAGGCCGACGAATTGGCTTCCGTCCAGCTCAGCAACACCGGCGGGATGAAGTCGGCAGCAAGCGGGCCACCGAGCCTGTAAAGCTCGATGCTCTTCGTCGGCTTGGCGCTCTTTCCCAGCTTGGATCGCCCGTACACCCGACCAGCCCGGACGAGCTCGCCTAGAATGGCGGTAAAATCATCGAGGGCGAGCTCGGGCAAGGCTTGCTTGACGCTTTTCTTGAGGTCGGCCGGCGAGAGGGGCCCAGCTTGCAGGCTAGAAAGGATCTGCTTCGGCGCGACATCACGCGGTGGCGGAGCAAGCGGTGGCGGAGCGCCTACCGTGAACTCGATCGTGCGCGTCAGCCCACTCTTTCCCTTTCGACGACGACCGTGGATCTTTCGTTGCTCGACCAGCCCGTCCAGCAGCGCTCCGAGCTGCTTGGGTGTCAGCCGAACCTTGGACTTGATGAGCTTGTGGAGCTCCGACGAGGTGGCCGATGCAGAGGCGAGCAACGCCAGAACCGTCGACTCGGCGTTCGAACCTGTGTGGATGGCTTCCATTTGCTACTCCTGGCACGCTCAAATTTCGAACAAGCCCCGACGTTCATCGAGCGTGTGCATGCGCTGCCGACGCTCTTCCAAGGCGGCTACGATGCGCTCACCGAGCCTCCGAAGCCGGAGC
>JBEHXA010000503.1:0-5763 GCA_048498935.1 Myxococcota bacterium
GGCCACGAGGCCTCGTGGCCACAGAATACGAAAACCGGCCCGGGAAGGGAAGCAGACACACGCTTCGGCCGGCTTTTCGGGCTCGGCGCGCCGCGCCTAGTAGCACAAGCTGGCCGCGGGCCAAGCAAAGCCTCAGAAGCATTCGGTTTTCCAACGGAAAATCGCGGGCTGCCACGCCGCAGCCCGCCTGCAGAAGCTATCGTGGCGGTCCCTGATCCCCCCGGCCGGCCCCACGACCCCGTGACCGCTCGTCTCGACACCCTGGCGCTCACGCTAGATTGGGCGGGCGCCGATGCCCGCGATAGTTCCGAACCCGAAGCACATTCGCCCGTTTGCGTCTCAGTCTGCCTTCGAGGCTTGGCTCTCGAAGCAGCATGACAAGGCGCCAGAGCTTTGGCTCAAGCTCTACAAGAAGGGCTCTGGCACGCCCACCGTGACGTATGCAGAAGCGCTCGAGGTCGCGCTGTGTTGGGGCTGGATTGACGGCCTCAAGCTCCCGCTCGACGAGACGGCGTTCTTGCAGCGCTTCACGCCGCGCACGGCGAAGAGCCGCTGGTCGCAGATCAACGTGGGCAAGGTGGAGCAGCTCACCCGCGCCGGGCGCATGACCCCGCACGGGCAAAAGCACATCGACGCCGCCAAGGCCGACGGGCGTTGGAGCGCCGCCTACCCTTCGCCCAGCAACCTGAAAGTGCCGGCGGACTTGCTGAAAGCGGTCGAGCAGAACAAGCAAGCGCTCGCAACCTTTCGCGGCTTGAACCGCGCCAACCTCTACGCGCTCGCTTACCGCATGCACCAAGTGAAGCCGGAGAAGCGCGCGGAACGCATCGCTCACTTCACGGGCATGCTCGCGCGCGGCGAAGTCTTTCACCCGAACGCAGCAGCCAAGGCCGAAAAGAAGCCGAAGCTGGTCTCGAAAGCGCGAGCCGGCGCGACCGACAGACCGCGAGCCGCGGCGAAATCGTCGAAGGTCGCCAAAAAACCCGTCCGCGCTGCGAAGGCTTAGCGCCCAGCAGGTCTCGACGAAGCCGAAAAGGTTACTACGCTCGCCGAGGCTCGGGTGACTGCCCCTCCAGCGCCGCGTCTGCGTCATTCACTCTTCACACGGGTGAGCGGGGCTCGCGCCTAGAGTGGCTGCATGAGGGCATCTCGCAGCCTTTGGGGCTCGCTCGCGATTTCGAGCATGGTTGTCGCGTTCGCTGGAAGCGCGCAGGCGGGAGAGTTCACGGTGTCACCGCCGTTCGTCGATGCGGGCGGCACACACATCGGTAGCCCTCGACAAGTCTCGTTCAGCGTCATGAACGGGCCGGGCGACAACACGATCTCGTTCGTCAACCGCACGGGCCCCAGCTGCAGCGACTTCTTCTTGACGGCGCCGCCGCAGAGCGCCTTTCCGCTCGTCTTCCCGAGCGGAGCGAATCAAACGTGGAATGCCAACTTCGTCCCCACTCCCGGCCCCTTCGGACCGCGCGAGTGCACGTTTCTTTTCGGCGATCAGGATACCAATCAGGATGCAGTCACGCTTCGCGGCTTGGTGCTCGGCTCGAGCCTGTCGCTCTCGACGAGCAGCTTGCTGTTCGGCAGCGTGAGCTTGAACTCTACGACCCAGCGCCAGCTGGTCGTTTCGAATCTTCCCACGTCCACGGAGAGCCTCGTATTTTCAGTCATGCTGAGCGGCGGGGCTGGCGACTTCACGGTGATCGCGCCGTGCGTCGCGCCCCAGAGCTGTACGCTCGCGCCAGGAGCGAGCCAGCCGATCAACGTCGAGTTCTCGCCGACGACCGTCGGCACTCGCGCTACGACCTTGGTCGTCAGCAGCAATGCGACCCAGACGCCGAACCAGGGGGTCCAGCTCTCCGGCATCGGGGCATCGGTGACCCCGACCGTGCCCGCGAGCGGGCCGTTTGGTCTACTGCTGCTCTTGCCCGCGCTCGCGGCCATCGGGGCGGGTGCGGCGCCGAGCTACTTCACGGTTTTCTGACAGCGACCCCGCGGGTTGAGCTCGAAGCCCGGCTTGCATTCGCATGCGCCGAGCGGCGTGCACTTGCCCCACAGCGCCGAGACCGATTCGTCGTCGTTGCAGCTCTGATCGGTGTTGCAGGGAGCACGCTTGCCGGCCGGTGCCGAAGGTGGTGGCGGGGCCGCGCCGCCTGCAGCTGCTGGCGCGCAGCAGAGGCCGTTTTCGATGCCCACCTTGACCTTGCCGAGCTCCTTGCGTCCGTCCGGACAGCCCTGAGCGTGGAGCGCCCCGTCGCCCTTGTCGGTCAAAACCTCGCCGGGCTGCGAGCGACACTCGTCGATGGTCAGGGTCGGGCTCGCGGCCGTGCCTGGCGCGGGGTCCGCCGACGGCGTCTTCGTCTCTTCAGCGACCGCCGACAGCGCCGGGATCGGCGCGCTCGAGCTCTCCGGCGGCTTGGGGCTCTGACATGCGCCTAACAGCACGACCATCGTCCAAACGCTCTTCATGGGAGCTACCTTGCCCCATTTCCCCGCCGCCCGCGCGCGGCTACCTGCCTCACCCTCGGCAGCGCCGCTCAATGCAGCGGTAGGAGCCGAGAAAGCAGCAGCACGGTGAGCAGCCCAACGACGCTGTTGAAGGTCAGGACGGTGGTCCAGGTCTTGAGCGTCTCTTTTTCGTTGAAGCCCGCGAGGCGACCGACGACCCAAAAGCCGCTGTCGTTCATCCAAGGGAAGATCATGCCGCCGAAGCCGATGGCGGCGAACACGTAGACCGGGTGATACGGCAGCGTACCGGCAGTCAGCATGGGCTGCATCATGCCCGCCGTGGTCAGGAGCGAGACGGTCGCCGAGCCCTGCGCCATGCGAATCACCGCCGCAACGAGCCACGACAGCAAAATGAAGTCGACCGCGTAACCGGCGGCTGCTTCGCGAATAGCGCCACCGACACCGGCATTCTTGAGCATCAACCCGAACGCGCCGCCCGCGCTGGTGATCATGATGATCACGCCCGCTGTCTCGAGCGGGGGGGCGACCTTGTCGCTGATGGTAGCAAGGCTCCAGCCGCGCTGGCGCGCCACGACCGCGATCGACAGCAGCGCGCCGATGCCGAGCGCCACATTGCGATTGCCGATGAACTCGAAGAAGGCATGAACGCCGGGTTGCTCGACCTTGAACCCCGGTAACGCAGCCAGCGTGGATGCCAATGAAATCAACAAGATCGGCAGCACCACCGGAACGATGGCGGCAGCAAACGAGGGCAGCTCGCTCTCGGGGCGGTCCATGCTGGCGCGCAGCTCTTCGAGCGACTTGCCGGTGGTGGCACGCACCGGCAGCGGCATCCGCTCGTCGATGCGTCGAATCAAGAACCAGCTGAGGCTGACCGGCACGATGCCGATGAGCGCCCCTGCAATCATGGCGGTGCCGACCTCGAGCCCCAGGATGCGCGACATGGCGAGCGGGCCCGGGTGAGGCACCATCAGGCCATGCGTCATGGTGCCAGCGCTGCAGATGACGAGAATGTAGGTGACGTAGTGCTTGCCAGTGCGGAGCGCGAGCGCCATCGCGATCGGCAAGAGCAGCATGAAGAAGGTGTCGAAGAAGATCGGCATCGACAGCACGTAGCTCGAGAGCAGGAGCGCGATGCCGGCGCGTTTCTCCCCGAATACGGCCAAAAATCGGCGTACGACCTTCTCCCCTGCCCCACTCTCCATCATGCACATGCCGATGATGGCGGCCATGCCGATCACGACTCCCACCTCGCCGGCGGTATTACCGAACTCACGCGTCGTGAGCTCGACCGCCTGCACCCAGTGGCTGAGCTTGGGCTCGCCGTCGAGCGACCCCACGCGCGACAGCAGACCGGCCGAAATGCCGGCCAAGATCAGCGCCAAGAAGGCGTGCAGCTTGAGGACCGTGATCATCACCACGATCAGCGCGACGCAGATCGCGAGCACGACGAACGGCCACAGCCCCTGAGGGGAAGTGGCAACGGCTTGGGCTAGTGGGCTCACTGTCGAAAGGTGATCGCGCCGGGCGCCTTCAGGCCGTCAGCTCGCTGAGGGTGGTGGTGGCCATCGGCTGCCCATTCTCGTCATGGCCGAACGATGCTTGCTGCATGCCGAAGGCGTGCAGCGTGGTCAGGTGCAGCTGAGCGAGCTGCGTATCGGCGCGGTTGCCGCGACCGTCGACGCCCACGCCGTCTCCAGCCCCGAGCGGGTAAACGATGTGATTGCCGGTCTTGAACTTACCGCCCGCCTTGCCGGCCACGATCATGGGCAGGTTGCGGTGGTCGTGCGCGTGGGCGTTGCCGAACTCGCTGGTAAAGTAGACGATCGAGTTATCGAGCACGTTACCGTCGCCCTCGGCGGAAGCCTTGAGCTTGCCGAGCAGGTAGGCGAAACGCTGCACGTAGAAGGTGTTGATGATCTCTTCTTGAGCGGCCTCGTCGCTATGCGTGATCTCGTGATGGCGCGCCGTAACACCCGGCAGAAAGTTGAAGCTGCGTGTATCGGAGAACGAATGCTCGAACATGAAGGTACCAATGCGCGTCACGTCGCACTGGAAAGCGAGCACGATCAGGTCGGAGAGCAGGTCGAGGTGCTCTTGAAACGGCAGCTGCTCCTGGGTGGAGTCCTTGGGCGGCGCCGGCACGTTGCACTCGCGCATGGCCACGCTGCCGTCCACCAGCCGGGCGATGCGCATTTCGACCTCGCGCACCGCGGTCAGGTACTGCTCCAGCTTGGCGCGATCGGTTTTGCCGAGCTTGGTCTTGAGCGCGTCGCAGCGGCCCATCACCACGTCCAAGATGCTCTTTTGATAGAGCGCGGTGTGGTCGGGCGTTTGCGGCGTAGTCGGCATTTGCGTGGGCAAATCCTTGAACAGCCGGTTGAACACGTCGCGAGGGTTGACCTGTTTGACCTGCGGCGTGGTCGGCCCCGACCACGAGATATTGTTGTTGTAAGCGCAGCTGAAGCTATCCTCGCAGTTACCGGTCAGGCTGCTGGCGCGCGAACCGACCTGTAGCGAAGGAAAGTGCGTCTGCTTGCCGACTTCTGCTGCCAGGATCTGGTCGAGCGAGATGCCGTTCTGAATGTCGGAGGTGACGTCGGGCGAGGCGATCGGGCACTGCGTGAGCAGGGAGCCGCAGGCGCGTGTATGCGAGCCGCCGAAGATGTTGGTCAGGCTGGCCGTGTAGTTGCCGAGCCCGGTGACGACATTGAGATCGCCCTTGAACGGCGCGAGCGACCCGAGCAGTGGCGACGGCGTCCAGTTGGCCCCGCCAGCGCCGGCGGGCGTCCACTTGTTCATCAAGAAGCCGTTGGGCGAATACACGCACAAGAAGCGCAGCGGGTTTTGAGCCTGCGCGACCGCCTTTGCGGGCCGCATGATTTCGAGCGCCGGCAAGGCCAGCGCGACCCCGGCCCCGCGTAGACAAGCTCGGCGTGAAAGACGAAAGGATGACATGGCAGCTACTGCGCCTCCGTTTCACGAAACATCATGGGAGCGCTCGTCGCGATCAGCTCGGCGAGCTGCGGCAACTTGGAGCCGCCCTGCGAAAACTGGGTACCGAGCTCGGCGATCAAGGCACCGTCCGCGTCGGTGACGTGCCGCCCGAGCGCGAAGGTGAGCAGCTGCTTGGCGACGCAGGCCGGGAAGCGCGCGTCGGCCACGATGGCCTGCGTGACCTCGGCGGCGCCGTTGAAGGCCACGCCCGTGCCGGGCATCGTGCCGGTCGCGTCGATCGGGTAGCCGGCGTCCTGATCGCGCCACAGCCCGATCGCGTCGTAATTTTCGAGCGCGAAG
>JBEHXA010000504.1:0-5726 GCA_048498935.1 Myxococcota bacterium
CTTGCGGCCACCCTTCGGCGGCAAGCACCCGCAGCAAGACTTCTTGCAGGTCGACACCAGCAACATCTTGTTCATCTGCGGCGGCGCCTTCGTGGGCCTCGACCAGATCATCCAGCGCCGGCTCGGTCAGTCGCGGATGGGCTTCGGCGCCGACGTGAAGAGCAAGAACGACATGAAGCTCGGCGACCTGCTGAGCGAAGTGCAGCCGGAGGACCTGTTGAAGTTCGGGCTCATCCCGGAGTTCATCGGCCGCTTGCCGGTCATCGCCACGCTGCACGAGCTGAGCGAAGACGCGCTGATCGACATTTTGACCAAGCCGAAGAACAGCCTGGTCAAGCAGTTCCAGAAGCTGTTCGAGTTCGACGGCGTGAAGCTGAAGTTCACCAAGGGCGCCCTCCAGGCCATCGCGAAGGAAGCGCTGACTCGCGAAAGCGGCGCGCGCGGCCTCCGCGCCATCATGGAAGAGGCGATGCTCGACGTGATGTACGACGTGCCCTCCAAGCAGGGCATCAAAGAGGTCGTCGTCAACGAGGACGCGATCAACAAGGGCGACGCGCCGCTCATCGTTTATCACAAGGAAGCTGGGGTCGGTTGAGGCTGCCCCAAGCGCAGCGAGGCTGACCCATGTTCTTCAAAAACGACGGTAGCGGGAGTCCCGGGGGTAAGCGAATCGTCCCGGCGTTACCGCTGCGCGACATCATCGTGTTCCCGCACATGGTGTCGCAGCTGTTCGTGGGTCGGGAACGCAGCATCGCGGCGCTCGACGAGGCGATGGCGCAGAGCAAGGAGATTTTCCTCGCCGCTCAGCGCAGCGCCAAGACGAACGACCCGACGCCCGACGACATCTACGCAGTCGGCACGCTGGGTACGATCGTGCAGCTGCTCAGGCTCGCCGACGGCACCGTGAAGGTGCTGGTCGAAGGGCGGCAGCGCGCCCGCGTGCGCCGTTACCTCGACAGCGCCGACTTTTTCCAGGTCGAGCTCGAGGAGATTCAGGAAGCGATCCCGGCCGACGTCGAGGTCGAAGCGTTGATCCGTAGCGTGCAAAGCACCTTCGAGGTCTACGTAAAGCTCAACAAGAAGGTGCAGCCCGAAGTGCTGATGAGCGTGCAGAGCATCGACGATGCCGGCAAGCTCAGCGACACGATCGCGGCCAACCTGCCCACCATCAAGCTCAGCGATCGTCAGGCGCTGCTCGAAATGGAAGACGCGAAGAAGCGTCTCGAGCGCCTGTACGAATTGATGCAGGCCGAGATCGAGATTCTCCAGGTGGAGAAGAAGATCCGCTCCCGCGTCAAGAAGCAGATGGAGAAGACGCAGAAGGAGTACTACCTCAACGAGCAAATGCAGGCCATCCAGAAGGAACTGGGTGGCGGCGAGCGCGACGAGTTCAAGAACGAGATCGCGGAAATCGAGGAGAAGCTCAAGGCGAAGAAGCTCTCCGAAGAGGCGCTCGGCAAGGTCAAGAAGGAGCTGAAGAAGCTCAAGATGATGCACCCGACCAGCGCGGAAGCGACGGTGGTGCGCAACTACGTCGATTGGATCTTGAGCCTGCCCTGGCAGGACAAGACCGAAGAGCGCTTCGATATCTCCGAAGCGGAGAAGATCCTCGACGAGGATCACTACGGGCTCAAGAAGCCCAAAGAGCGCATCATCGAGTACCTGGCGGTGCAGGCGCTCACCAAGAAGCTCAAGGGCCCGATCCTGTGCTTCGTCGGCCCGCCTGGCGTCGGCAAGACCAGCATCGCGCGCAGCATCGCCCGCGCCACGGGGCGCAAGTTCACGCGGCTATCGCTGGGCGGCGTGCGCGACGAGGCCGAGATTCGCGGCCACCGGCGCACGTACATCGGCGCGTTGCCCGGCAAGATCGTGCAGAGCCTGAAGAAGGTGGGCTCGAACAATCCGCTCTTCTTGCTCGACGAGATCGACAAGATGAGCACGGACTTTCGCGGTGATCCGGCCGCGGCGTTGCTCGAGGTGCTCGACCCCGAGCAGAACAACACGTTCAACGATCACTACCTCGACCTGGACTACGACCTCAGCGACGTGATGTTCATCACCACCGCGAACACGCTGAGCGGCATCCCGGTGCCGCTGCAGGATCGCATGGAGATCATCCAGCTCACGAGCTACACCGAGTTCGAGAAGCTGAACATCGCCGAGAAGTACCTGGTACCGCGCCAGAAGAAGGAGTGCGGCCTCGAGGACGTGAACCTCACGTTCAGCGAGAACGCGATCCGCACCGTCATTCACCACTACACGCGCGAAGCCGGCGTGCGCTCGCTGGAGCGCGAGATCGCCAGCGTGTGCCGCAAGGCAGCGCTCAAGGTGGTGCGCGAGGGTAAAGAACAGGCCATCGAGATCAAGGGCACGGATATTCCGGGCTTTTTGGGCGTGCCGAAGTACCGGCTGGGCAAGAAGGAGGAGGCCGATCAGGTCGGGCTCACCCACGGCCTCTCGGTTTCGGATCACGGCGGCGACATCCTCGACTGCGAGGTGAGCGTGGTGGCCGGCAAGGGCAAGCTGGTGATCACCGGCCTGCTCGAGAAGGGCATGGAAGAGAGCGCTCAAGCCGCGATGAGCTACGTGCGCTCGCGCTCGAACATCTTCAAGCTGGCGCCGGATTTTTATCAGACCATCGACGTGCACGTGCACTTCCCGGATTTCGTTCGCAAGGACGGGCCGAGCGCGGGCGTCACCATGGCGACCAGCATCGCCAGCGCGCTCACGCGCGTGAGCATCAAGACCGAGGTCGCGATGACCGGCGAGATTACGCTGCGCGGGCGCGTGATGCCGATCGGCGGCTTGAAAGAGAAGCTCTTGGCCGCGCACCGCAACGGCATCAAGACCGTGATTGTGCCGCGCGAGAACCGCAAGGATCTCAAAGAGGTGCCGCGCCGCGTGCTGCGCGGGCTGCGCATCGTGCTGGTCGATCACATGGACGACGTGCTGCGTGAGGCGATGAACTTCGCCGACGCGGACGCGCTGTTCGGTCGCAGGCGCACGCGCACCGAGTACCGCGGTGGCGAGTACTTCGAGGAGCGCATCGAGGGCGACGACACTGCCGTCAACGTGCCCCCCGGTACCGTGCCTGGCGCGCCGCCCGGCGAGCAGCCCGGCCTCTCCTGAGCTCGGTGCTCTAAGCCTGGCTGTCAGGCTGCGGGCTTCGGCAAGCGCTCGCGGGGCATCAAATAGGCGTCGGTTTCGGTGCTGTAGATGTCGTGGTGCCCGAGAAAGAGGGCGTAGTCGGGGTAGCGATCGAGCAGGCGCAGCGGTAGCTCGAACAAGTGCAGGTGCGAGTGATAGACGCTGATCTGCAGCTTGGGGCGCTGCGCTTCGATCAGGCGCTCGGCGCCCGCGAGCACGCGTGGCTCGGCGCCTTCCACGTCGAGGCTAATCACGTCGACGCGCCTACCGGATTTCGTGAACTCGTCGAGCGTGGTGACGGGCACGGCTTCGGCGCGAGCGGGACCGGGCGCAGCGCCTTCGCGCAGGCTCCCGGAACCGCCTCGTCCCTCGTCGAAGTGCGCTTCGCCGACCATGTCGGCGAGCGCCTCGGGGACGACCTCGATGCGCAGCCCCAAGTTCCAGGGTCGTAGCCGGCGGCGTCGAATCCGGCCGCGGTTATCGCGGCTGGGCTCGAACGCGTACACGCGACCCCGGCGCCCGACCGAGCGGGCGAACGCAGCCGACGTCGCGCCGTTGAACGCTCCGGCGTCCACGACTGACTCGCCGGGCTCGGCTTTGACGATGGGGTGAAAGTATTCCGGGTACTGCGAGACGCGCAGGTAGCCGAGGTCGCCGCTGCTGCGCTGGCGAAGGATCGCACCGAGCACCAGGCGGCTCTCGTCGTCTTCGAGCGCTTGCCACAAGCGCTCGAATTGAACGTGGTTCTGCTCGAGGTAGTCGGGAGCGTAGCGGCGCGGGGTGAGACGCGGGTCTGTCGCGTAGAGCAACCGCTCGCAGCCGTGGCTCGCCAGGCGCGTGGCCTTGGCGCGCAGTCGCTCACCGAAGACCACATGTCCGAGCTCGGGGTCCGGGGCCGGTAACCGCCAGCGGTGAAAGCGGTCGTCCAGCACTGCCAAGTCGTCGGGTGCGCGCTGCGCTAGTTGGCGAAACCAGTCGTGAGCATTGCGTCGTTCCGAACCAAAGCAGCAGAGTCGGGTGGGCTGACGCAAATCCTGCGCGTTTGCCACACGGCGCACGAGGGGGGTTTGGTGAATCTGTTCGTCCAGCGAGCGCACGGCGGGGCGACTCTACCAGCGCCTGGGCCCGAGCTCGGTACCGCCCGAGAAAAAACCTCGGACGCCCGGCCGATCTGATTGACCCGTCGCTGCCTCGAGGGCACGCTTAACTCCTCGCGTCATGGGTCTCCGGTTTTGGGGTAATTGCGCTGCGGCTCTACTCGGGTCGAGCGTATTGGCGTGCGGCTATTCGAACAAGCCGGGGCCACCTCCGGAGGCGACTGGAGGCAGCGGTGGGATGAGCAGTGGTGGCGGAGCCGGCACTGGTCCGGTGAGCTGCGACACTACGGCCCCAGGTGCAGCGCCGCTGCATCTGCTCACTCGCTTTCAATACAACAACGCCGTTCGCGATCTGCTGGGCGACACGAGCGAGCCAGCGCGCGCGTTCCCTCCCGAGAACGAAGCTGACGGCTATCGCACCAACGCCGCGGCCAACCCCGCGAATCCGTTGCTCGTCGAAAGCTACCTGATCGCCGCTGAAGCGGTCGCGGCTCGCGCGGCCATGGGCGTGAACGAGGTAGCTCCCTGCGATGACGGGAAGGCAGAGCTCGATTGCGGACACGCGTTCATCGCGAGCTTCGCGGGGCGCGCATTTCGTCGTCCTGCCACCGATGAAGAGCTAGCGCCGCTCACCGCGCTTTTCGAGGCCGCTTTGCCGCAAGGCTACGCGAAGGGCATCGAGCTGGTGTTGCAGACAGTGCTGCAATCGCCGCAGTTCCTGTATCGCGTGGACGCGCTGAAATCTGCCACACCCGAGACCGGCGCCGTCGCGCTCGGCGGCTACGAGCTCGCTAGTCGCCTGGCGTTCACGCTCTGGGGCTCTGTGCCCGATACGGAGCTGATGGACGCGGCCGCTGCCGGAGAGCTTTCGACGCCCGAGCAGGTGGAGCACCAGGCGCGGCGCCTGCTGGAGAGCTCGCGAGCGCGCGACATCGTCGGCGATTTCAGCGATCAGTGGCTCACGCTGGGGCGGTTGGAAGGCGCTGCGCGCGATGGCGCCGACTTGGAGCCGGCAGTGCTGGCGAGCTCGCTGCGTGGCTCGCTCTCTGCCTTTCTGGACGACGCCTACTTCGGCGACGACGGCAGCTTCGAGAACGTGTTCACTTCGCCGCAGATCTGGCTCGACGGTGCCTTGGCGCCTGTGTTCGGGGCGGAGCAGAAGACGACTGGATTCGAGGCGCACGCGTTGGGCGAGCCGCGCTCGGGGTTGCTCACGCAACCGGCGTTGCTGTCGCTGCTGGCGCATGCCTCACAGACGGCTCCAGTGTTGCGTGGCGTGTTCGTGCGCGAGCGCATCTTGTGTCTCGACGTGCCGCCCCCGCCGCCCGGCCTCGTGGTGGTGCCGCCGGATCCGGATCCCAACGCCACCACGCGCGAGCGGTTTCGTCAGCACACCGAGCAAGCGGCTTGCTCCGGGTGCCACAAGCTCATTGACGGGGTCGGCTTCGGGTTCGAGCGCTAAGATCAACTCGGTCGCTATCG
>JBEHXA010000505.1:0-5705 GCA_048498935.1 Myxococcota bacterium
TGCCCTCGGCGTCGATGGTGAGGTCGAGCGTTACGAGTATCTCGCCGCGCAGTGTGCGGAAGACGTAGACGAGCTCGCTTTCGCGGCGTTGGCGTTGGCGTTCGAGCGCCTGACCGCTGAGCACGGTGGGCACGCCGATGTTGAGCATCAGCGAAAAGTTCAGCAGCCGGTTCTTGATCCTGCCGGACAGCTGGTTGGTGAGCTCGCGCAGCAGATCACGCGCGCCCATCGCGCTGGCCGGCACCGGCGGAGTGAACAGCGAGAAAACCGGATCCGACCAGGAGAGCGACAGGCTGCCGCTGGCCTTGGGGGACGAGAGCGAAACCAGGCCGGCCAGACTGAAGTAGGCGACCTGGCGTGGGTTGGCGCCAGACGCCGGTAGCGGTGCGACGGCGATGCCTCGCGACTGGAACAGCTCTACCGTCGTGCTCTGCACCAAAGCGTCGAGCAGCGGGCGAAAAGCCGTGGGCGCCAGGTTCCGCGTGGGGCTGGAAGGCGGATCGGCAGGCGACTGGCGTGGAGAAGACAAAACTGTGCTCTAATATTTACCACGGCCTGAGCCGCGCACAGTTGAGGCCCTCAACTTTCGAAGACCATGGCCGTTCACCAGCGTGCCGCACTTTCTCTTTATAGCTCTGCGAGGATGCATTGAAGAAGGTACTCGTCGTCGACGATTCTGAGACCATCCGGCTCGAGGTGAGCCGGACGCTGGGTCAAGCCGGGTTTTCGGTCCTGGAGGCGCGGGACGGCGCCGAAGGGCTGGCGATGGCGACCAAGCACCCCGACGTCTCGCTTCTGGTGCTGGACGTCAACATGCCCGTCATGAACGGCCTCGATATGTTGGAGCGTCTGCGACAAGACCCTACCACCGCCGACATCCCCGTCTTGCTGATGACCACCGAGGCAGAAGATCGCCTCATCGAGCGCGCCAAGAAGGCAGGCGCCAAGGGCTGGTTCATCAAGCCGGTCAAGCCCGAGATGCTCCTCATGGCTACCAACAAGCTGGCTCGCTGACAGGTAGGCCATGTTCGTAGAAAAATCGGAGATGACACGAGCAATTCAAGATTTGGCGGGTGCAGCGTGCGTCGAGCTGTTGAAGGCTTACGGCGTAACGCTCACGCCGTCCGAATCTTGGGTCGAGTCGGAAGAGCTGATGTTCTCGGGTGTGATGGGGTTCGTCGGCGAGAGCGTTCGCGGGACCTGTTTACTGGCGGCGCCCCAGGGTACGGTCGAAGCGGCCGCGCCAAAGCAAGCCGGCGCTCGTGACTGGGTAGGAGAGCTCGCCAACCAGCTGGTCGGGCGTTTGAAGGTCAAGTTGATGGCTCGCGGCGCCACCATCGCGCTCAGCACGCCCGTGGTACTGCGCGGCGTGAAGCTCTCGCCGCTGCCGCGAACCGACGTGGATCCGGTCGTGTTCGACAGCGAAGCGGGCAAGGTCCTGGTGTGGGTCGAAGTCGAGATCGAAGACGACTTCAAGCTCGGCGAGGAACGCGCGCTCACGGCCAGTGAAGGCGAGCTGCTCGTTTTCTAAAAATCAGATCAGGTCGAAGCCCAACCGGAGCGTGAGCGTCGGCACGACGCCGTACTTTTCGAGGGCGGCGTCGGTTTGCGACGCGGCTTCGCGCAGCACCGTGCTGTTGGTCGGCGCGCCATCGACGGCGGCGATGCTGGTCGTCGCCTCGAAGGTGCCCATGGCGCCGAGTGCCAAGCCGAGCACCAGTCGCTCGGCGAGTTGCCCCTGGTAGCCGAGCTCCACGAGCCACATGTCGAGCCGCGTGCTCGCCTGGTAACCGCCACCCAGCTCTTCGAGCTCGCTGATGCCGGTCGCCGCCAAGTTCAGGCGAGCGCTGGCGCGGAGCTGTGCGTAGCCGACGTCGGCGTACAGCCCAAGCGCTCGCCAGGGACGAAAGCCCGCCTGCACTCGCCAGGTGTGCCCGGAGTAGTCCGACTCCCGCAGCAGCGCTCCGGCATACCGGTCTTTCGTCGCGGACTCGGCGATCCCGGTGAGCAGGTTCATGTAGCCGCCCGGCACCCAGCCGTAGCCCGCAAAAAATCGGAGCCCGGGTGGCGTCTCGACGCCGGCTTGGAAGCCCAGGTCGATCGGTGCGTGGGTGACGCCTTCGACAGATAATAGCCAACGCTCCTTCACGAGCTCTGAGCGCTCGCTGTCGCGTTCAGGCACGCGCGGTTGTGGTTCGACGTTCGCGGGCGGGTTGGGCCCTGCGATCGGAAGTTGTGCGCGGGCTGGCACGCCAATGCCCAGGGAAGTCGCAACAATGCTGCAGAGAACGAGGAGAGATGACCAATGCATGACCTCACACCTGACGCTGATTGCTCCGCGGTGATGAATGAGATGCTGAATGCTCGATGAGCGTTCAAGCGCCGCAGCAAGCGGCGTGCCTCGAGCGAGAGCTGAAAAAATGCCGCTCTCACGGAGTCTGGGCACTCGGACAGCGCGGATCGATCACACGCGCAACCATTTGCGACATTCGCGCGCCTCTGCACGCCTCCTTGCCAGATTGACGCGCTGCTCGTTCGGTGGTGGCGCTTCCTGCATGCAGCGCGTGCAGGTGATCCTGATTCCTGGATTTTTCGGCTTCGGGCGCCTTGGCGAGATCGCCTACTTCGCCGGCGTGGGCCATGCGCTGACGCAAGCGCTCGCCCAGCATGGCATCGACGCGACGGTGCGCGAAGTCGTGACGCCGCCCACCGCTTCGATTCGCAAGCGCGCCGCTCGCGTGCTCGAGGCCCTCGCCCAGGCTGCCGAAGCGCCGGGGGATTTGCACCTGGTGGGGCACTCGACAGGCGGACTCGACGCTCGGTTGGCCATCGCCGCGACCGCTGCGCTGCCTACCGATGCGAAGTTCCTCGACTATGATCGCGTGCGCTCGGTGGTGTCGGTGTCGTGCCCGCACTACGGCACCAACGTCTCGACTTACTTCACGCGTCCGCTCGGTCGCACGTTATTTCGTTGGGTCTCCGGGTACCTCGTTTTCATGCTGCAGCGCGGGCACCTGCCGCTCAAGCTTCTGCTCCGGCTCGGCTATTGGGTGGTGCGGCTTCGAGATCCGTGGCGGCGCGCGCGCAGCACCTTCGACCAACTCTACGAGCGACTCCTCGACGATCTGTCGGAGGCTCGGCGCTTGGAGCTCGTGCAGTTTCTTCGCCAAATCGGCAGCGAGCAAGCGCTCTTGTTCCAGCTCACGCCGGCCGGCTGCGATCTCTTGAATGCCTGCACGCTGGCGCCGCCGGTCGCGCACGGTTCGGTGGTGACGTGCGCACCGGCGCCGCGCTTCCGGACCTTGCTGCGCTCGGTTGCGAGCCTCTACTCGCAGATCATGTACCCGGTGTATTGGCTGCTGCACCGCTTGTCGCGCGAGAAGGACGCCACACTCCGGGAACAGCTCCTGCCCGAGCAGCTGGGGCGCCTCGATTCCGGCTTGGGCAGAACCGCGGTCGGAACCGACAGCGACGGGATGGTTCCGGTGCTGTCGCAAGTCTGGGGTGAGGTGCTGCACGTCGCCTTTGCCGATCACCTCGACGTCGTGGGGCAATACGGCGCTGCCGGCGAAGAAGGCTGGGGTGGCGACTGGTTGCCCAGCGCGAGCGGCTTCGATCGCGACCGGTTCGAAGCCGTTTGGCGAGACGTGGCCGCCTTTATCGCGCGGAGCAGCGGTGGAGTACCCGCGGAACGTCAGAGCGACGAGCGCAGCGTGATCCCCAGCTCGCCTGGCGCAGCCAGCACGGCAACGTGAGGCGCGCTCTTGGCCCTAGCGGGTGCGAGCAGCAAGGTAACCACGCTGCCGATCAACAGAGCGCCGCCTGCCGCACCAAAGCCAATCGCAAAAGCCTCTGCGCGTTTGCGCCGGTCGTCCACGTCGCCGCACTGCTCGGCGCGCGTCGAGCCCGGCTGTTCGCACCCGGACCCGTTCCATTCTTGCGCCGCGTTTTCGCGCTTCACGTAGTAGACGACGCCTGCCGCTCCACTAGCCAGACCGAGCGCACCGAGCGTCGCCGCCGTTACGTAGTAGGGCGTGGGGTTCACGTCGCGCGACGCGCCTGGCGTCGCCGGGGCCTCGCCGGCGCTCGAGAGCGCTAGGCGGCGCGGCTGTTCCTCCGTGCCGAGCTCGAAGAGTACGTTGTCGTGCTCGTCGGTGAGCTGGAGGACGAACTGCAGCTCGTTTCCAGCCGGTGCGGGCACCCGCCGCATTGGCCGGACCTCGAGGCGACGGCGCGTGAACGGCTGCTGCTCGCTCGCGCGAGTGGCGAGCACGAGGTGGTGGGCGACGTTGAGGTCGTCGCGCGCGACCAGCTCGAGCTCCCCGTGCTTGCGTTCCAGGTTGGCTTGTAGAGGCGGCTTGCCGTCGTCGGCCGTGAGCGCACCGCGCGCTTCGAGGTAGGGCGCGCGAATCTTGGGTGAGAGGGTCTTGTCGAGCTTCAGCGTCGGATCGGCCGCAAGAACGTGGCGAAACGCCTGTCGCGACTCCTCCGCGTGGTCCAGCGCGGCGGCGGATGTCGCCCACAGCAAGTAAAGGCGAGTAGTGCTGGCGTGATCGTTCTTGCCCTGCTCGAGGGCGCCTTGCGAAAGCTGCCGCGTTCGTTCGAAATCGACGTCGGCGTAAGCGCGCTCGGCGTCCTTCAGGTTGGGCGGCGTTTCACTTCGAGCAGGAGTTGGCAGGAGCAGCGCCGCGAGAATCAGCCAGCCGCGCATGGAGAGACGCTTGCGCATTAGTCGAGGCCGATCCGACGGGCGGTTGTGCGCCCCGCGCTGATGGTGACCTGGTAGGTGGTCTTCAGGCCGAGCTCGGGGTTGCTGAGGACGAGGGAATGCGTTCCGGCAGGCAGCGAGGCCCCGACGATCGGCGTCGTGCCCAAGACTCGCCCGCCCACGCTGACCACCGACCAGGGTGAGGTGTCCAAGTTCAGCGTGCCGCTACCCGAAGGCTCCGGAGCGACCACGCCAGTGTTCGCGCTATCGCTCGCAGCGGCTGGCGCGGCGTGGTGCCGAGTCGGCGCCTCGGAGACCGGCGCGCTCGCGGGGCGGACCCCTCCGGCCCGCGTTGCTGCGACAGCCGTCGGCCGCGCAGGAGCGGGTGTGTTGCGCGCGAGGGTGGGGGCTGCGTTCGACGGAGCGGTGTGATCCGTCGGGGGCAGGGGAGTAGGCGCTCGCGGCTGCTCGGCGAGGGCCGGCGTGGTGAGCGCGGCCGCGGCGAGCGATGGCTCGGCAGTGGGTAGCGCTCGGCTGCTCAGGAAGATCAGAAAGCCGGCGCCCACCGCGACGGTCACGAGCGCCACCAGCACTCCGAGCAGGCGGGTCGTCGCTCGGCGCTGGCGCGTGAGCTCCTGCATCAAGTCGGTCACGCTCGACAGCTGGGTCTCGCGCAGGCCCGAAAACGTCCCGGACGCCGCCAGCATCGGCGTCAACCTGGTCATCCCGCTCTCGGGAACCGTGTCGGAAGGCGCATGGAGCAGGCTTCGGATCTGCTCGCGTTGCGCGACCAGCTCCGTCTGAAATAGACGCTGCATCAGGCCGCGTACCGAGCTTTCGAGGTTGAGCTCGCGACTGGTGAGCCATTGCTCGAGCTCGTCGCGCATCTCGGCGGCGGTCGTGTACCGTTTCGTCGGGTCGCGTTCGAGCGCTCGCATCAGGATGCGCTCGAGCTCCGGCGGCAAGTCGCTCCGTCGCACGCTCGGCGGAGGCACCT
>JBEHXA010000506.1:0-5704 GCA_048498935.1 Myxococcota bacterium
TCGAGCAGCTGGCGTTCGTCATCGGCCCCGACGGCAAGCGCTTGCCGAGCCCCGAGCTCGACGCCGAGGTCGAGCGCTTCAAACAGACGAGCGAGCGCGCCGCGCGCATCGATTGGGGCAACCTGCGCCGCGCGCTCAGTCACTCGGGCAACGGCGGCGAGCGCCTGTTCGTGGCCTACGAGTACCTGGCGGAGCCGTTTTTGGCCGAAGACTATCGCAGCCAAGACGGCCAGAAGAGCGTGCCGGTGTTCATCATCGACTACCCGTTCGAGGTGTCGCCGCTGGCGCGCAAGAAGGACAGCGACCCGACGCTGGTCGATCGCTTCGAGCTGTTCGTGCACGGTCGCGAGCTGTGCAACGCCTTCAGCGAGCTGAACGATCCGGACGACCAAGCAGCGCGCTTTCGCGCTCAGCTCGAGGCCAAGGCTCGCGGGGCTGAAGAGACGATGGACTTCGATCAGGACTACGTCATGGCGCTCGAGCACGGCATGCCGCCGGCCGCGGGCTTCGGTCTGGGCGTGGATCGCCTGGTCATGGCCATCGCGGGCCAGGCTTCGATCCGCGACGTGATCGCCTTCCCGCTGCTCCGGCCCGAATGATGCTCCTGTCGATCCCGTCCCGTGCCCCAGCCGTAGAGCTCGGTTGGCTAGCTCGTGCCTGGGCTGCGCTCGGTATCTACGGGCGCATCGGCGTGGTCATGCTGGGCGTCGGCCTGCTGATTGCCGGCGTCTTCTTCGGTATGCGGGCGCTGTCACGGGCCGTCGGTCCGCGCCTGTGGCGCTGGCTGCTCCGCATCGCCACCGGCTTGATGGCCGTCGGGTTCGTGGGCCTGGGGGTGTGGACGCGCCTCTTGCCCGAGACGAAGGGCACGGTGTTCGTGCTCTGGCATCAGCTGGTGCGCCTCGGCACCGTGATCTGCGGCATGGGCCTGGTGGTGGGTATTTCGGCGCTCGCCGTGCCGTTCGTGCTCGACGCGCTCGAGCGCGGCGGTTTCACCTGGTTCGTCAGCGCTCGCCACGTGCGCGCCACGAAGAGCGGCTTCCTCACGGTCATTTCGGTGCTCTCGATCCTGGGCGTCGCCGTGAGCGCGCTCGCGCTGTGCGTCGTCGTCTCGATCATGGGCGGCTTCGGCGCCGACCTGAAGCGCAAGATCTTGGGCAACAACGCGCACGTGCGCATCGAAACCAAAAAGGTCGGTGGCTTCACGAACTGGCGCGACCTGGCCGACGAGCTGCGGCTCGTGCCCGGCGTGCGTGCCGTCACACCGGTGGCGGGCGGCGAAGCGATGGCCTCGAGCGCGTCCAACACGGCCGGCATGCTGCTCCGTGGCGTGGACACCGAGACGATCGGCACCGTCATCGATCTCCTCGCCAACATCGAGGTCGGCAAGTTCAAGTACCTCGACGACACCAATCGGCTCGCCAATCTGCCGGCGAATGAGCCGATCGGTCTCGGACCGGGCGGCGAGGTTTATCTCAAGGGTCCGGACGTCAAGCCGTACCTGGACAAGCTCGACGGCGACGTGGCCGACGCCGTCAGCGGACCGGACGTGTACCCCGGCATCGTGATTGGCCGAGAGCTGGCCAAATCGCTGCACGTGTACATCGGTGACGAGATCACGCTCGTCTCGCCGCTCGGTGATCTGGGTCCCATGGGCCTGATGCCCAAGAGCCGCAGGTTTCGGATAGCTGCCATCTTCTACAGCGGCATGTACGAGTACGACGCCAGCCAGGCCTACACCAAGCTCGACGCCGCCCAAGACTTTCTGGATCTCGGGCAGAACATCACGGCGCTCGAAATCAAGGTGGACGACGCCGAACGAGTCGAAGCCGTGCGCCCGCTCATCGAAAAACAGCTGAAGCGCGACGACGTGCGCGTGCGCGACTGGAAGGAGCTGAACAAAAACCTGTTCAGCGCGCTGAAGCTCGAAAAGATCGCCACCTTCGTGATCTTGTCGCTCGCCATCCTGGTGGCGAGCTTCTGCATCATCTGCACGCTGCTCTTGATGGTCACCGAAAAGAGCAAAGAAATCGCGATTCTCAAGTCGCTCGGCGCGAGCGACAACGCCATCCTGTCGATCTTCATGACCGAGGGCGTGATGATCGGTGCGATCGGAACGTTCTTCGGTGTCGCCACCGGCTTCGCTGCGATCAAGGGCCTGACCTGGTTCGGCCTGCGCCTGGATCCGGACGTGTACTACGTGGATCGCTTGCCGATCTCGGCCGACGCTTCGGACTTCTTGCTCGTGGCGCTGTCGGCGCTCGTCATCACCACCCTGGCAACCGTTTACCCGGCCGTCGCCGCCAGTCGCTTGCGACCGGTCGAGGGCATCCGTTACGAATGAGCACGCCCGCCGTAGCTCGAGGAACTTGAAATGGCCGAAGCGCTCGTCATCGTCGAAGATCTGCACAAGAGCTTCCAGCACATGGGTCGCACGCTGGAGGTTTTGCGCGGCATCGACCTGAACATCTACGCCGGCCAAATCCTGGCGATTGTCGGCGCGTCGGGTGCCGGTAAGAGCACGCTCCTCCACTGCATCGGCACGCTGGATTTGCCGAGCTCCGGGCGCATTCGCCTGGGGGGCGAAGAGCTCACCACCATGAGCTCGTCACGGCTCGCCGCGGTGCGCAACAAGAGCGTCGGCTTCGTCTTCCAGTTTCATCACCTGCTGCCGGAGTTCAACGCGCTCGAGAACGTGATGCTGCCGGGTTTGATTCAGGGCAGGAGCCGCCGCGAGATGGAAAAGCGCGCCACCGCGCTGCTCGAGGAGGTGGGGCTCTCACACCGCGTTAGCCATCGACCCGGTGAGCTCTCGGGCGGTGAGCAGCAGCGCGTCGCCGTCGCGCGCGCCCTCACGCTCGACCCCAAGCTCTTGCTCGCCGACGAGCCGACCGGCAACCTGGACAGCGCGACCAGCGACGCTATTCACGATCTCTTCTTCCAGATCAATCGCCAGCACGGCACCACGATCGTGGTCGTGACGCACAACTCCGCCTTTGCCGAGAGTATGCCGCGCGTCGTGCGCATGCGCGACGGCAAAGTCGAGACGGACGACGTCGGCCGCAATCAGGCCTCACGGCAGGGGCAAAACGTGCAGAGCGTCGCCGGGCTCGAGTCCCAGTAGCTCGGCTTCTGAGCTTGGCAGCCATACCTGCTGGTCTTCTCGGCGTACTCGGCTCGCCACGGCTTTGAAGTACGGCGGTTCCGACAGCTGGCGAGTGACCAAGCACCGCGGCCCCGCTAGAGCTTCCCCTGTCGCGGCCGTGCTTGCGAAGGTTAGCGCCTCGGTTCCCCGAATCAGGGTGACCTCGTCCGCTTCCGCGACGAAATGCGGTCCGCCGTCGAAGGGGTCGATGCGCTCGGCGTAGCGGAAGCCGATGCGGCGCAGCATGCGCTCGACGCCGCGAGTTTGGGCCCCAACCTTGCCGATCACGGACTGGGCGTCGTCCGAGAGGAGGCTGGCGTACACCTCACCGCGCGGGAACAAGTCGCGAATGAAGGTCTTGTCCTCGCTCGAGCGCAGATCTGCTTCTGCGTAGCTCATGCCGGTAAAGCGGCGCCCGAAGGCTTCCCACAGGTGACTCGTGCCGTCCGGCTCGAGCGGCGGCATCAACTCTGCCAGTAGCTCGGACTTGAATAGGTCACGGTGTGCGGCGATGAACGCGAAGCGCACGTACGAAATCAACAAGCCCAGCTTCGCGTCGACGCGGCGGTGGCGCGGGTCGACCACCAGCCCGCCCAGCTCTGTCGGGCCGTCGTACGAGAAGCCGATGCGCAGCACGGTGTGCTGAAAATGCCGGTCGGTGGAGCTCGAGTATTTCTCCTCGGTGCTCACGTCCAGGTAGATGTAGGGCGCGTCGCGTCGCCCCAATTGCGCCACAATCGTGGAAGTGCCGACCGCCTCGCCGAGCTCCAAGTCGCGCAGCAAAAAAACGTATTTGCGTCGGCGCGGGTTGTCGATCTGCCCGCCGAAACTCTTTTCGGAAGTCTCGAGCAGCCGCGCGATGTGGCCCGGCTCGTGCGGCAAGTTGACCGAGTTCAGGTGGCGAGCAAGGCTGAGGAGCTCGGCCTGATCGCTCGGCATCGCCCCGCGGATCTCGTAACGCGGCATGAGAAGTGAGCGACCACAGCTAGCACGATCCCCCCATTTCAGCCTGCTGATAGCGACAGCCCGTGATAGAGCTTCCGCTTCGGATGAGCTATCCCGCACCCAATTGGCCGTTTCCGCGCGCTGATGCGCTGCCCCCCTATGCGTTCGTCACTACTGACGCCGCCAAGGCTAGGGTCAAGGCTGGCGGGGCAGATCTGATCGATCTTGGGCTCGGTAACCCAGACCGCGCCACTTCCCGCGAGATTCTCGACGTGTTCCACGCCGCCGCGGATGTCGGCGAAAATCACCGCTACCACCCGGGGCGCGGGCTACTCGCGCTGCGCGAGGCGTGCGCGGCTTGGTACGCCCGGCGTTACAGCGCAGCCTTCGATCCCGCGACCGAAATCATCATCACGATGGGCGCCAAGGAAGGCATTAGCCACCTGTGCTTCGCCATGCTGGGCCCGGGTGACGTGACGATCGCGCCCGATCCTTGCTACCCGATTCACGCGGGTGGGCCGCGCATGGCAGGCTCGGAGGTCGAGCTGTACACGGCGCGCGCTGGGCTCGCGCCGGCCGAGGCGGTGGCGCAAGCGATTTCGCGCGTGGAGGCGCGCGGCAAACGTCCCAAGCTGATCATCGCCAACTACCCGCAGAACCCCACCGGGCTCGTGATCAGCCGTGACGAGATGACCGAGCTCACGCGCGTCGCGCAGCAGAGCGGCGCCTTCTTCCTCCACGACCTGGCCTACGCCGATCTGGACTTCAGCGCGCGCTTCGCGCCCAGCATCTTCGATTGTGGTGTGCCGCGCGACGAGGTCAAGCGCTTCGCCGTCGAGGTATTCTCGATGTCCAAGAGCTACAGCATGCCAGGCTGGCGCGTCGCCTACATGGTCGGCAGCGAGCGCGTGATTTCGGCCTTGGGCCACATGAAGACGTACCTCGATTACGGCACCTTCGCACCGCTGCAGCATGCGGCCGCTTGGGCGCTCACCAATGGCGACCACATCGCCAGCCAGCTCCGCGATCTCTATCGAACGCGCGCCAGCGCGCTCGTCGACGGTCTGCACAAGGCAGGCTGGACGACGGTGGCCGAGCCGAGCGGCACCATGTTCGTATGGGCTGAGCTACCGTCGCCCTGGCGCGAGCGCGGCTCCATGGCTGCCGTCACCGATCTCATCGAGCGCGCACACGTGGCTGCGTCACCGGGCATCGGCTTCGGTCCCGGCGGCGAAGGCTACTTGCGCTTCGCTCTCATCGAAGACCCGCCCCGCATCGCGGAGGCTTGCGAGCGCATCGCGCGCTGGCTCGCGGACTAGCATTCAGGGGCTGCCACCCCGCAGCCCCCGCAGCCCCTTTGCAGAAGCTTCCGTTGCGGTGACGGGTCTCGCTGCAGCAGCGTGAAGCCGCCGACTGCGTCGCCTGTCTTCACCTCACTGTCACGTCGCGGAAGCAAGCGCTCTCCTAGCCTCGTGCCAAATGGCGAACGGGGCATTGGCGAAGGACGAGCGCGTCCTCGACGCGACTTCCTGGCTGGTATTCGGTCTGCTCGGCGCGGGGGTGCTGCTCCGGCTCATGCAATACCTGGGCGACACTTCGCTTTGGCTCGACGAG
>JBEHXA010000507.1:0-5694 GCA_048498935.1 Myxococcota bacterium
GTTCGACCCCTCCAAATCTCTCTGAAGTCAGCAAAAGAGGGGTCGACCCCCTCTTCGAGCCATTTTGAAGTCGCAATTCAGCGGTTGCACCGCTCGTTGAGCCGCTCGGCAATCGCAAATCAGCGGTCGGACCGCTCGTTGACGACTTTGTCGTGCAGGTGAGCGCTAGGGCGCCGGAGCCTTGCGCACCACCGGCTGGTGAGTTCCGTGGACCAGCGCCTCAGCCTTACTCACGGCATCGTCTATTCCCTGAGCGCCGACGAAGTAGCGCGGACTTGTTTCGAGGAACACCCGTCGCCATGCTCCGCTGAAGAAGCGCTGTGATAGCAGCGGCTCGGCCGTGAACATCTGAGCTCGCCGCTCCTCGGGAAATATCGCCGCCAAACCGCTGTTTTTGGGGAGGAGCGACTCTGGCAGGAGCTTGCGATCTGAAGCGCTTGCTTCAAAGATGATCCAGCCGGACTGCCCCGTTGTCGCCAACCAGCGTCGCCAACAGTCTTCGTGCAGCGAGTCGTCCGGTACCACGAACGCATTGTACTCGCTGCTGACCCGCCAGCTGCTCACGTCGAGAGGATCGCTGGCGGGCATCACGATCACCACGTTTTGGCGGGATTGCCGGCGAGGCAAACTCTCCAAGAATCGTCGATCTGAGTGCTTTTCGGCCGAATCCAGCCCAGCCTGAGAGAAGCCGAGCATCGTGAGGATGTAGGGCACGCACCATTGCGGGTAAACGAGCGCTGCTGGCTGCGTGATCGCGCCGCGCGCGCGGCTAGCTGACTGCTCACTATCGGCCACTTCGGACGCCTTGCTCGCATTGGAAGCGAGCGCGGAGACGAGGATCTCACACCACGTGCTCGCGGTGTCCCGTTCCCAGGCTCGGTAGAGTAGAGGCTCTCCGTGCCGCGCCACCACTGCCACGTCAGCCCACGAAGGAGTACGCGACAGCGACCCCTGCAGCCTTGACCGGATACTCTCACGCCACTCGTCAAAGAAGGTTTCGATAGCGACTTCGGGCGGGATCGGTGGCTGCGCGCTGGCCCATAGCTGTCTGGCCAGGTCGAGCAAATCGACGTCAGGTTCGACCGCGATCGCGGCTCTCAGAACTACCGCTTTGAAAGCGTCGTCGATACGCTCGGCACGTTGCTCGTTCGAGGCTGCCCCCAGCTGGAGGCCCGTGCTCAACGCCTGGAGTGCATCGTGGATACGAACACGGAGGTCTGCAATGGATGATTGCGGAGGTTCTGATGGTTCGAGCAATCGAGCTACGATGAGCGCCTGTCCAAAGCGTGACCAAGCCCTATCGAGCAGCTCAGCATACTCGTTGAGTGGCGTGATCTGCCCTCGCAGAACTGGGTCGTTCGCACCAGCCGCGGCAATTTGCGCGGCGAGGGTGACCGCTGCGGACCAGGTCATCGACCCCTGCACTAGCGCGTAACGCGCCTCCAAGTCCTCGAGCGTCACTCCGAACGTGCGCAACAGGTAGCTGCTGCGCAGCTGGATGCTCTGAAGCAGGTTCGTCACTGCTTGCAGCTCGTCCGGCCCCTTGTTCCCGGCGACCGCGACACCGTGCGCATCGTACTTCCAGCAGAACTCCGCAACTGTGTCCGTTGTCACGGCGTCGAGCAGCCCCTCCGTTTGTGGGATCGACGTCATTAGCTTGGAAAGACGACTCGCTGAGTCGGCGCGGTCGAGGGCGCCGTGGTAGCGAGCAGCGAATCGCTGGGATGCGAGCAGGCGGCGCAGCCGAGCGGGTTCTTGGATCAAGGCAAGCACATCGCGCACACACTTTCTCAGCAGGACCTTGTCCACCTCGGGCAGGTCGGGCAGAGGCTCCTCCGGTTCTGCGGGCGCATCAACGTCCACTCGGCGCACGTCCGGCTTCCGCCGTTCCATGAAATAGGCGTCCAAGACGTGGTCGCTCAATACGAACTTCGAGGCAGCAGCGCGCCAGGTACGCGGCACGTAGTAGGCTGCGTCGATAGCCAGCGTCGCAAACCGCGGGTCGTCGCGCATACGGCGTTCAATCGTAGGATCCGAAAGGACTTCTTCGATGGCGAGCTGAAACAGCACCGCGAAGGAATCGGTGCGGGGTACGACCTGGCCGCTGGCGTAAAGCTGGACCTCGTCTCCTTCTTTGACGAGCGCGCTGAGCTCACGCTGCATATCGATCGGATGCATCTCGGCGCGGAACAGCACCACGTAAGGGAGGAGGGCGGCTTGGCGGATGTCGTGCTCGGCAACGATCGGGTCGTCGGATTTGCCGCAGCGAATCAAGCCGTTCAGGTACCGGTGCAGGTCCTGCGGCAGGTAATTGACGAACAGGTAGTTGCTGAATTGCGTATAGCTGGGCGGATACTTGCGCTCCGTGCGGTCGCGGTGCATTTTTTCCGCGAAGCCACGCCCGGTCAGGAAGCAGAAGAAGGCTTGGCCCGTAAGTAGGGTCTTGAGCTCCTGGGCGCGATCTTCGATCCAGCGGGTGACGTCTTTGCCGAGCGCGGCTTTGTCCAGCTCGTCGATCACGAACACTGGCGCCAAACCCGCCTCGAAGAGCAAGTCGACGACGCGGCTCAAGCGCCACGCCAGGGAGCCCACGCTGTTGTCGCGGCTGAACTTGACCTTGGATTCGGCGGTGGTGGTGCGCTTGGGCTTGATGCTGAAAGTTAGGACGAGCGCGGAGAGCAGTGCAGCGCCGATCGAGCCGAGCACCTTGGTGACGAGGGCGCTGCCTTCCAGCGTATGGAAGGTGCCGAAGCCCGTGGCCGCCCCACCGAGCAAACCGGCGAACGGCGCGGCCACATTCTTGACCTCATCCGACCAAGACGCCGGCCTGTCGGTCGCTTCGTCCTTGTTCGACTGTGATTGCCAATCTTCGTCGACCTTGCCGATGGCAATGCGATAGGCGTCCACGGAAGCGTCGAGCGCGATCAGCTCCGCGAGTCCCTGCTTGACCCGTCCCTGATTCGGCTTGTTCACGAACGGATCGCGAGGTGGGAACAACACACCTTGAAACAGCCGATTGGTGAGGTCCCAAAAGCGGCGCAGCGCGGATACCTTGGCACCGGCGTCCAGCTCGAGCTGGAGCTGGGCACCCGCCTCGTGATGCTCGAGCGGCGCGTTTGGAGGCAGCGTATCAATGAAGCGCTCTGAGAGCTCACGTGCTACCGCGCCATGCAGTGCGCGCGCGAGCTGGCGTAGCAGATTGTCCGAATCCTCGACGGCGGCCGGAACGGGCTCCGCTGCCTTATCGGTCGTTGCTTGCTGGCCGCTGGCGGTCGGTTGAGGACGTTCGCGTTCGCGTAGGATGTCGGGCGCGCTCAGCGAAACCAGCATCGGGCGCCTGAGCGGAGCGTCGAGTTGCCGCTCCACGGCTTCTTCGCCCTTTTCGTAGGGTTCGCCTCGCTCGAGCTCAGAGTGCCGGCGCAAGTCTTCGATGGCCGCGTAGACCATCGTCGTTTTGCCGATGCCCCGGTTGCCGGAGATGACGAAAGACCTACCCAGACTACGGCCGCGACAATACTTTTCTAGTGACGCGCGGAAGCGCCAGTACGCCGGACCTCGCACGACGTCGGGGCGTCCCTTGGCGCGCGCCAGTGGCTCGCGTTGGTGGCGAATGTAGAGTGCCACGCGCTGCTCCTAGTTTGCCCCAGGCGTTGCTGAGGAAGCAGTCGGCGCTGTGCCTTTCGCGGCGCCTCCGAGCTTTGCCTTCTGGGCGTCTCGCTCTTCGAGACGCAACTTTTCTTGTTGTGCCGCCTTCGCTGCGGCATCTTCGCGTTTGTTCTTCGCGTCGTTGGCGGAGTCCTCACGCTGGTTCTTCAGCTCGGTGGCGGCGTCCTCGCGCTGGTTTTTCAGCGCAGTAGCGGCGTCGGTCCGTTTGTTGGCTTCGGAGAGCTTCTCGTCCTCGCGCTGGGCTTGGTGCCAATAGATCGCCAAGGCTGCCGCCAGCGCCCACATGAAGACGGCTCCAACGAAGGTGACCAAAGCGGTGGATACACGCCAGCCACCGATGCCGCCACCCAGTCCTCCCCAATGTGAGGTGGCGCTCAGCGCTTCGTCGCGCATGACCGCTCGCTGATAAAACAGGAGACTCAAAGCCACTGCCAGGCCCGCCACCACGAACTCGACGACGCCGAACCAGGTCATCGGCCGAATCTCCTCGACCGTTCTGGCGCTGGTCAATGGTCAATTGAGGAAGACGAACCTCGGTCACTATTGGTCAGGACCAGCGCGTGTCCCTGAATTGGATCGCTCTCGCGTGCCCGTAAACGTGCGCGTGCCCGTGCCCGACGGCCCGTGAGGGGTCGTCGAACCAGCTTGTTTGTAGGCTGGGGTATGTGGCGCGGGCCGAGCCCGCGCGCGCCGCGCCCAGCTGGGGGCGCCGGCGAGACAGGCGGCCCTGGAGCTTTCCATGGGGACCAAGATGTGTTCCGTGGCTCGGCCACATAACTTTGTGGAAGCGGTACTTTGGTCGAGGCGCATGGGTGCGCCCTGGCGAGATCACCAGCGGCTCATCGGACCCAAATCGCGAACTGCGTTGAAACCTGCGTTCTTCAGCATGCGCGCCGCATTGCCGCTGCGATGGCCACTTCGGCAATAGACGACGACCGTTGCATCTTTTGGCTGGAGCTCGCTCATGCGGGCGTCGAGTTGCTGAACCGGAATGTTGACCGCGCCCGGGATATGGCCAGCGGCGAATTCGCCCGGCGTGCGCACGTCAACCAGCCGCGCACCGGCTTGCACTAGCTGGCGTGCTTCCGCGCTGCTGACGTCGCCTCCCTTCATGAACATGAAGTAGGCGGCCGCGAGCACTACGGCGACGACGAGCAGCGTTGGTAGCATCTTCTCCATCACTTCAGCCTCGCTGTTGGCTGCACGTCTCTGGGCTGGGGCTGCGGCACATCACGCGCCTCCGGCGGCTGCGGAGGCGGATGTCGGCGGCCGACTGGCGGCAATGATCTTCTGAACCTCGGCCATATCGAGCCCGCGCACCTTCTTGACGAGCTCGTCGAGCCCCGCCGCCGGGACCATGCCGGGCTGCACGGCGAGCAGCACTCCGTCGCGCAGCACGGCCAGCGTCGGGATGGCGCGAATACCAAACGCGGCAGCCAGGCCGGGCTCTTCCTCGGTGTTCACCTTGCCGAACACCACGTCTGGGTGACGAGCTGCGGCTGCCTCGAAAATGGGCGCGAAGGCGCGGCACGGACCGCACCACGACGCCCCAAAATCGAGCAAAACGATGCCCTGCTTGACGTTCCCATCGAAGGTCTTCTCGGTTATCTGTGTGGTTGCCATTGAGCCTCCACACCATGAGAGCCGAATAGGCACGAAAGGGTTCAGACGGCCCCGGCCAGAAAATTTCTCAGCGCAACCTTCACGGAGGCTTGCACAGCGGCTGGAATTGGCTCCGCCGGTACAGCCGTACGGCAGAGGCCAAGAGTGCGTTTGAGCGAATCGCAGGCGCCCTTGCAACGCGGGCACCTATCGATGTGTCGCTCCATCTCGGCGCAGACCTCTCCGCTGACTTGTCCTTCCAGATGCGAAGAGAACAGCGCCAGCACGTCCGGGCAGGTGCCTGGCGCCGCCGGTAGGGTGGTCGGAATACCCAGCAGAGGGGCTATCTGCTCGCGCACCGCCAAACGAGCTCGATGGAGCCTGCTCTTGACGGCTTGAACGGTAGCGCCGGTCACACGAGCGACC
>JBEHXA010000508.1:0-5694 GCA_048498935.1 Myxococcota bacterium
ACGGTCAAACCGGCGACCAGACAGGCCATAGTCAGCGCTCGAAAACAGGGAGCAGGCATGGGCATCGAGCTTTTGGTCCTGTTCGGACCCTTTGGCAAGCTTTGGCGAGGGCGGCACAAAACCCCAAAATCTGGACGCCTGTGCAGGTGCTGCTACGTTGCTGGAGATGACGCAGAAGCGCACGGCCGCTGCGGTCTCGGCGGTAACCCCGGAGCTCTTACTCCGCAAGGCGACGCTGGCGCGCACGGCCGTGACCCGGGCCAAATACGCCGAACGAGGGCTCGCGCAGGGCTCCCCCCTCGACCACACCACGCGCGTCCTCCTGCTTCGCCAGCTCTACTTGTCTCACATGGAGGGCCGGCGCTTCGCAGACGCGTTGGTGGTGGCCGAGCAAATGCTGCTCATCGCGGTGATGCCGGACGTCGCGCGCCAGGACGCCGCTCGCGCCTGCTTGGGCCTCGGCGAACGCGAAAAAGCCATCGAGCACCTGCGCATCGGCAGCCGCGTGAGCCCGCCCGCTCGGCGCGCCTTCCACCTCTGGACCCTCGGCAGCGTGCTCTACCTCGAGGGTCGCTACCAAGACGCTTGTGGCGCGCTCTCGCGCGCGGCGCGCTGGGGCACACGGGACAAGCCGCTCTACCTGGCCGGACTGGGGCTGGCCCGGCTCGGCGCCGGCGAGCGCGTTACGGACCTCGCCGAGCTACGCGAGCGGCTGAGTGAGGCTCCTTGCGGCCAGGGCTACGGCCAATTCGTGCTGGGCGAGCTGTGCTACGCGCTCGAGGACTACGCGGGGGCGGTCCGCTACCTGCGCGCCTTCTTGGAGCGCGTCACGGGCGGCCGGGTCGCGCTGCAGGTTTCGCTCTCGGGTGAAATCATGCGCGCCAAACGCCTGGTGCGTCGCGCATCTGGAAAGCTCAGGTAAGGTTGGGCGTGCTCTCGCGGTTTCCTCGCCGTATGTTGGGTCTGCTGCTCACTCTGGTGCTCCTCGCGCCCGCGAGCGCCTGGGCTGCGCCGGACGATGCGTTCACGCGCGCCCTCGCGCGCGGCCCGCTGTACGCCGCGCTCGCCGCGCTGGTCGGTGGGCTCGGCGTGAGCCTCACACCCTGCGTCTACCCGATGGTCGCAGTCACGGTCAGCGTGTTCGGCGCCCGACAATCGAAGAGCCGAGCCGAGGGCGTCCTGCTCTCGCTCGCCTTCGTGGTCGGCATCGCGGCCATGTTCGTGCCGATGGGCGTCGTCGCCGGCATGACCGGCAGCTTCTTCGCTGCAGTGCTCCAAAACCGCTGGGTGGTGGTCGGCATCTCGGCGCTGTTCCTGCTCATGGCAGCGTCGATGTTCGGCGCCTTCGAGCTCACGCTGCCGTCTTCGCTCACCAACAAGCTCGCCGAAATGGGCGGCATTGGCTACAAGGGCGCGTTCTTGCTGGGGCTCGTGTGCGGCCTGATCGCTGCGCCTTGCACGGGTCCCGTCCTTACCGGCATCTTGGTGTGGATCGCCAACACCAAGAACGCGGCGCTCGGCGCCATGGCGATGGCCGCGTTCTCGGTCGGCCTGGGCGCACCGTTCTTCGTGGTCGGCGCGTTCGCGGTACAGCTCCCCAAGAGCGGGCACTGGATGGTGCACGTGAAGAGCGCGCTCGGCATCGTGCTCGTGGTCGTGGCGCTCTACTTTTTGAACAATAGTTTCGGGCTGTTCAACGGCGTAGTGCAGGGCTCGCTGGCCTTCATCGGCGCCGCGGCCTTGGCGGTCGTGCTGGGCCTGCTGCTCGGCGCCATTCACCGCGAGTTCGCCGAGCCTGGTTGGGGCGTAAAGCTCGGCAAGGGCCTCGGCATCACGCTCGCGAGCCTCGGCTCGCTGCTCGCGATCTTGGGAGCCATCAAGCCCAGCGAGGCGCTCGCGTGGGAGCGTCACGATATCGAAAAGGCGCTGACCCGCGCCGCCACCGAGAAGAAGCCGCTGGTAGTCGACTTCACCGCGGCCTGGTGTGCAGCCTGTAAAGAGCTGGATAAGCACACGTTTTCGGAGCCACGAGTCGGTAAAGAGCTCGGCCGCTTCGTCGCAGTCAAAGTCGACGCGACCAACGACGACGACCCGGTCGTGAAGGCGACGATGGAGCGCTTCAAAGTCGTCGGGCTGCCGACGGTGGTGCTATTCGACTCGCGCGGCGGTGAAGCCGTCCGCTACAACAGCTTCGTGCCCGCCGACGAGTTTCTCAAATCGGTGCAGCGCATCGACTGACGGCGCCGGCTAGCTCGGCGTAGCGCTTCGGCTACGCCGAGGCAGAACGCCGCGTGCTCATTTGGTTTTCGCGCGCGGAGCCGGCTCGGAATCGGGCACCGCGAAGCTGCCCGACTTCGGAAGGCGTCGCCCGAGCGTCTCGATGGTTCGCACCAGCACATCGCGCGGCACCGGTTTGTCCAGAATTTCCGGCATTTTCGCGAGACGCTCGCGCCGTGCGACCGTAGAGCACAACAGCGACGCGCCGTAGCTGTCGCCGCTCAGGAGCAAGAAGCGCTCGGCGAGCTGGGGAAAGCGCTGGCGCACCGCGACGTAGAGCTCAGGGCCCGATAAACCGGGCATGGACACGTCCGAGACGATCACGTCGAAGTGGCTCCCCCGCGCGAGCCACTCGAGTGCCTCGGCAGCGCTGGCGACCGTCACCACGTCGAGCTCGCGCAGCATCCTGGCCGTGGCCTTCAGCACCGCTACCTGGTCGTCCACCAGCAGCACCCGTAACCGCCGCTGCGACCGATGCTGCTGAAGCTCGAGCTCCAGGTCCCAGGTCTCGCCTTCTGCCACGCGGGTGTTACACGCCGGACAACGCCAACGAGGCTCGGTGCCGGCCTCGTCGAGCTGCGCAGTCCAACCGTGCCTCGCCAAGAGCACGAAGCCCCACTCCACCGCCGCGGAGGCATCACCGCAGTCTGCGCAAATCACGAACGAGCCTGCCATGGGAGAAATGGCTGCAAGCCCCGGGCCGCTACTCGCCAGAGTGTGTGCGGGCTCACACCGAGTCAATTGCGCTCTGCTCAATCGTACGACAGCGGGCGCGTGTGTCGGATACGGTTCACGGCTTGACCCATCGCTCGAGCGCCTGAAGCGCGTTCGCCACGTCTGGTTTCGCCTCATCGAAACCGCGGAGCGGGTCGTCGATCTCGGCAGCTCTGAGTGGCACGGTGGTGATGGTGAAGCGCGCCGGGTCGAGCCCCGCGTGCAGTTCCTCCCAAGCGAGCGGTGTCGACACCGTAGCGCCTGGGTGCGCGCGCACCGAGTAAGGCGCCACGATGGTGCGTGAGGCCCCGGTCTGGCCGGTGTCCACGTAAACGCGGTCGCCTCGCTTGTCGATCTTGCGCTCCATGGTGGCGATCTGCGGGTGCTGGGCAGTGACGATGCGGCCGAGCAGCTCGACCAGCAGCTTGGCTGCAGCAAACGGAATACCGCTCCCGAGCGGCACCAGCACGTGCAGCCCGCGCTGCCCGGAAGTCTTCGGAAACCCCGGGAGCCCGACGTCCTCGAGCACTTTGCGCAGCGTCAAGCCGAGCTTGACCGCGTCCGAGAACGGCCGCGCACCGAGATCGAAGTCGATCGTCAGGAAGTCGCAGCTGCCGAGCGAATCCTCTCGACACGCCAGCACGTGCAGCGGAATGCAACCGAGCTGCGCCAGGTAAATCAGACCGTCGTCGTCATCGACCAGAAACACGTTCTTGGGTGTGCGATCGACCTCATCGGTATCGGAGATGTCGAGACGTCGCATCCAGCTCGGCGTCCCGTCCGGCACGTTCCACTGATAGAAGCTCTTGCCGGCGATGCCGTCGGGGTGGCGAACCAGCACGAGCGGTCGGCCGCGCAAGAACGGCAGCATGCGCGGCGCGATGCTCGTGTAGTACGAACAAAGGTCGAGCTTCGTGTAGCCCGACTCCGGCCAAAACACCTTGTCCGGATTGGTGATGGTCACGCGCCCCGTACCGAGCGTGACAACCGGACCGCTTGGCTCTGCTGCGGCGACCAGCGCGGCTTCCGCCTGGCAGCTCGCCGGGTCGACATCCGCGCGCTGGCCCAAAAACACCGGCGCGCGGAGCCGCCCTTCTTCGGTGAAGCCGAGGTAACGCACCTGCACGACCCGCTTCGGCTCCACCCAATGCGCCGCTGCGCTCCCCGGTTCGAGCGGCGCCGCGCCTGCTCCAGCGTAGCTGGCTCGCTCGAGCCCGGAAAGGGCAGCCAACAAGCCGCGCACGCTCTCGTCGCTGAGCCCGCTGCCGACGCGACCGCGGTACACGAGCTCGCCTCGAGCGTAGCTGGCCAGGCACAACGCACCGAGATCTCTGCGAGCGCCCTGGCCAGGCGCATAGCCGACCACCACGAAGTCATCGTCGCGCTCGCACTTGAGCTTGAGCCAATCGCTACCGCGCCCCGGCCCCGGCCGATACGGCGATTGCATGCGCTTGGCCACCACACCCTCGAGCCGCTCCCGACGACACAACTCGTAAAGCGCGTTGCCGTCGCCTTCGATGTGGTCGAGCACCCGCACCAGACCGCGCCCGCGGACAAGCTGGCTCAAGATGCGCTTCCGCTCGAGCAAGGGGAAACCCGTCAGGTCACGCCCGTTCACGGCCAGCACGTCGAACACGAGGTAGACGACCGGCACCTGGCTCCGCGCCTGGTCGATATCGAGCGGCTTCTGCGCGTGGATGCGCGGCGCCAAGCGCTGAAAGCTGGGCTTGCCTTCGGCGTCGAAGGTGACGAGCTCGCCGTCGAGCAGCGCGTGCTCGACCGGCAGCAGCGACAAGGCGCGGGCTATTTCGCCGTAGTTGGCCGTCGCGGCGCGGCCGTTGCGGTAGCGAAGAGCCACCTGGGCGCCGCGCTTTTCCGACAGCAAGCGCACGCCGTCGAGCTTGAGCTCGTACAGGCGCTGCGCGTCGCTCAAGCTGGCGCGCCTGGCCTCTTCGTCACCGGCGTCGACGTTGTTGCTGAGCATCGGGACCAGGCCCTGCGCGCTCAAGGTGGAGATCGGCGCCGCTTCGACCAGCTTGGCGAGCTCCAGCGTGAGGTCCGCTTTGCGAAAGTTCTCCTCGCCTGTGAGCCCTGAATACACGCCACGCGGATCCTTCAGCAGCACGTCTTCGTCCGTCGCGTAGGCGTCTTGCTTCTTGATCAGCAACCACTCGGTCTGCCCCTCCCGCTCGCCGCCGTGCTCGCGATCTTCACGCCGGCCGCGTCGCCCGCTGGTGCGCACGAGCGCGAACGTGCCGCGCAGCTTGAAGCCGGATAGCTCGAACTTGAGATCGCCGCGCTCCAGCCCTTCCTCCGCCGACGTTTCCAGGTAGCGAATCCGCCCGGTGTCCCAGACGATCATCGAGCCCGCCCCGTAGTTGCCGGCGGGGATCACGGCCTCGAAATCCAGGTACTCGAGCGGATGATTTTCGGTATGCACGGCCAGGCGCTTGTCGAGCGGCTTGAGGCTCGGGCCGCGCGGCACCGCGAAGCTGAGCAGCGTCCCCGAGCACTCGATGCGCAGGTCGTAGTGCTCGCGCCGCGCCTGGTGCAGGTGACAGACGAAGCGCCCGCTCCGTGTGCTGCGTGCGCTGCCCTTGCGTTCAGCACTGAACGGCTCGGTCGTCTGCGCCGGATCGCGCTTACTTCTATAGCGGCGACGCTCGTTCGGATCGGGCTCGCGTGGCGCGCCCGTGGCGCGCG
>JBEHXA010000509.1:0-5693 GCA_048498935.1 Myxococcota bacterium
GTGGATATCGCGCCTTCGCCGTGCGCAGCCGGTTTTTCGTCCGAATGCGCAGCTTGAGTGCGCTCACATCCAACCACCAAAAGTACTGCTGAAAGGCCAGCAGTCAGCCAAGAGCCTGGCCATGACATGGCAAGCCACCTCCGACGAGGGACCACGAGCTAGAACGCCTGGGGACGCGAGCCTCAGGCTCGTGGCGGGCGAAATAGCCCCGGAAGCGGCGGCGCCAGCGGGGCGCCGTGCGCCTCGAACGAGCTGAGCGCCCCGGCCACCAGCGGCAGCGCTGGAGCGTCGCTGCTGGTCGGCTCGGAAGGCAGCGCGCAGCCGGTATTGCAGTGGCACGCGCCGCAGCCCGGCGGACAATCGTGTGGGGACTCGCCCGAGCAATCGTCGGCGTGCGCTTCGACCTGACCCGTGAGCACCAAGGCTTCCGTCAGGTCACGACCTAGCCCGGATAGCTCGAAGCTGAGCAGGAGCGAAAGCACCCGCACCAGCACGGCTGCGCCCAGAAGCACGCGCTGGGGCCAGCTGCCCCGACCGGACTTCATGCGCGCGCGCTGCATCGACGTGGAAGCTAAGCGCGACAGGCCCCGCTGCGCAAGCTGCGTCGGCGCGCGCTCGTCTCCTCAGCGGTTTTCGCGCAAGGGCGCGTAGGACAGCTCTACGCCGTCACGGGCCGCGCGCAGCATGATCGAGCCGCGACTCATGTCACCGAGCCCGCTGAATTGGGCTGGAAACAGCAGCCGGTCGCCAAATACCTCGAGCAAGGGCGCGCTGTATTTGGCGCTCGCCACGCTGCCGAGCAGCACGAAGCGCGCGCTCGGGTCGTGCTGGTCGAGCAGCTCGGCGGCGTGGCGTTGCAAGGGCGCCGTGAAATGCGGGTTCGCTTCGTGCACCGATACGCCGGCCCAATCACGCAGCCGCGCTGGCCCGACCGGCTCAGCCAAGCGGTACAGCCCGCCGCCCGCCGTGATCACGTGCGCGCTCGGCAGGTGAGGCGGAGCGACTCCGAAGCGCTCGGCGTAGGCCACCTTGCCTCGGAAATACAACCCGCTCACGAAACTGAAGACCGCGCCGAGCGGCGCCCCCGCGCTCGATGCGAGCTGACGAGCGAGCTCGAAGTCGCTCTTGGGGCTGAGCACCATCTGCCCCCGCTTGCCGCTCAGGTTCGCCGGGGAGAGCAGGAACACCGTGGAGGCGGCGTGCGCTTCGATGCGGCGAAACGTAGCACCTATTGCAGGCGCGAACGGAGCTTGGCTGCCTTGACCAGTAGGTAATTGCGCTCCGGCGTATTGGCGGTGCGATCCGCCGCTAGTTGGTAGTACGTCGCAGCTTGCGACAGCTCGCCGAGCTTCTCGAGCAAATGTGCGCGCACGGCTGCCAGACGATGGTGCCCGGCCACCCGCGCATCGCGCCCGAGCGGCTCGAGCAGCGCCAGCCCTGCCGTCGGCCCATGTACCATCGCGGCTGCAACAGCGAGGTTCAAAGAGACCATCGGATTGTCCGACATGCGCTGCAAAAGCCCGTAAAGCGCTAGAATCTGCGGCCAGTCGGTGTCCTCGACCCGTCGCGCTTCGTCGTGGCACGCCGCGATGGCCGCCTGCAGCTGATAAACGCCCACCGCGCCGCGCCCAATCGCTTCGGTGACGAGCGCTACGCCTTCTGCGATGGCTTCCTGGTTCCACAGCGAGCGGTCTTGCTCGTCGAGCGGAATGAGCTCGCCGTCGGCGTCGCTGCGCGCACGGCGTCGCGCGTCGGTCAGCAGCATCAGCGCCAACAGGCCACCCACTTCGCCGTCTTCCGGCAGCAAGCGTCGTACTTCGCGGGTGAGGCGGATGGCTTCACTCGAGAGATCCACGCGCTCGAGCTCGGTTCCTGCGCTGGCCGCGTAGCCTTCGTTGAAGATGAGGTAGAGCACGTGCAGCACGGCATCGAGGCGCTCGTCTCGTTCCGCCACGCTCGGCATGCTGAAGCGCGCGCCTGCCTTTTTGATCTGCTGCTTCGCGCGGCTGATGCGTTGGGCCATGGTGGCTTCGGGCACCAAAAAGGCGTTGGCGATCTCGGCCGTGCTGAGACCGCCCACCGCGCGCAGCGTGAGCGCGATGGCCGAGGTGCGCGTGAGCGCGGGGTGGCAGCACATGAAAAGCAGCAGCAAGGTGTCTTCCCGTTCGGGTTCTCGATCCGGCGGAGCCTGCGGCTCGTCGAGCGATGCTTCGACGGCCAGCGCAGTTTCACGGCGCCGTCGGGCGACCTCGGCGCGCAGTTGATCGGTCAAACGTCGCGCGGCAACCTGGATCAGCCAGGCGCGCGGATTGTCCGGGACGCCGTGCTCCGGCCACTGCTGAGCAGCCACGAACAGCGCCTCTTGGACCGCGTCCTCGGCGGCCCCGAAATCGCCGTAGCGACGCGCCACGGCGGCGAGCACCTGCGGAGTCAGCTCACGAAGCAGGTGCTCGCCCGACTGCGTCACGGGGTTCACACCTCCACGGGAGGAGCGCTCGCCACCTCGCGCACCTCGATGGCCATGTTCATCGGCTTGCCACCCGAACCAGGCGCAGCCGACGCTCGCGCCGCGATCGCGTAGGCTTGAGCGGGCGACTCCACGTCGACGATCCAGTAGCCGGCCAAGAATTCTTTGCTTTCGGCGAACGGACCGTCGGTGACCTCGGGCGTCGCACCCGTACCGGCGCGCACGATGCGAGCTTGTCCAGGAGGCGCCAACCCTTCGGCGGCGACGAGCACGCCCTCCTGCTTGAGCTGGCCGATGAAAGTCTTCATGAACCCGATGTGCGCCTTCAGCTCTTCGGGCTTCCAAGCCTTGACGCCGTAGTCCCCGTCACCGCGCGGCGCATTCATCATCAGCATGAACTTCATCTCTAATTACCTTTCGCTCGGCAGCTCTCTCAGCCGCCGTTGTACGAGACGTCGAAGCTGGCGTCCGCTGCTCGACATCGGCCTGCCACTTTTTTTCGGGAACACGCGGCGATGCGATGTAAGTGCTGATAATTAAAGCGGTTACTGCGCGCTCAGTCGCAGCCGTCGCCTTGCGTCGGCCCGAGATCCGCCCATTCGATCTGACCGTCTTCGACGCCCCAGCGATCGTTGGTGTAGCTCTCGAGGTCGATCAGTTGGTCCGCGTCGCCCTGGTTTTGGGTGCAGCACCCCGAGCAGTCGGAGTCCGCGCAGGTATCCAGGACGGTGACCACGATAGTCTTGTCACCGCTCCGCAGGCACAGGTCGTGAAGCATCAGCGCGGCGAAGTCGGGAAACGCCGCGACGATGTTGTGCGCCTCGACCCAAGCTTCCGGCTTCTTGCCCTGGCAGGCCGCGAATTCGCCGGCCCACGTACAGCCGTTGTACTCGATGCACTCTTCACTGCCCGGATCGGGGTAGGAGGTGTAGTAGGTCTTCCTGGCTGACTTCCAGGTGAGGCCGGGCGTTTCGCAGCCCAGGCTCGTGCCGCCGCCAGCTTCACTCCCCCCGCTCGCCTTGCCGCCAGCTCCAGCTCCGCCGCTCGGGTTGGCTGTGCCGCCCGTGCTGCTCGCGGAGCCGCCGCTCCCACCGTTCGAAGAACCGCTTGTCGCCGAGCCTGCCGAACCGCTGCTGCTCGTCGATGTGGAGCCGCTGCTCCCACTGCCCGCTGGCGTGCCATCGTGCTGGTTCTCGCTGCACGCGAGGGCAGCGAGACAGAGCCAGAGCGCGTGGCCGCGGGCGCGTCGCTCTCGCCGCCCCTTAGAGTCGAGCGAAAGGTCGAAAGGTGCTTGGCAAGTCATAGCTAGGGCGTAGCCTAGCAAATCCCGGTAAGCCGGCTCGGAGCGCTAGCGTCGCGTTCGAGATTGGGCGACTTTGGCGAGCTCGACCGGGATGCGCAGGCGCTCGACCGAAGCGTACGGCTCGAACTCCGTCCGCGCTTGGGCGCAAGCTCGGCGCAAGGCGATGGCGCGCCTCGCTGCTTCGTTCACCCGATCGCACGCGATCGGCTTGACCAGGTAGTCGAAGGCACCGAGCTGCGCCGCCCGCCGCTCGAGCACTGGGTCGAACGCTCCGGAGACCAGGATCACTGGCAAGTCGGGATCTAGGAGCACCAGGCCCTCGAGCAGATCCATCCCGTTCATGTCGGGCATCTGTATGTCGGAGACGACCGCATCGAAGGTCTCGCGCCGCGCCAGGTCGATCGCGCTCTCGCCGTTCCACGCCTCCACGACGTCGTGGCCCTCGCGCGTCAGGCTGCGACGGAACAAGCGGCGCAGCTCGGGCTGATCGTCGACCAGCAGTACCTTGCCGGGCCGCGCCGCCGCCTGATCCACCGCTCTGTTGCTCCGCTCCTGGGACATGCGACCTGCTCAGGGCGATGCGCGCTAGGGGCGCCACGCCCATTTTTGCCGTGCTTACCGACGTACGGTTGCTGGCGGCACAGCTTGAACTGTTTTTGTGCGCCGCTGCTCTAAATTTCCAAAGTGGCGCCGTTTGCCGGCAGCTCGCGGGCGCGGATGAGCGGTACTATGAGCCCGCCATGCAGAAAGGGCAGGCCAGCAAGACCGCCGAGCTCGTGTGCATGGGCCGGGCCCTGGCTCACGGGGCTGTCGGTGTAGGTAGGTTCGAAGATCCCACCGCACTACAGCTACTGTCAGAGGAGGGGCGACGCCGTGTCGAGCGGATTCGTGGCGGCGGACCGGCGCCGAACGTGCGGGCGCGCTTCGAGCAGGTGTACTTGCAGACGCAGGCAGCGGTCATGGTCGCGCGCACCGTCGCGATTGACGACGCGATCCGCGCCGCAAGGCTGCCGCAGTTGGTGCTGCTCGGCGCAGGGCTGGACGGGCGTGCCTGGCGGATGCGTGAGCTGCGTCCGGTCTCGGTGTTCGAGGTCGATCACCCCGATTCGCAGCGCGATAAGCGAGAGCGCGCCAAAAGGCTCGACCCCGTCGCCCAAGACTTGCGCTTCGTGCCCGTCGACTTCGAGCGCGACGAGCTCGATACGTCGCTCGCTGCTGCCGGGCACGCTCCGGACCTTCCCACCTGCTGGGTGTGGGAAGGGGTGATCATGTACTTGTCGCGCACGGACATCGAAGCGACGCTCGCGGTTTTACAACGTCGTTCGGCGCCTGGCAGTCGCCTGATCATCGTCTACCATGTGCCGGCGTTGATTCTTGCCGTGGTAGGGCTACTGCTGCGCCGGCTGGGGGAGCCGCTCCGCTCGTCCTTCGAGCCGCAGGAGCTGAGCGCGCTCTTGTCGCGCTACGGCTTCGAGGTAACGAGCGACCAGGACGTGTCTGGCATCGGACACTCCCTCTCGCCCGAAATCGGCAAGACAGCGGCGCGTGCCAAGCACCTTCGCGTTGCCGTCGCCGAGCGCCGTTAGCCCGGTCCAGGTAGGGCTCGGAATTACAGGCTTCGGCCGCCCAAATTGGCCACCACGCTGACGAGTTGGGCGGGCTCGACCGGCTTGATCACGTGTTTTGAAAGCCTGCCACGAAGGCGCGCTCGGCGTCTTGCTGGCTCGCGTAGGCGGTGAGCGCTACTGCCGGAGTACGCCCGCCGTCGGCGCGGACGTGACGGATGAAGCTATAGCCGTCTTCGCCCGGCATGCCGATGTCGCTGACGATCACGTCGGGGCTCGCGTCGGCCAGCTTGGCGCGCGCTTCCTCCGCCGAGCTCGCTAGGAACACCACGGCACCATGCAGATGCAAGATCTCCTG
>JBEHXA010000510.1:0-5679 GCA_048498935.1 Myxococcota bacterium
CCACCGAAGAAGGAGCTCGACAGCGTGCAGGACGACGCACGCGAGCCCCTGGAGATGGCGACGGCGCTGAAGGAGCTGTCGCAGCTCGCAGCCAAAGGCAAAGGCGATTTCAGCAGCGCCGCTGCGGTCGCACTAGCGGGCGGCGAGGACGACGACACCAAGATCGGTAGCGCCAAGGCCAGCTTGAAGCAGCTCACGACGAGCGGCGCCGCGCGCAGCGCGCTCATCGACCTCTCGTACCAGCTCACCAACGTCATCGATGACGAGCTTTCCATCGTTGCCCAGCTGCGCGGCACCGTTACGGTCGCCGATGCGCCCTTGCGCTACCAGGCCATCACGCTATCGGGTCCGTTGGATCTTCGCCCAGCCGAAAAGTCCGGCATGGACGGGACTGGCACCACCAAGGTCTCGATCTCGTACAAGTTCTGAGCGCACCGCGCCTGGTGTGTCGTGGTACTCTCGAGCTGGGTTGAGGGACCGGTGATGAGAGTCTGGGAAAATAATTTGGTCCTGCTGACGTGGCTCGTCGCGCTGCTGGGCGGCTGCGGCAACACCGTTCGAAATGGCGAGGACGGTGGTGAGGGTAACCACCCTGCGCGTGCTGGAGCCACCGGAGCGTCGGGAAGTAGCGGTGGTCATGGTGGCGTCGCGCAGGGTGGCTCCAGCTCGGGTCAGCCCGATGGCGGCGTCACGATCGGCGGATCGCATGAGGGAGGCGGAACAGGGGGTGCCGCGACCGCGGCTGGAGGCGTGTTCGCAGGGACGACGGCCGGGGTAGGTGGCAGTGGGGGTGCGCCCGGCACGGCAACGGCTGGCGCGAGTGGGAGCGGCGGCTCGTCGCCGGGTGACCTCAGAGCGGTCTGGCCCTCGAACGGTTGTGGGAAGCCGTTCACAGGCGAAACGGGCGGCGTGCCTCACACCATCGTCACCGTGGGCGCGAAGGATCCGAACTGCGCTGCGAAGCTCGGCGGTCAACCCAAGTGCGGCGCCTGGTCCACTCCGCGCGAGTACTACGTGTACTTGCCGGCGGGTTACAACGAAAGTCAGCCGTACCCACTCGTCCTTCAGGGACCCGGCTGCGGCGGCAACGGGACGAACATTTACCCGATCACCGCCCAGTACCCGCCGGGCACCAACAACGCCGGTAACACGGTGATTCGCATCGGGCTCACGCCGGGACCCAACTCACTCGGCCACGGCACGAACGAGAATCAGGGCTGCTTCGACGACAAAGAGGGCGACGATTCGATCGATTGGCCCTTCTACGAGGCGCTCTACGACGAGTTGAACGAAGAGCTCTGCTTCGATCGACATCGCGTGTTCGGCTCGGGCAACAGCAGCGGCTCTTGGTTTGCCAACGAGCTTGCCTGCAAGTACGCGGGTGATCCGGTGCGACCCATACGCGGCGTCATGACCCAAACCGGCGGTCTGCCCCCAGAACCGCAGTACCGGCCGACCTGCACCAGCTCCGGCATGGCCGGGTTTTGGATCTACGAAACGGGTGATGGTAGCCAGGCCGGGCTCTACGCGGAGCGGAGCGCCATCGAGCGGGCCATGTCGCTGAACGGTTGCAACGCTGCCGGCATAGCCACCGCCCAATTCGAGTCGTTTGCAATCGACGACACCCCGAGCGACACGCGCTGCCGGCGCATGCTCGACTGCGATCCGCTCTATCCGATCGTCACTTGCCCACTCCCGGGCAACGGGCATGGCTCCTACGATGCTGTCGCCAATCCCGGCTTCACGACCTTCTTGAAGCTCTTCTCGCAGGTCCCGCTCGCTCCGTAACGTCTGGGCGCCAGACGGCTTGTGCTCCGCCGCGCGCCGTGAGCATGCTCGGCCCCATCGACGCGCTCGCTGCCGACGGTTCGATCATCCTCTGGATGGGCCTCTTCATGCTCGCCTGTGCGCTGGCATTGCTGGTCGCCGCAGCGCTGCGTTCGAACGAGCTATTTCGCATCGTCGTCGAGCGCGGACAGCCGCGCCTCGCCCGCGGTCGCCTCCCGCCGGCTCTATTCGACGACCTGTGCCAGGTCATTCGCCGCGAAAACCTGCAAGAGGCCGTGATTCGAGTCGTGCTCCAAGGCGGCGAGCCGCGCCTCGCGCTCAGCACCCAAGCGAGCTCCGCCGCTCAAGCCCTGCGCAACGTGCTCGGCCGCTTCTCGCTCGTCCAACTGCGCACCGGTCGGCTCCGCGCACGCCGGCAACGCTGAGGACTCGAGGCGCCCCGCCCTTCGAGCCCGAATCAAGGTAGTGCTGGTGCCGAAGGTCGGGGTTGAACCGACACTCCATTGCTGGAAACGGATTTTGAGTCCGCCGCGTCTGCCAATTCCGCCACTTCGGCGTGTGTGGGAGGCGGTTCGTACTGCGAGCAGGGCGATCGGTCAAGCGCTTCCAGGGGCGGGGGGCCCGTGAGAGCATGCTGGGTAAGGTGAAACGGAGATCCCGACAGCTGGGGAGCCTTTGGTGCCTGATGCTGTTCGGGTGTGGCGGGGCTCCGGCAGCACCGGCCGGAAGTCCTACGAGCGCGGTCTCGGCGACGCCGGTCGAAGCGGTCAGCGACGCGCCCGTGGCTCCGCAGGCCGGGGCATCGCGCACGCCGGCCCAAGGGGAGGTGCTGGCGCCTGCTGCGTCGCGCGCGTTCGGCAAGGTGATCGATCTCGAGCAGTGGCTCGAGCCTTGGTCATTTCCGACACCGCGAAAGCGTCCGGCGCCACTGCCGCAGCGCTACGAGCGCTGGCGCCAACAGAAGCAGATCGACGTCGGGTTCAGTCACCTGAGCATGGCTGAGTGGAGCGAGGACGCTCAGCGCCTGTTCGCAGTGAGTGAGAACGAAGCCAAGCTGCGCGTGTACGACGCTCGGAGCGGTAAGCTGCTCGCGAAGAACGAGATCACCGGCTACGCCCAGTACGGGCGAGGCGCGTTCATGTGGCAACCCAGCGCTTCGGTGCAGCCGGCGGTGCTGTTCGCTCACGATGGCGGCATCGAAGCGCTCGACCCGCTGACCGGCGCGCCGTTGCGCCACCTCTCTGACGAGAGCGCCTGGCAGTTGCGCAGCTCGGACGACGGCGCAATTCTCGGCGCGAACCTGCCGAACATCGACAGCCAGACCTCGATCCTGGTGTTTTACGCGTGGCGGCCCGACGGCAGCCTAGTGCCCGCGCTGGCGCTCCGCTTTGCCGAGCGCGTGGATGGGTTCGACCTGTCGGAAGACAAGAGCTTGCTCGCGGTGAGCTACTACCCGTCCGATACGGTGTCGCTGCTGGATCTGAAGAATCGGCGGCTAGTCTGGACTCAGCCGGCGCCCAAATACGTGAGCAGCGTAGACATCTCTCCGGACGGTGCTTACGTCGCCGCCGGTGGCGACGCCGTCCTGGTGTACGACGCGCGTGAGCCGTCGCGGCAATCCCGCTTCACCGACCTGGGCAACAACGTGCACCAGGTGCGCTTCTCGCCGGCGGGCGACGCTCTGGCTGCCTCGGCCTACGATGGTCGCGCGCGCATCTTGCAGCCTGCCGCCGACGGCGGACCACTCAAGTTGCTCAAGCTGCTCAAGCACACCGGCACCGCGAACGTGTACGCGGTCTCCTTCACGGTGACGGGTGACCGATTGTTGACGTCGTCGGGCGACAAGTCCGTGCGCATTTGGGGCGAGTGACAAAACGAAACGGCCCCGCGAGTACTCGCAGGGCCGTTCAGCTCAGCGTGCCGGTTTGGAGCGGGCGCTCCAGCCGCGGCGCCGGTCAGAGACCGTTGACGATGAAGTTGCGGTCGTTCTTCTCGAAGAACCCGACGATCTGACGGGCGGCAGCGAGGCCAGCGTTGACGTTGGCTTCTTCGGTCTGAGCGCCCATCTTGGCGGGCGTCAAGTAGACGCGCTTCTCGAACTTCTCCTTCAAGGCGGCGGCGGTGGCATCGCTCGGGGCGATATCGCTCACATACTTGAAGTCGGGACGGGCCTCGAACACCTCGAGCAGCTCGGCCTCGTTGATGACTTCCTTGCGCGCGGTGTTGATGAGGGTCGCGCCCTTCGGCATCAGGCTGAGCAGCTTCTTGCCGATGCTGCCCTTGGTCTCGGCGGTGGCCGGGATGTGCAGCGAGAGATACTGGCTCTTGGTGTACAGGTCCTCGATCGACGAGGCCGCCTCGACGCCCGCTGCCGCGAACACTTCCGGCTTCACGAACGGGTCGAAGGCGTACACCTTCATGCCGAAGCCCTTGGCGACGGTCGCTACGGCGCGGCCGACCATGCCGAAGGCGTGCAGGCCGATCGTCTTGCCACGGAGCTCGCTACCGGTCTTGCCGTCGAACTTGCCGCGAGCCAGGTACACCAGCATGCCGAACACGAGCTCGGCCACCGCGTTGGCGTTCTGACCGGGGGTGTTCATCACGGCGATGTTCTTGGCCTTGGCGGCCGCCGTGTCGATGTTGTCGTAACCGGCGCCTGCGCGCACGGCGAGCTTCAGGTTCTTGGCGGCATCCAGCACCTCGGTGTCGATGATGTCGCTGCGGAAGATCACCGCGTCGGCGCTGGCGATGGCTTCGATGAGCGGGCCCTTGCCCTTGTAGCTCTCGAGCACGTTGGCGGTGTAGCCCGCCTCTTTGATGATCGCGACGACCTGGTCGCGGGCGCTGGCGGAGAAGGGCTTTTCAGTGGCGAGCAGTACTGTTTTGGACACTCAGGACCTCGATGGTTGGCGCGGCAACTTGCCGGCGAAAAAGCTCCGCAGCTTTAGTCTCGGCCGACCGCCGAGGCAAGCCGCGCCGAATTTCAGCGTTTTGATAGCACTACAACCACGTCGTCCAGCTCGTAGAGCGGCCGCGCGCTGTCACCAGCGGAGAGGTAGGGGGCGCGCGCGAAACATTCGAGCGTCAAGCCCAGCGGAATGAGGTCGCGCTCGATGAAGCGTCGCGCGCCGTCTTCCCACGTACCGCTCTCGCCCACGTCGCACTCCAGGCGCTCCAGAGGTTCGGGCGTGCTCGCGCCCGCGAAATAGAAGGGACGATAGGGGAGGGCGAGCGCGACGAGTAAGCGCCCTCCCGGCGCGAGCGCCGCCAGCGCGCGGCGCAGCAGCGTTTGCGGTCGCTCGCAGCGATCGAGCACGTTGAGCAGCGCCACGGTGTCGAACGGCTCGGCCACGAGCTCGCTCGCCGTGAGGTCGAGCGCGTGACAACGAAAGCCGCGCCGTTCGAGGCGCTTGCGCATGCCGCGCGATAGTTCAGTGACCTCGACCTCGTCGAAGGACTCGGCCAGGACGGCCGTGACGTCACCGGACCCGGCGCCCACGTCCAAGAGCCTGCCACCGGGTCGGCCGCCGAGCAGCGTTTGCCAGGCGCCGCGCGGCAAGAGCTGCATGCGGTACATGCCGGTGAGCGCGTTGGCGTCGAAGTCGGACAGGTAAAGGCGCGCCAGGCGCTGCGCGTAGGTGCGCAGCGCGCCGTGGCGGTGGCGCGTCAGGGCCGCGACCTCGTTTAGCCATTCGGCGTCGATCGGCAGCTCGCGAAAGTTCGCGGCGAAGCTGCCGAGCCGCGGCGCGTGCGCGGTGGTGACGAGCTTGGCGATGCCTCGGCTCATGCGGGCCGGCGCGCCAGGTGTCGGGCCCTTTGAAACGCTAATGTCCCGGCGTCACCACGCACCGGAACCCCACGGTATTGTTCCCGGCAATCTCCACTTCGTTG
>JBEHXA010000511.1:0-5678 GCA_048498935.1 Myxococcota bacterium
CGAGCTGCCGCGCCTACTCGCGACCATCGAGCGAGCGGCGATCGCCGCCGAGCGGCCCGACATCGCGCGCGCTGCGCTCGAAGCGTGGGCCGTGGCTGGCGCCACCAGCCCGGTGCTGCTGCGCTTGGGTGAAGCCTGCGCGTTCGACGAGGACGAAAAGTGCGTCGCCGAGAACGCAAAGGCCCTACCGGAAGCGAGCCCGGAGCGCGCCAAGCTCGAGCAGCTGAAGCAGCTGCTGGTCACGCGGCGTGACGGTGATCCGATCGTCAAGGCTTGGAGCCTGCTGCGTCTCGGGCGTTACGCCGACGCGAAGCGCGCCTTGGCGCCGGTCGAAGCGAAGTCCAAGTCCGATCTGCGCGTCGCCGCTGGGCTGGCGGTGGTCGCTGCCGATGGCAGCGCGTGCCCGGGTCTTCAGCCCGGGGTCGGCTCGCCCGAACTGTGTGCGGACGCCGTGAGATCGCGCCCCGGCCTAGCTGCGGCGCTGGCCGATCTCGAGCTGGCGTGGCAGTCGGGGGGAGGTCGCGACGGGGCGTCTGTCGAGGCCTACGTTGGGCTCGCGCACGTGGTGCCTTGGGTAACGGAGCTATCGCTGGCCACCGACGCTGCCAGCCTCGAGCGCAATTTCAATCAGCGTTATCAGGCGCTCGCCAAGGTGCTGGCCGAACTTCCGAACGAGAAGCCGCTCGCAGTATTCGCGTCTGCGCTCGATGCCGGGGTGTCGGCCGGCCTCCACGTGCAGCCGGGCGAGCGACCGCGCATCGATTCGAATCGCCGTCAGGAGCTATACTTTGCCGCGCTCGGCGTCGAAGCTCCGGCGCCGCGTTTGGCCGTGAGCGCGCTCTTGGCAGCGGACCAACACGTGCTGCAGCTGCTCCCGAAAACGGTACCGGGCGAGCTAGCTCCGGCGTGGGCCGGCTTGATGAGCTGGGAAGCCGACGGCAATCCCGATCAGGCGGTGCTCGAAGCAGCGCGCTCCGCGTTGGCGCAGCGGCTCGCCGTCGCGCCGCGTGGCGGTACCGAGAGCGCTACTGCCGTGCTGCTCTTGGCCGAGCTGGATGCGGCCGCCGCGCCGAGCGATCGCAGCTACGGAGCGTTGGCTCAGGTCGCGGGGCAGCTCATCGAGCAGCGCGCGCAGTGGCCGAACCGCCGATGCCCTAGGCGTGCTGAGCAAGGCAGCCGAGATCGACTCACTGCCGGGCGCAGCCGGCGAGCTCCTGACGCTCATTCGCGCCGAGAAGCTGGTGCTGGCTTGGGACGCCAAGCGCGACCCTCAGCGTAAGGCGCTCGGCAAAGCACTCAGCGAGCTGCCCACCGCAAGCGCCCCGCCGACGCTCGCGTTCGCGATCAGCGCTTGGGGCAACTTCAAGCCGCCGCGCCAGGCCAAGCTGTCGCCGAAAGCGCAGCTCGAGGAGCGCATCGGTCAACGCGCTACCGAATCGATGGCGCGCGGCACCCTGCGCGGCACCCGCGTGGCGCTGCGTGTGTCGTACGCCTTCCGCACCGGCGTGGTGCCGGAAGTGACGTTCGACCCGATGCTGGTGCCCCTCGTTCGCTCTGATCTGATTGCCAAGGCGATCGAGTAGCCCTCGTCACCTGCGCTTGCGAGGCGGGTGAATGGGGATGTCGTGGTGACGAGGGAGAGGACCGCGCGGGCTACTCGCGCGTGAGGCGCGAGATCTCTTCTTTGATCATCGCTTCGGCGAGCGTGGGCACGACCTCCCACACGACCTTTTCGACGACTTCACGCGACAGCGAGAGCACGCCTTCGATTTGGGCGGGCGTGAGACCGAGCCCGCCGAGCTTGGACGCAAAGTCCGCGTGCGCGCCGTTACCAGCGCCAGCTGCGGGTGCGGGCGGCGAAAAAGCCGGGGTGCCGGGGGTCGTCGGCGCGCGCGACCCGAAGGGTGACGGGCTACCGAGCGGCTTGACCGCGGGCGGGGCGGAAGCTTGGGGCGGGACCGGCGTGCTGCCGTACGCCAGCGTCTGCACGCGCTGGCGCGTGGCCTCGGCGGGCGCTACGGGCTTGGCGGAGAGCGGCTGCGTGATCGGCTGCGGTGCCGCTGCCGCGACGGGCGCAGGCGGCGCTGCCGGCTGTGCGCCGCGCTTCGCCAGCGCGGTGATCTTGTCGATCATCTGCTGGGTGTCGAACGGCTTGTCCATGAAGTCGTCCGCGCCTGCTGCCGAGCCGCGCGCCTTGTCGTACGGCTGCGCCTTGTTCGAGAGCAGGACCACGACAGTGGAGGGCGAGGCGCCCTTGATCTGCCGGCAGAGGTCGTAGCCGTTGGTGCCGTCGAGAGCCGCGTCAATCAGCGCGACCTGCGGGCGCTCGGCTTGCGCCTTGGCGACTGCGTCGCTGGCGTCCGCCGCAACCACGGTCTTGAAGCCTTCCCCAGCAAAGGTGATCTCGATCACCTTTCGCATCGTCTTGCTGTCGTCGACGGCCAGCAGAGTGGTGGTCACGCATCCTCCAGATGAGCGGTCACGGGCATGAAACTAGTCCGGATTTTCGCCGGACCGAAATCATCTGCGTCTCGTCAAAAACTGTCAAGGATTTCGCCAAGCTGGGCGTGGTGCGCTTAGGTAAGTGGCGGCTCGGTCTCGTAGCGTTCGGGCCGTCGGCCCCGAACGCCGGGCGTGCTTGGCCCTTCATCTGTCGGGCCCCGCGCCCCGGCCCGTTTGACCTAGGGCGCGGGGCGGGGCCACATTCGAGGGGTGAGCAGCCTGCCGAAGCGAGCGCGTTCGGTCCTGTACGCAGCGGTGACGGAATTCATCGCGACTGGCGAGCCGGTTGCCAGCCGGACCATCACCAAGAAGTACGGCTTCGACCTGTCGGCGGCCACGATCCGAAACGTGCTCGCCGACCTCGAGGAGGCCGGCTACTTGAGTCAGCCGCACACCTCTGCTGGGCGTGAGCCCACCGAGGCCGCGTACCGGCTGTTCGTCGACGCGCTGATGGAGGAGCAACAGCTCTCGAAGGAAGAGCGCGCCGACATCGACAGTTGGTTCGAAGCGCTGCCGGTCGGTACCGATCTGCTCCGCGAAGCGGGGCGTCGACTGTCGCGTCTGTCGGGTGCGCCAGCGCTGTTGGTGCGCGCCAGCGGCGAGACGCGCACGCTGCTCAAGCTGCGCTTCATCGCGACGCGACCGGGGGAGCTGCTCGCGGTGATCGTCTTCTCGGACGGCACCGTGGAGAATCGCTTCTTGAGCCTGGACGCTCCCGTCACCGAGCAGGATCTCGAGCGCATTCACAACATGCTCGAAGAGGCCGTGTCGGGGCGCACCTTGCTCGCGGTGCGCGAGCACTTCATGAGCGGCGTGCTGGAACAAAACGACGAGCTCGGCGCGCTGCATCAAAAAGGTCTGGCGCTGGTGCGCGCCGCCGCCGAGGGCGCAGCGCGGGGCCTGAGCATCGAGGTAGAAGGCCAGGCGAGGCTGCTCGAACGGCCCGAGTTCGGCGACGTTGGCCGCGCGCGCGAGCTGCTGCGCGTGCTCGAAGATCGCGAACGGCTGCTCAGCTTGATCGACTCGGCGCTCGCCTCCGACAACGTGCGCGTGTTCCTCGGTGAGGAAGCGGCACAGGCCGTTGGCTGCCCAGTCAGCGTAGTAGCGGCCCCCTTTCGCGCCGAGGACGAGCGCGCCGGTGCGCTCGGTATCATCGGCCCCGCGCGCATGGATTTTCCGTTCGTCGTGCCGCGCGTGAGCGCCGCCGCCGCTGCCATCAGCGTAGCCCTGGCGAAGCTCCAAGGGACGAAGCCGCGCGCGGACTAGTTCGTACGCGCACGCAGCCATAGGGCAAGCCCTCGATCACCGTGACGAGCGCTTCCCGCTGCTAGCGGCAAGTTTTTCCCGCTGGCGGAGGCGAGAGGCGGGCTATGCTGGTGCGATGGCGCAAGTGCCCCCGCTCACGACTGCCGTGGAAGAACGCGCGATCGATCGCGCGCTGGCGCTGGCATTGAAGGACGATCGCGAAGGCGCGCTGCGCATCGCGGCGGGCCTGCTCAGCGATGAGCCGCTCTCGGCGTTCAACACCTTCGTCACCGCCTGGCTTCTGGGTGGCCTGGGGCGGGTTGCCGAGCTCGAGCTGGGCCTGCGCGGTGCGCTGGAGCGCGCGGTGTTCGACGGCAATTTGCCGCTCGCGATCGCGGCCTATGGGCTGCTCCGCGGCGCCGGCCTGTCGGACGACGAAGGGCTCGAGAGCATGGCGTCGTCGTTCGCCAAGGGCGCGAGTCGCCTTGCCGACAAGCGAGGCGTGCCGCCGCGCATGGCTGCACCAGCCAAAGAGTCCGCGCCTCTCGCGGCTTCGCTCACGGGCGACGCATTGCTCGACGCAGCCGCGAAGGTGTTGAAGAGCGCGAAGGCCGCTCAAGACGAGGCGAGCGTGAGCGAGGTGGCGGCGCCTGTTGGGCCGCAAGTGCTGTTCTCCGGGTTGGATCCGGCTGCCTTCAAGGCGACCGTGGCTGCGTTCGAAGTGCGTATCGTGGCCACCTCGGAGGCGTTGGTCGAAGAGGGCAGCGTCGGCAACGAGGCGTTCATCGTGGCGCGCGGCGAGCTCGACGTCTTCAAAAAGTCGATGAAGCCGGGCGGCGCGCCGCTGGCTCTGGCGCGGCTCGGAAACGGCGCGCTGTTCGGTGAAATGGCGCTGCTCTCGTCAGCGCCTCGCACTGCGACGGTGAGCGCCTGCCGGCCGAGCGTAGTGCTGGCGGGCAGCAAGGCCGCGCTCGATCGCGTGGCGGCCAAGGCGCCCGAGGTGGGGCGCGTGTTCGCCGAGTTCTGCCGGCGCCGCATGCTCGACAACTTGATGCGGACCAACTTCATCCTCAAGTCTGCGAGCCCCGCCGAGCGCCCGGCTTTGATCGAGCGTTTCATCGTAAAGCAGTACAACCAAGGCGATCGCATCATCACGCAGGGTTCCGCGCCCGACGGCCTGCACATCGTGGCGCTGGGCGAGGTGAACGTGGTCCATAAGGACGGCAGCGACGACACCCTCGTGGCGCGCCTGGGACCGGGTGAAGTGGTGGGCGAGGTCGCGCTGATCTTGTGCCGCTCGGCCATCACGGACGTGGTCGCGCATCACCCGACCGTGACGCTGTTTTTGCAGCGCGATCGCTTCTTGGGCCTGGCGCGCGCTCATCCCAAGGTCTTCGTCGAGCTCTACGAGCTCGCGGTCCACCGCGATCAAGAGACGACCGCCGCCGCCTCGGCCGACGCTGCCGAAACGGACGACTTCGTGATCGTGTGAGGTGAGCATGTGGGCTGCCACCTCGCAGCCCACCCGGCAGAGGCTACTGTCCCACGCTCGGTCTCACTTGGCCCTGAGGCTCGTGTGCCTCCGCGCGCGCAAGCCGCCCCGCGTCGCCCCGGTAGCTCAGCGCCCCCGCCGCCCGCGCCTGTCGCACATGCGACATGGCGTCAGTCGCCAAGACGAGTCCCGGATTCATTGAGCTTTTCATGTCGCAAATGCGACATCGCCCACTCGCTCTCGACCCCTCGCTCTTTGTTTGTCCGCGCTTTCGTTTCCCGATCGGCGACCCCTCGCTCTCGAGACTACGGCTCGACGGGGCGCGTTTCGGCCGCAAGCGCGAAGTGCCAGCCCAGGTTGCGCGATAGCTCGCGCAAGATCAGGTGTCCGCGCACCGAGCCGCCTTTCTCGTTGAGACGCGGGCTCGAGACCGCCACCC
>JBEHXA010000512.1:0-5654 GCA_048498935.1 Myxococcota bacterium
GCACCACTTCGTGAAGTGAAGCCGCCGGAGCCCGAAGCACCGAGCGCCTGTCCGACCAACATGGTGCTCGTCGAGGGGAACTACTGTCCCAAGGTGGAGCTCAACTGTAAGCAGTACATGGATCCGAAAGGGCGCTACGAAGAGTTTCGGTGCGCCGAGTACGGGCCAAGCCGCTGCTTATCGAAGGAGCGCCGACCGATGCGCTTCTGCATCGATCGCACCGAGTTCACCGAGCCGGGTGAAACGTTGCCGGCCAACCACCGTAGCTTTACCCACGGCGAGAAGGCGTGCGCCGCCCAAGGCAAGCGCATGTGTCGCGAGAGCGAGTGGAACTTCGCGTGCGAGGGGGAGCAGATGCGGCCGTACCCGTACGGTTTTTCGCGCGACTCGAGCGCCTGCAACGCCGATCGGCTCGACGTGGTGAGCCCCGAGGGCAAGCTCCGCGATCTGCGCGCCCCAGGTGGCTCGTTTGGCCGCTGCGCCAGCCCGTTCGGCGTCATGGACATGGCCGGCAACCTCGAAGAATTCGTGGCCATGGATCGCCAGGGGCCGCCCCAGCCGGCCATGAAGGGCGCCTACTGGCAGCCGAGCCGCAACTTCTGCCGAGCCGCTCAGACCGCTCACGACCGCTACTACAACGGCACCGAGACTGGCTTTCGCTGTTGTAGCGACGCCGAGTGACGTCGCGCGCCCTCCCCAAGACGCTGCGCCTGACCAACCAGGCGCGGTTGGTCGAGCAGCTGCTGCGGCGTGGTGTCGCGACTCGCGCCGAGCTGGCCAAGGCGGGCGGCATGAGCCAGCCCACTGCCGGCAAGATCATCGACGAGCTGGCGACGGCGGGCGTCGTCGAAGAGCTGAGCGGGGCAAGTCAGGTCGCGAGGAGCCGCAGCAGCGTCGGGCGGCCCGGCAAGCAGCTACGGCTCGCGCAGAACCCGCCGCGGCTCGTCATCGTCGAGCTTGGGGTGGAGCGCACCCGCCTCGCGGCGGTGCCGGCGGCGCTTCCGGAGGACGAGCGCTGGGACGTCGACTTCAAGACTCCGTCGAGCGAAGCGCTGTGGCGGCAGCGGTTGCTCCAGCATGCCGCCGCGCTCCCGATCCGTCGGCCGTGGGCCGTAATGGTGAGCGTGCCAGGGCTTGTCGACGAATCGAGCGGCAAGGTCCTGATGTGCCCGAACCTGCATTGGTGCGAGCGAGCGGATCTGGTGAGCGCGTTTCATGAAGTGTTCCGCGCGCCGGTGCTGCTGATTCAGGAAAACCGCGCCTTGGCGTTGGCCGAGGTTGCGACGCGCGCCAGCGGCAGCGACTTCTTGCTCGTCGATTTCGGCGATGGCGTGGGCGGAGCGCTCGTCACCGGGCAGCGCCCGTACGACGGGAAAGTGCCCGTCACGGGCGAGATTGGCCACACGCCGCTCGCCGGGCACCATCGCCAGTGCGGCTGCGGCAACCTCGGCTGCCTGGAGACGCTGATCGCGGCGCCGTGGCTGGCGCGCAGCCTCGCTGAAGCTACCGGGCAGAGCGAGGTCACGTTTGCCGACGTGTGCCGCGCCGCACAGGCGCCCGACCTGCCAGCCTTCTTGATCGAAGCGCTCGACGCTACAGCCGGCTGCATTGCCAGCATCCTCAACGTTTGCGGGCTGAAGCGCGTCGTGCTGAGCGGACACATCCGCGATCTTGGACCGCGCGCCACCGAGCACCTGATTGAGGCTGTCCGTCGCGCCGCGATGTGGAGCCGCTTCGATAGCGTGGAGGTCGAGCTAGTACAGCGCCGCCGCGCCCGTGGTCTCACGATCGCGGCCATCCAACGCTTCATCATGCCTACCGATTGGGGCGAAAGATCGGTGGGGAGGCCTAGTTCCTGATCGGCCTCTCATCGCCGTCGCGCCGTTGCGCCGTTGCCAACTTCAGCATCAGCACCGAGGCGCGCTTGGCCCCTTCCAAGTCGAAATCCGTGTCGCACTTGCGACATAAATTCCTGAACGATTTCCATCGTAGTTTCGCCAACTGACGCCAAGTCGCATTCGCGACAACCTTTGGGATGTTCGACCAGCAACTCGGGGTTTCGCCGTCTGACGCCAAGTCGCATTCGCGACAACCTTTGGGATGTTCGACATGACCAGCAACTCGCGGGCGTGCCGTTGCTGGGTCAGTTCCTCTTAGGGCGAAGGCGTTTGCTGCTTGGGCTCCAACCGAATCGGCCGCGTCTTCTGCGCACCTGCGAAACGTCGCGCGCGCTCCGCGGAGCGCAGCACGATGCAGCGGGAGCCAAGAACGAGGCCCCTGGAGGAGGAGCGCGGGTTGGTGGTTCGAGTGATGGGGCCCGTGCGCGGTAGTCGCATCTGCGACTTGGCGTCAGGTTGCGGATCGCGGCACGATTTTATTGAGTTTTTCGTGTCGCAATTGCGACACGAGTTGAGGCGTGGAGAGGGCTAGCGCGACGGGGGCAGGTGCGGTGGACGACAAGAAGCGCGAGCGACGAGCGCGAGTGACGAGCGCGAGTGACGAGCGCGTTTCGCAACACGTACGGCGGGCGGCAAATGGGCGGGTTGGAGAGGGGCGGGTTGTCGAGCAGGCGGGGGGCGGGCAGAGTTGGGGGATGGCCGTGAAGGTTGCGCTGCTCGGTGCTTCAGGGTTTGCGGGGGCGGAGCTGCTGCGGAGGTTGCTCCGGCATCCGGCGGTCGAGGTGACGCGCGTGGTCGCGAAAGATCATGTCGGGAAGAATGTGGCGGCGGCGCATCCGAACTTGGAGGGGGTGAGCGATCTGGTGTTCGAGGATTTGCCCGCGAGCGAGGCCATCGCGGGTGCCGACGTGGTCGTGATGGGGCTCCCGGTCGCGGCCAGCCTCGATGTCGTCGCGGCCGCCGAGAAGACGGGGGCGCGGCTCATCGACATGTCGGGGGCCTTTCGGGTGCCGGATGCGGCAGCGTTCGAGCGGTACTACGGCAGCAAGCATCCGCGCCCGGAGCTGCTGGGGCAATTCGTGTATGGGTTGCCGGAGCTAAATCGCGAACGGATCCGCGGAGCGCGCTTCGTGGCTTCACCGGGCTGCTTCGCTACGACCATCGAGCTCGGGCTTTTGCCACTGGCGGAAGCGGGCCTGCTGGGCGGCGACATAGACGTGGTGGGGATCACCGGGTCGAGTGGCGCGGGCGCGGCGCCGGTGCCGACGACCCATCACCCGGTGCGAGCCGGGAACCTGCGCACGTACAAGCCGCTCGAGCACCAGCACACCCCCGAGATTGAAGCCACGCTCGCGGCCGCTGGTGCGCGCTCACCGCGCCTGAGCTTCGTGCCGGTATCGGCGCCGCTCGCGCGCGGCATTTTCGCCACCACGTTCGTGCGGGTGCCAGCTCCAGTCACTGAAGCGTCACTGCGCGACCTTTACGCGCGTCGCTATGACGCAGAGCCGTTCGTCCGGGTTCCGAAAGAGCGCTTGCCCGAGGTCGTAGCCGTCAGCGGTTCTCCGTACGCCGAGGTCGGTTTTGCGCTCGGTCCGAGCGAAGGCGAGACGCGGCTCGTGACGGTTTTTTCCGCGCTCGACAACCTGATCAAGGGCGGCGCTGGCCAGGCGATCCAGAGTTTGAACCTGATGCTCGGCCTGCCGGAGACGACCGCGCTGAGCGAGCTCGGTCCGTATCCGTAACCGCAAAAATTTTGGTTACGCGACCAATGGGGCGGACAAGACGCTTGTCGGCCTTTCACCTACCTTGACAGAGCTCTTGCCGTTGTTCAGAACGGCTATCATACCGATGAAATCTGTCTTGGGGCTGTTTGGCCTGACCGTGCTCGTGCTGGCGTGCAGTGGGAACAACACAGTGAGCTTCAGCCCCATCGGGGGCACCACGGGTGCGGGAGCGACCAGTGGCAGCTCGAACACTTCAGGCAACGGCGGCAAGAACGGCAACGGCAGCGGTGGGAGCGATCAGGGCGGCACCGTTGGTGACGGTGGTGACCCCGGACAGGGCGGCAGCGCCGGCACTGACTCGGGCACTGCGGGCAGCAATGGCACGAGTGGCAGCAACGGCACGGCCGGTAGCGGCGGCGGCAGTCCCACGCCCGACAACATTTTCGTCGCGCCTTCCGGCAGCGACGACGCGCAATGCGGCCTGACCGCAGCGAGCGCCTGCAAGACGATCAACGCTGGGCTGGCGCGCTCCAAGGAATCGGGGCGCAAGGACGTTTACGTGCAGGCCGGCACTTATCAAGAGGTCGTGGTGCTCGAGTCGGGCGCGCGCGTGGTTGGCGGCTTCGACGCCAACTGGGATGCCGGCGCCCTGACCGACGCGGAACATCGAGTCGTGATCGAAGGCAGCCAAGATCCCGAGTCGGAAGAGTACGTGGCGATCGTCGCGCACGAGCTCGCCAGCAACACCACCCTCGAAAACCTGGCCATTCAAGCGCCCGACGCCGAAGGCACCAAAGACGGCAATGGCCGCTCGAGCTACGGCATCCACGCGGTCAACGCGAAGCTCCGGCTCACGGACGTGGAGATCTTGGGCGGCAACGGCGCCGACGGTGACCCGGGCGCTGACGGGCAAGACGCCGCCACGCTCGCAACGAACGACGGGATGAACGGCAAGCCTGGCAGCTCCGGTGCCGTCAGCCAGAATCAGTGTGACTCCGAGGGCACGCTCGGCGGCAATCCCGGATCGAACCAGTGCACCGACACCCCTTCGAACACCAACACCCTGGGCGGTCATGGTGGCGATGGCGGCCCCGGTGACTTGGGCTGCTATCCACCCGTCACCAACTACACCGCGGGCGCCGGCGACGACGGAGGTGGCTCGCCCGCCTCGGCGGGCGTGGCCGGCAGCGCTGGTGATGGTGGCGCCTCGTGCGAGGACGGCGGACCAGGCCAACCCGGTGCCACGTCGAACGGTCCGGGCGGCGTAGCCAGCAGCGGCGGCATCGTGATGGGCAGCTACTGGTACGCATCACCAGGCGCCAAGGGTGGCACCGGCCACAACGGCACCGGCGGTGGCGGCGGCGGCGGTGGTGGCGGTTGCGACTACGGCAAGAACTCGTTCGCCCAAGACGCGCGTGCTGCGGGCGGCAGCGGCGGCGGCGCCGGTGGCTGCGCAGCACGCAGCGGCGGCAGCGGCGGCGGCGGCGGTGGTGGCAGCTTCGGCATCTTCGCCGAGAACTCGATCGTCGAAACCAGCGGCGTGGTCATCACACGCGGTGCGGGCGGTAAGGGCGGCGACGGCGGTGCCGGTGGACAAGGACAGCCGGGCGGCCTCGGCCCCGCCGGCAACACCACTCCCTCCCAGGCTGGCGCGGGCGGCAAGGGCGGTAACGGCGCTCACGGTGGTCACGCCGGCGGTGGCGGCGGCGGCACCGGCGGGCATTCTTACGGCGCGGTGCTGGGCGCTGGCGCGACGCTCGGCGGCAACGTTGCGGTGAGCGGCGGCAGCGCCGGCCTCGGTGGTGACGGCGGCGACTCTGCTCCGAACGCCCCGGACTCCGAGCGCGACGGCAACCCTGGAGCCGCAGGCGCCGACGGAGATATCGGCGAACAGCTCGACTGTTCGAACGGCAGCTGCTGACCGATAAAGGCAGCGCTCACGTCATGGCGAGAGCGCTGCTCAGCAGCGCTACTCGGTCAGCGTGATTGGGATCCAGAGTGCGCGCATCTTGGTCATCGAGCCGCGATGCGT
>JBEHXA010000513.1:0-5654 GCA_048498935.1 Myxococcota bacterium
CGATTTTTCGCAGCTCGCAGTTGCTTGACCAGACCGCGCGCCGCCCATACCGTTTAGGTTCGTGCGAAGTGCAGCTGGCAAGGAGAATCGCCGGCGCCGCGCGATCTTGAGAGTGTGATCATGGATGGCGGGGTGCCGAAAGAGCGAATCTTAGTTGTCGATGACGAGCCACAGATCCTGGTCGCGCTCGAAGATCTTTTGAGCGACCAGTTCTCGGTCGTCACGTCGAACAGCCCCGAGAACGCGCTCGACCGCATCGAGAGCGATCCCAGCATCGCCGTGGTCATCACCGACCAGCGCATGCCGCGCATGACCGGCGATCAGCTGCTGGCGCGCATGGCCGGAGCACCGGTGGTGGGGATCATGGTGTCCGGCTTTGCCGACCTGCCCGCGGTGATCAGCGCGATCAACGAGGGCAAGGTGTTCGCGTACGTCACCAAGCCGTGGGACGCCGAAGACCTGTGCTTCAAGGTGGCCAAGGGCGTCGAGCACTTCAAGTTGGCGCGGCAAGTAGCCCGCGAACGGCAGCTGCTCGCAGACCTGATGAGCAGCAGTCCCGACGGTATTTACTTCAAGGACCGCGACCTGCGCTTCGAACGGGTGAATCGCTCGTTCGCGCAGGTGCTGGGAAATTCGGAGCCGGAGTCCTTGATCGGTAAGCGGCTGCGCGATGGTTCGTTGCCGGGCCACCTGGTGAGCGCAATCGAGAACGAAGAGCTCGAGCTGCTGCGCGGCGGCGAGCCGATCATCGACGTGGTGCGAGAGTACGCGCTCGAAGGTGGCGGCAGCGAATGGCGCTCGGAGAGCAAGGCGCCGATTCGAGGCCCCGAGGGGCGGACCGAAGGCTTGGTCACCATTTCGCGCAACGTGACCGAGCGCCTGCGTACCCAGGAAGCGCTGCGCGAGAGCGAGCAGCGGCTGCGCGACCAAACGCGCATCCTCAACTCGATTCTCGACGGCATCGGCGAAGGGGTAATCGTCGTCGATTCTTCCGGGCGCACCTTGCTGTTCAACAGCGAGGCGCAGCGCGTGCTGGGCGCGCAGGCTCGCGACGTGCCGCCGGAAGACTGGGCAGCTGCGTACGGCGTGTACCTGGCGGACGGCCGAACTTTGGTACCCCCGGCCGAGAATCCGCTGCTGCGAGCGATAGAAGGCGCACCCCGGGTCGAGATGGAGGTGATCATTCGCAACGGTGGCGCTTCCGAGGCGCGCGTCGCGATCGTCGCCACTCCCTTGCGCAACGACGCGGGCGGGGTCATCGGCGCAATCACGTTGCTGCGCGACGTAACGCAAAAGCGCAGCCTCGAGCAGCTTCTAGTCCAATCGCAGAAGATGGAGGCCGTCGGTCAGTTGGCGGGCGGCGTGGCCCACGACTTCAACAATCTGTTGGCTGTTATCGAGGGCAGTGGTGAGCTCGCGTTGGAAGAGCTGAACGACCACGTCGCTCAAGAGGACGTGAAAGACATGGTGGCGGCAGCGAAGCGCGCCGCGGCGCTGACACGTCAGCTGCTGGCCTTCAGCCGGCGAGAGGCGGCGCAACCCGAGCCGCTCGATTTGGCCACCGTGGTGACCAACGTCGAGAGGATGCTCCGTCGCCTGATCGGTGAGCACATCACGCTGGCCACGCGGCTACAGCCGGTGAAGCCCGTGCTCGCCGACAGCAATCAGCTCGAACAAGTGCTGGTCAACCTGTGCGTGAACGCGCGCGACGCCATGCCGAACGGTGGCACGCTGAGCATCGAGCTACGCATGGGCGGCGCCGACGACCCGCTGTCGGCCGCTGGATCGGAGTCGGTGATGCTCCGCGTGAGCGACACCGGTACGGGCATCGACCCCGAGGTATTGAAGCGCATTTTCGAGCCGTTTTTCACGACCAAGGAGATCGGCAAGGGCACCGGCCTGGGGCTTTCGGTCGTTTACGGCATCGTGGCCCAAAATGGCGGGCAGATCTCGGTGGAGAGCACGCTGGGCGTCGGGTCTACCTTCAGCGTCGCATTTCCGGCGACGCGCCTACCCGACGCGCGCTCGCTCACCTCGCGCCCGCCCCGGCAGACCAGCCACGAAGGGGGCACTATCTTGCTCGTGGAGGACGATCCCTCCGTGCGGCATATCACGGCCCGGATCCTGCGCCGCAGCGGCTACGTGGTCGTGGAGGCGTCGAGGCCGAGTGAAGCGAGAGCGGTGAGCCAGCTCGGCGAGCGCATCGACTTGCTCCTCACCGATTTGGTGATGCCGGAAATGACGGGCGTGAAACTGGCAGACGAGCTTACGCTGGCGCGCCCGGGCCTGCGGGTTCTGTACATGACCGGCTACGCCGGAGCGACGCGGAGTTCCGTGCAGAGCGAGGTGCTCGATCCCGAGGAGGGGATAATCAACAAGCCCTTCACGTCGGACGTGCTCCTGGATCGGGTACGCGCCACGCTGCTCAGCTCGGCGCAGGCGCCGCTCAGCTAGCCCGGCGGGCCGCTGAGCGGCAGCTTGAGCTCCACACACGTCCCGCCACCCGGGGCGTCGCTCAGCTCGAGGGAGCCGCCGTGCTTCTTGATGATTGAATAGGTGATCGAGAGTCCCAGGCCCGTGCCTTGGCCGACCGGTTTGGTGGTGAAGAACGGGTCGAGCACCCGTTCGCGCAGGGTGGGCGGAATTCCGCTGCCGTTGTCGACGATGCGGAGCACGTACCAGACGCCGCTGCCGCCGCCTTCGATTGCGATGTTTCCTTGCCCAGCGATAGCGTCGATCGAGTTGGATACCAGGTTCATCAGGGCCTGGTTGAGCAAGCTCGGGTAGCAATCCAGCGTGTCGGGTGAATCGAATCGGGTCGTCACCTGGATTCGTTCGCGCAGGCGGTGACCCAAGATGGTGAGTACCGAGTCGACGCATTCACGAATGCTGACTCGCTTGCGCTCGCCCTCGTCGAGGCGCGAAAAGGTGCGAAGCTTCACGACGAGCTCGCGAATCCTGTCGAGGCCCCCCGCGATCTCTCCCAGGCGGGTGAGCGCCTTGGCGTGATGGCGCGTGGCATCCTCGTCAGAGGCCTGCGGGGTGAGCCGCTTCACGCTGCTCTGCACCGTGCCCAGGTGGCTGATCACGAAGGCGAGCGGGTTGTTGATTTCGTGAGCGACGCCGGCCACGAGCTCTCCCAGCGACGCCAGCTTGGCTGTCTGCACCAACTTGGCCTGCGTTTGCTGCAAGTCGGTGTACGCTCGTGAAAGCTCCAGGTTCTTCTGCTCGAGGACTTTGACGATGCGAGCTCGCGCTTCGGCCAGCTCATGCGCTGCCCGAGCCTCGGTCGCCTCCAGCTCCGACCGCAGCAGCTGCTCGCGCACGCTGCGGTGCTCGTCCTCGAATTGTTTGCGTCGGAGCTGAGCGCGCAAGCGAGCCTTGAGCACCTCGAACTCGTTCGACTTGGAGATGAAGTCGTCGGCGCCCGTCCCGAGCCCCTCGATCATGCCGGCGCGGTCTTCACTCGCTGTCATCATGATCAGCGGGATGTCGCGGAACAGCGGGGTCCCTTTGATGCGCCGACACGTCTCGATGCCATCGGGGTCGGGCATGACGACGTCGAGCAAAATGCAATCGACGGGCTGCGCGGCCAGCATCTCCAGCGCCTCGGAGCCGGAGCGGGCGGCCACGACTTCGTAGCCCTCACCCCGCAACACGCTGGCGAGCTCGTTCAGGTACGTGCTGCTGTCGTCGACCGCCAGAATGCGCTTGGGGTCGAGCAGGCTCTCGGCCTCGGCGCGACCAGCCGCAGCGCTGCGCAACACGGCGCCCAGGCGAGCCATGATCACTTCGACGTCTTCTTTGCGCACGAACGCGTCCGCGCCCGCATCGAGCGCCCGCAGCTCGGCGCCGTGCCCCTCCGACGCCGTGAGGAGCACGCATGGCGTGCGCCGTAGCGCCGCGTCGAGCCGCACCCTGCGGATCAACGTCGCGCCGTCGATACCGGGCATCACGCTATCGACCAGGATCGCTGAGGGGCGCAAGCTGGCAGCGAGCTTGAGCCCCTCCTCGCCGTCGGGCGCGATCGTCACGGCGTAGTCGCGCTTTTCCAGAGCTTGGCGCAGCTCTTCACGAAAGGTGACGCTGTCGTCGACGACCAGGATACTGGCGCGTTCGGGCGCACCTTCGGCGTCGCGAGCCGCCAGCAGTCCCCGGGCGCGCGCGATCACGTAGCCGGTGTCGTACGGCTTACCGACATAGTCGTCGGCGCCTGTCTTCAGCCCTTTGATCCGATCGCGTACCTCCGCTTCGGTGGAGAGCAGCAGTACCGCGGGCGGCTTACCGGATGGCTCGTTCCGGATCTCCTGCAGCAGCTCCAGGCCATCGGCGTCCGGCAGCACGACATCGAGGATCACCAGCGCGATCGGCTCGCGCGCGAGGATGGTACGCGTCTCGGCCGCGCTTTCGGCTACCAGCGCGGACAGGCCTGCGCCTGCGAAGGCGTCTGCCAGGTCCATCCGTACGGTCAGGCTATCGTCGACGATCAGCGTGAGACCTTTCACTTGTACCTCACGGCTCGCGCACAGATGACCTCGGTCAAGTATGGTCCAATCTGGGACAGCGGAAGAACTTGGTCGGCGGCGTTCAACAGCACGGCCTCACGCGGCATCCCGTAGACGATGGACGAGCTTTCGTCCTGCGCTACCGTCAACGCTCCACCTTGCCGAAGGGCCAGCAGACCCACGGCCCCATCTTTGCCCATGCCGGTGAGCAGCGCCGCGGCGCAGCGCGACGCGACGCGCTCCGCGAGCGATTCGAAGAGCACGTCGATCGAGGGGCGGCAGGAGTGTCGCTCGGGCCCATCCGTCAGCTGAAAGCGCGTCCCGTCGAGGACCAGGTGACGTCCGGGGGGAGCCATCAGGGTGCGCGCGCTGCCCGCGTCGAGCGGCTCACCTCCGCGCGCGAAGCGCACGTCGTGGGGCGTCTGATCGCTGAGCCATTCGGCGAAGGCAGTACCAAACGGCTCGTCGATGTGGAGCACGAGCAGAGTGGTGAGCGGTAGCTCGGCGGGAATGCCGCTCAAGACTTTTACCAGCGCGCTGGGGCCGCCTGTCGAAGCACCGATGGCAAGCAAGCTGATTGCCCCAGCGCTCGGTGGGGGCTGAGAGGTACTGCTGCGCGGTCGCTCCGGCTGCGCGGAGGCGCCCGAAGCGCGTCCGTGCTGCGCCCTTTGACCCAAACGCGCGCGCGGATGGGTGATGACGCGAATCTTCGCGACCAGCTTGACCGCGGCGGTGAAGCGTTCGTTCCAGGTCGCGTCGGAAGCGTCGCCGCGTGGCTTTTCCAGCACGTCGACCGCGCCAGCCGCGAGTGCATCGTACGTCTTGAAGAGCTCGCGGCGATTGGTTGAGGCCGACACGATCAAGATCGGGGTCGGGCAGTGCGCCATGATGTATTCGGTTGCCGACAGCCCGCTCATGATGGGCAAGTCCATGTCGAGCGTGATCACGTCGGGGCGCAGCCTTTGGCACAGCTCTATGGCGCGTTGGCCGTTGTCGGCTTCGGCGATCACCTCGATCTCGGGATCGCCCTCCAGGACATCACACAAGCGGCGACGCACCGTGAGCGAATCCTCCACGACCAGCACGCGCAGCCGGCCGGTGTTCATGTCAGCAACCTGCCGATCAACTCCAAGAACGCCAATTGGTCGA
>JBEHXA010000514.1:0-5648 GCA_048498935.1 Myxococcota bacterium
GACCTGCTCGCTCTTGGCCAGGAACAGGTTGTTGATGGGGACGCTCGTCAGGTTCTTCACCTCGAGCTGAATCGGCCCATCGCCCGTCCCGCTCTTCACGGTCACGAGACGGGTCGGCGCACCGCCACAACCCACGCCCGCGCCGAGCGCGAAGAGCGCGGCGGCGGTAGCGAATAGACCCAGCTCGAACGCACGGCGCCGGTACATGGCAAAGCAGCCTAACACGCTATGGTCTCTGCGATGGAGCTAATCCTGCCGGCGATCGCGCTCTACCTCATGTTCGTGTTCAGCACGACGTGTCACGAGGCCGCGCACGCCTACGCTGCCATGCGCGGTGGTGACAACACCGCTTACGCGCTCGGGCACGTGACGCTCGACCCGATGCCGCACATCCGTCGCTCACCGTTTGGCATGGTCATTCTACCGCTGATCAGCGTTTTCACGGTGGGCTACCCGCTCGGTTTTGCGTCAGTGCCTTACGACACGCGTTGGGGACAGCGACACCCACTGCGCCAAGCGGTGATGTCGCTCTCGGGACCGCTCGCCAACTTCGCGCTCGCGCTCACCTCTATCGCCATCCTGCGCGCGCTCCTGGCCGCCGGCATCTTTCATCTCGGCGGCAGCGGCGTTCAAGTCGGCTTCGTCTCGCTGAACGAAGGCGTAGCCGCGAATTCGCCGCTCGCTGCGCTGGCGTTCCTGCTGTCGTACCTGTTCACACTGAACTTGATGCTGGGCATCTTCAACCTCGTGCCGCTGCCTCCGCTCGACGGCTCGGGGGTGGCTGAGGGCCTGTCGCCCCGCACGCTGGGCTCGTTTTATGCCCGCCTGCGCGATATTCCCGGGCACGAGCTGATCGGCTGGATCGTCGCATCCCAGGTGTTTCGCTACGCCGATGGCCCCATCAATCGGCTGATCGTGCTCGCTCTCGGCCTGTGAGCAATCGACCCAAGGCGCGCGCGCCTGGAGGGTCGGAGCAGGCAAGGAGAGCGATGTCATGGACGAGCTGCGCGAGAGCTCACTCTTGTTTTCACTCGAATCCTTGCTCGAGACGGAGCGTGAGCGCGTGCAGCGCGAAGCGCGCGAGGCGCAGCGTCGCCGCGAAGACGAGCTGAAGCGCGTGGTGGAGGCTGCCGAGCGCCGTCGCGTGGCCGAGCAGCGCGCGCGGGAGGCGCGCGAACGGCGACTTGCGCTCGAGGCAGAGCGGGAACGCTTGGAGCAAGAGCGCATCGAGTCGATGAAGCGCGCGACCGTCGAGCGCGTGCGGGTCGAGGCCGAAGGGGAGCTCCGGCTGCGTGAGTCGGAGCAGGCGCGCCAGCACGACCTGGCGCTATCGCGCATTCGCGAAGGGGAAAGGCTGCGGCGCTATCGAACGCTGTCGTGGCTGAGCAGCGGCGCGCTCGCTACCGTGCTTTTGGCCGGCGCTTTCGCGTACTTTGGCCTGGTGCGTCCCGCGCAGGCGCGCGAGGAACAGTACTTGCGCGCACGGCTCAGCGCTGCTGAAGATCGCGCTCGGGGCAGCGAGCTCCTGCTCAGCGCCGAGCGCCGTAAGGGTGAGGAGCTGGCAACGAAGCTCGCCGGTGCTCAGCCTCAAGTGGGCACGTTGCCGCCCGCCCCCATACCGAGACCGCCGCGCCCGGAGCCTCCGCGTCCGCCGCGCCCCAGCGATAGGGGCACGGGGCCGCGCGCGATCTGCCCCGACGATGGCGACCCGTTGCGTCCTTGTCTCCGCTGAGTCGCGCTTTCGTACGAGCTGTCGTGCGGAGCTGGCGCCGCTTACGGCTTGAGCCACCCGATTTCACGCGCCGTAGTGTCGCCGATGCACAGCTCGTTCAACGTATCGGGCGGTCGCTCCGAGTCGGGCGAGATGGGCACGTTGCGCGCCATGATCTCCGCGCAGCGCTGCGGAAAGGGCGGCGAGCGATGGGGCTCGGCGAAGCCTTCGGGGAAGCGCGCGTGTCCGGCCTGGTCGTACTTGTCCGAAGCGCCCAGCGTGTGGAGCAGCTCGTGCGTTGCCACGATCAGCGCGAAGTCGATCATGGCTGCGTCGACGTCCGCGCTGGCGACGCCGACGCGCCCGCCGTCCTCGCTCTCGCCCTCGACGAATGCCGTGGCCTCGTGCTGCGCCGGCTTGAGCACCAGGTAGATGCGCGAATCGTAGCCGCGCCACTCCACATCCGCGCGCTGATCGATGTCGCGCGTCCAACGCCACAGCGCCCAGGTGTGCGCGAACAAGCCGGCCAGATCCTGCTCGCCTACGCGCGGTGCGTCGCGCTCGGCGATTACGGGACCTTTCACCACGAAGGCAAATGGCGGCATGTCGCTGCCGCCATGACGTCTGCGCTCATTCCGCAGGCGTTGTTCGAGATCTGCAACGCGGCTTCGCAAGGCGCTCAGGGTTTCTTCCGGCACTTCTTCACGCTCGACCAGCACCAGCGCCACCCGGAGTGGGGAAGTCCAGGTCTTGCGCGCGCGGCGGCGCTGCCAGTCGGCCACTGCCCAGAGCACCACGACTGCGAGCACGCTGAGCAGCAACGCCACCCGCACTCGATAGAACCAGCCCCTCGCCGTCGTCACTCCCGCCTCACATCTTCCAGAGTGTGAGCGCGGAGGCGTGGACGTAGTCGTTAGGTGTCGCCTTGCGATGGCAGTCGTTGCAGCCGCCCGCCGCGTCGCGCCCGTAGCCTTCGCCGCTCGGCGGGTTGATGCCGCGCCACAAGATGCCGACCGACCCATCGTCGCGGCGCCGCAGCTCGAACCACTCCCAGCCAACCGAGCCGTGCTGGTTGTAGCCGCCCCCACGCTTGACCATCGCGAAGATGTCGTCGCCCTTCTTCGCGGGCTTGCCAGGCTCGGCGGCCTTGTCGGTCGCGCTGTCTGGCTCCGCTTTCACGGTCTTCATCAAGATCGTTCCGACCGGGAACGTTTTCGAGCCAGGCGGAGGCATGCGGTTGATGAACTCGCGCGCCTCGCCGGCGGCGTGCGTGTCTCCGATGGCTGGGCGGTGTGACAAGTCCACCCGACGCCAGGTCTCGAAGCGTTGAAAGTCGCTCTCGAGCGCGATGAACGGCTCGCGCATCGGCGCGTCGCGCTCCAGGCCGAGCGCGCGGCAGCCGCTCAGTCCTAAGAGCAGCAGCACCACGCTCGTTCGTACTCGAGCCATCTCACGGTCACCTTTCGCACGGTCGCGAAAATCCGTCAAACGGCGCATTGTCGTTCGGCGCCCCGAGGACTAGGTGTCGGACTCATGACGAGTGCGAAAGCTCGACAGCGCTGCGGCTGGGCCGGTGAAGACCCGACGTACGTCGCCTACCACGACACGGAGTGGGGTGTTCCGGTTCGCGACGATCGCACCCTGTTCGAGTTCTTGCTGCTCGAAGGGGCCCAAGCCGGGCTCTCGTGGATCACCATCTTGCGCAAGCGCGACGCGTATCGCAAAGCGTTCGCCGGTTTCGATCCGGAAAAGGTCGCGCGCTTCAACGCCAAGAAGGTCGAGGCGCTGCTCCAAGACCCGGGCATCGTTCGCAATCGCCTCAAGGTCGAGTCCGCAATCAAGAACGCGCGGGCCTTCCTCGAAGTGCAGGAGGAGTTCGGCACCTTCAGCGACTACCAGTGGGCTTTCGTCGACGGTAAGCCCGTTCAGAATCGCTACCCTTCGCTCAAGCAGATCCCACCGCGGACGCCGCTGTCCGACGCCTTCAGTAAGGACCTGAAGAAGCGCGGCTTCAACTTCGTGGGCTCCACCATCATCTACGCGCACATGCAGGCGGTCGGCATGGTCAACGACCACATCGACACCTGCTTTCGACAAGCTCCGGTGAGCCGGCTCGGTAAGGGGCGCTAGGGGGGGCTGGTGGGCGCCCCACGCGCTACCAGGGTTGGGCTTCGGCGCGCTGTCGCGGCTGGCCTGACGAGCTTGTCATGACCGAGGGGCCAAGCTGTGCCACCGCGGGCTGGCAGGCTGGGTTTGGCGCGGTGCAGCAGCCGAAATCAGCGTGATTTAGGCCATCTTCGAGCGGCGCCATTCGGCCCGAGTCTTGCTCAAGGACTTGGCGTGTCCCAAGTCATCCGCGTTGCCGCCGCTATGATCGTCTGCACCTTGGCCGCTTGTGGCGGCAAGTCCCTCGTCACCGACGATCCGGACGAGCAGGGTGGGGCAGGTGGCGCTGGACAAAGTGGCTCTAGCAACCACGCCGGCAAGACGAGTAAGGGTGGGACTCCCGGTACGGCCGGTACTGCGCAGGGCGGGACCGAGCAAGGGGGCAGCTTTGGTACGGGTGGCAGCATCGGCAAGGGGGGCAGCGGCCAAGGAGGGGCGGCGGGGGCGTGTGGGAGCTTCGACGACGAGCCGCCGAGCTTCATCAGCGTCGATGTCGCGATCCATAACCAGACCAGCGCGCCGATCTACTTGGGGCAGGACATGGTCAATTGCAGCGTCGAGGACTTGTTCCAGGTTCAGGATGCAAGCGGCACGGTGCTGTCCAACGGCGGCTCGTGTCGCCAGGCCTGCCAGAACGTGCGGAACGGCGAATCCATCGGCTGCCCGACGATTTGTGCTTACCCGGCGACCATCGCGCTCCAGCCCGGTGAGGTTTATTACACGCAATGGAGCGGCCAATACACGGTGCCGCGCGAGTTGCCGCCGGAGTGCGCGCCGAGCGTGCAGCAGTGCACGCAGCTGAAGACGGCCGGCGCCGGGGTGTACACCTTTTCGGCAGTCGCAGGCTCGGGCGTGGATTGCAGCGCTACCACTGGCATGTGTGGCGTGTGCACCCCCGACTCGGGCGGCTGCCGGCTGCAGGGAAGTCTCATCACCGGGGCGAAACACGAAGCGTCGACCGTCGAGATGCTCGACGGCTCTTTCGGCCTCTACGACTTGCCGGCACCTTCGATGCCTGGGGCGGCTGGTTCGGCCTCCAGCGGCGCTGCTCCGGCTCCGCCGGTGCGCATCGTGAACATCATCTTCACGAAGTAACGCGGCCAGTCAGGGATCCAACTGTCGAAGCCGTCGGCCTTCGAGCGTAATGTCCCAGGCGGTGCCGTGGCGGCGTAGCTCGTCCGTGTAAATCGAATCACGACGCAGCCGGCGTGAAAGCAGCGTGGCGGTGGCGGTCGTGACCAGCAGCGGCAGCACGATGGCGTAGTCGCCGGTGAGCTCGAACACCATCACGGCGGCCATCACGGGCGCGTGCGTGGTGGCGGCAGTCATGGCGGCCATGCCGAGCAGCGCAAACGCCGGCACCAGCTGCGTGACCGGTTGCGTGCTGAAGAACGACGCCGCATGTCCGAGCGCGCCACCCAGGCTCGCCCCGATGAACAGCGCGGGCGTGAAGACGCCGCCCGGGCTGCCCGACGAGACCGACGCCGAAGTGGCAAAGGGCTTGGTGATCAGCAGCGCCACCAACAGCACGATGCCCATGTCGCCGCCGAGAATGAGATTGATCGCTTCGTAGCCGTTGCCGGTGAGCTCGGGCAGCCGTAGCGCCATCGCACCCACGAGCAGGCCACCGAGCCCGGCGCGCAGCGGTTTGGGCACCGGAATCAGGGCGAACCAGCCCTCGGCGCGCGCCAAAAGTGTCATGAAGGCTGGGCCCGCCAGCCCTGCGAGCAGCCCGAGCAGCAGCGGTAGCGCAATCGCGGCCGGGCTGATG
>JBEHXA010000515.1:0-5634 GCA_048498935.1 Myxococcota bacterium
CAACCGGGCTCCGCTACACGGCCTTCTGTGATGTGTACCGGCGCTGGCTCGCGAGGGCGAGCGTGACGATGCGCCAAGTGCACAAGGCCGGCGAGAAGTGCTTCGTGGACTTCTCGGGCAAGACGCCGAGCTATGTCGATCCGAAAACGGGGCAGCCCGTGCAGGTCGAGCTGTTTGTCGCCGTGCTCGGCGCGTCGAATTTCACCTACGCCGAGGCGACACTGAGCCAAAGGGTGCAAGATTTCGTGCTGGCCCACGTGCATGCGCTGACTTACTTCGGTGGCGCACCGGCGATGTGGGTGCCCGACCAGCTGAAGAGCGCGGTGGTGGTTGCGTGCCGATACGAGCCCGGGATCCAGCGCACCTACGCGGACTTCGCTCGTCACTACGATTCGGCGGTGGTGCCGGCACGGCCGCACAAGCCACGCGACAAGGCCAAAGTGGAGGTTGCCGTGCAGGTCGTGCAACGCTGGATCCTTGCTCGGCTCCGTAACGAGACTTTTTTCTCGCTCGAGTCCTTGAACCTGCGCATCCGCGAGCTGCTCGACGAGCTGAACGCCCGTCCGATGAAGAAGCTCGGCGGGATCAGCCGGCGCGAGCTTTTCGAGCGCGTGGAACGCGCGGCGCTGCGACCGCTGCCGAGCGCGACGTACGAGTACGCCGACTGGCATCAAAAGACGCTGAACGCCGACTACCACATCGAGATCGACAAGCACTGGTACTCGGCGCCGTACCGCCTGGCCCACGAAGAAATCTGGGCGCGTGTGACAGCGCAGACGGTCGAGCTCTTGCACCTGGGCGAGCGCGTGGCGTCGCACCGACGCAGCTCGGCCTCGTACAAACACACGACTGACCCGTCGCACATGCCGGAAGCTCATCGCCGTCATGCTGCGGGACCCGAGGGCGTGTTGCGCTGGGCGGAGACGGTCGGCCCGATGACGACGGCGATGGTGAAGCGGCTGCTCGATGCCAACCCCGTCCGCGAACAGGGCTGGCGCTCGGCAAGAGGGCTCCAACGCATCGGCGAGAAGTACGGTGCCGCCCGGACCGAACAGGCGTGCGCCAGCGCGCTGCGCTTCGGGGCTCGGTCGTACAAGCCGATCGAGCGGCTCCTCGCGCTCGGCCGCGAGGGCGCCGGCTTGCACGATGACGATGCCGCCGAAGCCGCAGGGATCCAGCACGAGAACGTACGTGGCCCGGACTACTACCACTGAGAAAGGACCGTGATGTTACTTGAACCAACCATCGAAAAACTCCATGAGCTGCGCCTCGCCAATATGGCCGACGCCTGGCAACAACAGCAACGCGATGCCAAGGTGGGCGCTTTGAGCTTCGACGAGCGCTTCTCGCTCTTGGTCGATGCCGAACACCAGGCGCGCGACAACCGACGGCTGACGCGCCTCTTGAAGGACGCGCAGCTGCGCATCCCCCAGGCGTGCGTCGAGGACGTCGAGAGTGGTCCAAGTCGCGGCCTCGAGAAGTCGCTCCTGCGCCAGCTCGGCTCATGCACGTGGGTGACAGAGCACCTGAACGTCCTCATCTGCGGAGCCACCGGCGTCGGGAAGAGCTACCTCGCCTGCGCGCTCGGACAGGGCGCCTGCCGAAAGGGCATGCGCGTCCTCTACCGCCGCGTGCCGCGCCTGCTCGACGAGCTCGCGCTGGCTCGCGCGGATGGCTCCTATGCACGTCTCTTGGCCAAGCTCGCCAAGGTCGAGATACTGGTGCTCGACGACTGGGGCCTCGGCACGCTCAAGGACTCGCAGCGCCACGACCTGCTCGAGGTGCTCGAGGACCGCTACGGCCGGGCCTCGAGCGTCGTGACCAGGCCAGCTCCCGTCCGCCAACTGGCACAACTGGATCGGTGACCCCACCCTGGCTGACGCGATTTTGGACCGCCTCGTGAACAACGCCTACAAGATCGACCTCAAGGGAAACTCACGCCGAAAGGGCCAACCCCAACCCGCCGCCTGACCTGCCTCCTGCCAGCGTCGCTTCGCTCCGATCACGATGCCCGATACGAGTGATCACGATGCGCTGACACGGCCGCTCACGATGGGCGACATACGCACTTCGTCTCGAACGTTTTCATTCCTGGTACTTAGCGGACCGCGACCATCAGAGGAAACACTTAGGTCGAGACGGCCCCGCTGCATTTGGCCGTACTCAAGCAGGGGCAACCGAGTCGATGCAGGGTTCAGGCTGTGGCTCGGCGAAACCGCCCCCGAGCGCCTACGTTCGTGGCGCTCGCGCTTTGAGTGACAGGACGAGCTCGTCGAGCGCTTCATCTGCCGGCTCGAGCGGTAGCGGAAGGGCCTTCGCGTTCAGGAGCGGGTCGAGTTTCTCAGCGTAAGTTCGAGCTCGCTCGAGCCAGTCCCTGGCCACCTCGTCACGCTCCTCGAGGGGTATCTGCGCTTCCCAAGCTGTAAGAAACTCGCGAAGCCGTCTGGCCACCATCCACGCGCTGGCCATCCCTTCAAGGTCAGGGCCGAGCAGCCGTTGGTACTCGGCCAACTTTTGCCGGCGGCGCGCGTTGGCACGTTCTTCAGCCTCGACCCGTTGCCGCTCTTCCTCTGCCGATCGCTTTCGCTCAACTTCCTCGCGCTCGGCACGCCGGGTGGCTGCCACCGCCTCCATGCTGATGACAACCCGCCCGAGCGCGCGATCGAGTGAGCGCTTCTTCGTATCTGCCCAAGACTGCTGGCTCAGGCGATGGTCGTGGACGCTGACGCACAGACGCCCGCTGGGGTGGTAGTCGTACTTCGGAATATTTCGCGTGTCGCCGCGCGCGGTGCGTTCCTGCTCGTCGCGCGACATCACGTGCTCGACAGGATCGTGACGCTCCGACAAGGAGAAGGACACGGTGTCGCTGCCGATCGCGGCTTGCAACCCTTGAACACCCTTTTCGTCCCGGACGATGTTGACCGAGTGGCCGCGGGCCTCGAGGCCCTTGCAGAGCGCGTCCAGGATGAGCAGTGCGCGGCGGTGAGCCTCGACAGTCACCACGAGTATGCCGCTCACGTTGAGCTGGCCGTCCGCATCGACCGACGCCCTTTGGAGGAGACCCGCCACCTTTCGGACGACGTCATGAGCCGCGCTGAGGCTCTCACCCACGGCAACGTCTAGCGATTCAGCCTTCACCTCCGTCAGGCTTGCGGTTGGATCTCGCACCAATCGCTCCGTAGCGTAGTGACCTGAGGCCTTCGGCAGGGGCGGTCGCTTCAATTTCTCGCCCGCGGCAACACGCGCCCAGTAGCCTCGGGTTGGTGTGGGAACGTTCAGTCGCCGACAAATCTTTCCGAGCGCCACGTTCGACACCCCGTACTGCACGGCAAGGCGCAGCAGCGGCGTGGTCCAAACTTGCTCGTACAGCTCCTCGCGGGTGACGTATTCCTTCGCCATCGCCAGCATGCTGCCCCAGCGTCGCGCCCGCGGCAGCCGTGTTAGCTTATGACAATGCCGAAGAGGCCTAAGCCGAAGACTTCTCGCAAGGGGCCGAAGGCTCCCGCGACGCGAACGAGAGCCAAAACGGAGCCGAAATCGGAGTCACGGGACAACGCCGAAGACCTCTACCTTGGTTGCTTCTCGACCGACGAACCTGGCGAGATCGACCACGCTGGATCGTTTCAGGTGATCGTGGAGGCGAGTACTCCAAAACAAGCTGTCACTCGTCTCCGGGCGCGCCTTCGCAAGAATCCGCAGCGAGACCTCGCACTTCGACTCGCCGACGACCATTTATTGCGACGGACTCGTTCGCCTCGCTGGCTCGTTCAAGGACGGCCTACTCGTGAACTACGTTTCGCGCCAACGGACTGAGACCGACGTTCAGATTTTTTGCACGGTGCCTGAGCAGCCGGGGTCGAAAGATGTGGACAGCTACGGTTTCGGCGACGAGGAGGAGGGCGACGTCGAGGCATTCTTAGACTTTGGCGGCGAGGCTTTCCGAAAGGCTTTGTGGAAGGCCAAAAGCCCCAACGGAGCTGCTGCCCGACTCAACGCTCCAATTCGCGAGACGCAGCCTCGACGACCAGTGCGAGCGAAGGAAGAGCGAGACGCCGAACGCCGCGAGATTGACGCCAGGAAATCGCGACGCGCCGAGGAAAGTGCCGCCCGTAAGGTGCAGGAGGAACGTACGCGCCGAGCCCGGGAGAAGCGAAAGAATGCTCTGTCCGAAACGCTCGCGGAGCTCGGTCCAAGAAAGTAGAGCTGCTGGCCGTCTGTGGTACAGCGGGGGGTCCGCCGACCGCGTGCTACCTTCGTGATCAGTATGGATAGCGACGACCTGGGCGAACTAGGCGAAAGTGAACTGCGTAAGTTGGCAGCCCAGGGGGACTTGGTGCTGAACCCCGCACGACGTGATCGAACCGGGTTCGACGGTCTCTTGGAGTTGAAGGCCGCCGCCGCTTCGGCACCTGCCGCCGATTTGGTGCCAGCAGCATTTCGGGCGTTCGTCCAGGTGAAGACAACGCGGCGTCTGCGCAGCACACCCGGCCAGCAGGCGAGAGGCCACCAGGTGTCCATCAAGCTCTCCAACTGGCAGCGGATGGTCAGTGATACCGCGCCCTGGTTCATTTTCGTGGTGCATGTCGGCGAAGGCGATGTCGCCTACGAGGCCTTTCTTGTTCACGTTGACGATGCGCGAACGGAACAAGCAATGAAGGCGTTGCGCCACGCCGACGGCGAGCTGCATAAGACGACGCTATCAACTTCGTATGGGGAAGAACACCGCCTGGACGCACTGCACGGATCAGTCCTGCGCCAGCGCCTGCTCGATACGATCGGACGCGACGTGTTCACCTACCAACAGCGCAAGCATGCCCACTACAAGAGCTGCGGCTACGACGACAACCCATGGCGTGCGAGATTCCAATTTGACGCAAAGGGCGAAGAACTAATCCAGAAATGGGAGGAGATGCTTCTCGGTAGCCCCCAGAGCATCGACTTCAGGAAGGTAGTCGTGGAGGACGTTCGCTTTGGGCGAGCCGTTGTGCGTTCTGATTTTCCGGAAGGCAACGGCACGCTGAAGATCAGTCCGCGACCCGTGCTCGGAACAGTCTATTTCGAATCCGCAGATCGCCTCGACTGGGTGTCCATGCCCGCGGAGATCTATTCCACGATGAACGTGCCGGTGATCCCTAGCGACCAGGCCAAGGTTCGCATCAAGGCGGGGCCTCTGAGCTTGACGATGCCAATAGCGCCCCAATGGGACAACGGCGAAGCCCCACTTTCTGGTGGGATCGTCTTAGATGAGACGACCACGTGTCGAGTTGGTAGCCTAGCAAGCGCCGCGCGCGCTCTCCTACTACTGACCAAGAAGAAGGGCGCTACCGTGTACATCTCCTTCCAATCGAAGCCCGGCGAGCGCCTCAAGCTGCTGCGGTCCAACTCCGAGACGCCTAGCGTCGAGCGCCTCGCTGAGCTTGAAGAGTGGATCGCTGCCGGCCAGGTTGCGGCGCGGTACGGCCTGGAAGACCTCGAGATCGCGCCGTTAAGCGTGCTCGAACGGTACCCTGGCCTGACGTTTCTACAGGCCGTATTGGGGAATACCTTGCGTGGTCTCGAGTTCTCGATCGATGTCGATGGACCAGAGGTCGAAGGAAAAAGGGCCGTCATCATATGTCCGGCGGTAAGACTCGG
>JBEHXA010000516.1:0-5633 GCA_048498935.1 Myxococcota bacterium
CCTCTCGGCGCGAATCCAGAGCGTCGTGCGCGCAGCGTACGCGAACGGAATCCGCCGTCGTCGGGGACAGACGGGACAGACAAAAGAACTAAGGCGGCAAAAGCCGCCTTAGAACCGGAGTTAGTGGCACCTCGCCCAAGGGGCGTGGGGGTTAGGGGGGTGGGGGGAGGGGTAGGGTGCCCACCGCGGGGGGACGCGGCGGCGAGGTGCCGCTTTAACCATAACGCCCTCATGCAAGAACACAAGGGGCAAATGGGCGTGTGCGGCCGAGCGCCGCTAGCCCATGGCGCCTTGCCTGGCGCCTTGCGTAACCAGCATCGTCCGCTCGGGACGCGAACCGCTCTCTCGGTACAATTCCGTGGGGGCTGAGGTGTGGAGAAAAACTACACGCCCTCCGACACCCTCACGGGAATAGGGCGGAAATCTCATGGTTCTAGCGGGGCAAGCATGCAAGGTGCGTGACCGCATATATCGCTCCCTCGCCCGACGTGAGGCTGCTTTCGAGATCTCGCGAGCCCACGCGGACGATGCCGACGGGCACGTCATACGCGGGGCCGGGCGCTGGTTGACAGCGATCGAGACTTCTCTAGGATGCCGCCGCTCGAACGGGCGGGTCGGCGAAACAACTCCTTCCCCACTGTTTCTGACAAACCGAAAAACGGCTGTTTTGGAGGCCTGATGGCGACCGATGTGATGATTGAAGCGACTGGGCTGACGAAGCGATTCGGCTCGGTGCGCGCCCTCGACAAGGTGAGCTTCGAAGTGAAGAAGGGCGAAGTCGTCGGCTTCCTCGGGCCCAACGGGGCCGGCAAGTCCACGACGATGCGCATCCTCACGTGCTTCACCTCGCCGACCAACGGCACCGCCAAGGTGAAGGGCTTCGACGTGTTCGACGATCCGCTCGGTGTGCGGCAGAGCCTCGGCTATCTCCCACAACGTGCGCCGCTGTATGCGGACATGACTGTCTACGACTACCTCTCCTTCGCCGCTCAGATTCGTGGTCTGGACGAGAGCAAGTTCAAGAGCCGCCTCAAGAAGGTGATTGAGGTGTGTGGCTTGGCGCAGTCGCTCGGCAAGGACATCTCGACGCTGTCTCACGGCTATCGCCAGCGCGTCGGCCTTGGCCAGGCGCTGATCCACGACCCGCCCATCCTCATTCTGGATGAGCCGACGAGCGACCTCGACCCGAACGAGAAGGCGGAGGTGCTCAAGTACATCAAGGAGATCGGGCGCGATCGCACGATCTTGCTCTCTACCCACAACCTGGGGGAGGTCGAGGAGGCCTGCGCTCGCGCGATCATCGTCAGCAAGGGCCGCGTCGTCGCCGATGGCCCGCTCGATGAGATTCGCTCCAAAACCGGGCGCGTCCGTTACATCGTGACCATCGACGAGAAGCGCGCCGAAGCAGGCGCCAAGGCACCGGGTGCCAAGGAAGTCGACGAGGCGCTCCGCAAGCTCGGTGGCGCCAGCGCGATCCGCGAGCTTCCCACCGACGAGAGCGCGCACAGGTTCGAGCTCTCCGGCCCGCAAGATTCCGACCTGCGAGCCGAGATCTTCCGCTTGATGGTGGCCAAGAGCTGGACGCTGCTCGAGCTCCGCCGTGACGCGCAGAGCCTCGACGCCGTGTTCCGCGACCTTACGCGCGGCGACGAGAAGCTCGATCGCGGCGCCGATTGGGAAGACGACGAGGACGAGGACGAGCCGGTCAAGGCTGGCGCCAAGGGCGCAGCCGCGAGCTCCGCCCTCGCCGACGACGACGAGGATGAGGACGACGAGGATGAGGACGACGAGGATGAGGACGACGAGGATGAGGACGACGACGCCGGCGCGCAAAAGCCGCAGGGGAAGGGCTGAGTCATGTCGCCGATGCTGATTATCGCCAAGCGCGAGTTTCGTTCGTACTTCGACTCTCCCGTCGCCTACGTGGTGATTTGCCTGAGCTTCCTGGTGCTCGGCGCCTTCTTCTTCTTGGTGGGCGGAGGCTTCTGGCAGGTCGACCGCGCCTCGGTGTCGCGGCTATTCGAGCTGGCACCGTACGGCCTGGCGTTCTTGGTGGTGCCCGTCATCACCATGCGCTTGATCGCCGAAGAGAAGCGCAGCGGCACGCTCGAGATGCTGATCACGCTGCCCGTCCGGGACAGCGACGTGATCCTGGGTAAGTACCTGGGCGCGCTGGGCATGCTGCTGGTGCTGGTACTGGCGACCGCCGTGTACCCGCTGGCCATGTTCAAATGGCCGTGGAACCTCGGTCCGCTCGATACCGGGCCGCTGTTCGCAGGCTACCTGGGCCTGATCTTGTTCAGCGCGGCCACGGTGGCGATTGGGCTCCTGATCAGCTCGCTGACGGAGAGCCAGGCGATCGCGTTCTTCGTGACCGTGTTCGTACTCCTGGCGCTGTGGCTGCTGGGACGCATGGCCACGTTCGTCGGCGGTACGCCGGGCAACGTGCTCAACTTCATGGCGTTCGATACCCGCCTGTCCGGCTTCTGGCGCGGGCTGATCGACACGCGCGACGTGGTGTTCTTCCTGTCGATCACGGCCCTGTGCCTGGTCGTGGCCTTCCGCGCGCTCGAGCGCAGAAAGTGGGCGTGAGTCGTGGCAACGCAAGATCAGAAGCGCAAGGCGGCGACGCAGACCGGCCTATTCGTGGTGGTGATCATCGCCATTGCGGTGGTGGTCAACATGCTGTCCTTCAAGGCCTACACGCGCGTCGATACGACCCGTAACGAGCGCTACACCTTGAGCAAGGGCAGCGGCCGCTTGCTCGGCTCGCTCAAGACGCCGATTCAGATCGACGCTTACGTCAAGACCGGCTTGCCGCAGCTCGACGCCTTCGTCCGCGACCTCACCGATCTGCTCAAGGAGTACGAGCGCGAGGGCAAGGGCAAGTTCAAGTTCACGCTGATCGAGCCGAACACCGACGAGCTCCGCGACCAGGCCAAGGAAGCCGGTCTGCAGGAGCAGCCGTTCGGTGAGATGAGCGCGACCAGCGAGGATCAGGCTGCCATCGCGCAGGGCTACCTCGGCTTGGTGTTCAAGTATGGCAGCGAGAAGGCGGTCATCCCGCAGCTGCCCTACCAGCAGTCCGACGGCCTCGAGTTCTGGATCACCAACAAGATCCGCGAGATTCGCGACAAGGCCGACGACATCAAGCATCGCATCGGCGTCGTCACCAACAAGGACGAGCTGAAGCTGACCGACACCAACCTGGTGCCCAAGCAGGGCCAGGGCCAAGGCGGCCCGACGCTCAAGGGCATCCTCGAGCAGGCCTTCCCCTTCTACAAGGTAGAGGACCTGGACCTGAAGGACGGCGGCGGCGCGATCGACAAGCAGCTCGCCGGCATCATCATCACCCAGCCGCAGAAGGACTACACCGAGAAGGAGCTGCGTCGCATCGACGAGTTCTTGATGCTCGGTGGCAAGTCGCTGGTGGTGTACGCCTCGGCGGTCAACCTTAAGGCGAACGACGCCAGCATGAGCGCGTCGCTCAGCACGCACGGCCTCGAGAAGCTGCTCGACGGCTACGGCATCCACATGAACAAGGACGCCGTGTTCGACCACGGCGCGCAGTTCCGCGTGCAGGTCATGACCCAAACTGGTCAGCCGCAGTGGATCCGTCACCCGGGCATCGCGCACGTCATCAACGACACGCGCATGGACGAGAAGGACAAGCTGCTCGACACCGGCTTTGCGGGCTTCTTCCGCATGGACGAGGTCATCTTCCCGTTCCCGTCGAGCTTGGAGATCAAGCGCGACAAGCAGCCTGCGGACGTGAAGATCCAGGTGGTGGCCCGCTCTACCCCCGCCAGCAGCATCGACAAGTCCGAGACCATCGACATGAAGCTGCGTGAGCAGTGGCGCCCCAAGCCTCCGCAAGAGCAGCGCGTGCTCTCGGCCTACGCCGACGGCAAGCTGAAGAGCGCGTTCGCTGGCTCGCCCATGGAGGGCATCGCGCCGCCCGAGCGGGCTCCGCAAGCGTCGCGCGTGCTCGTGGTGTCGTCGAGCTTGTTCTTGACGAACCCGTTTGCCTACGCGGGCAACGGCCCCGACCTCGGCGGCCAGTTCGCGATGTTCGGCGCGGTGGGTGGCGATCGCCAGCTGCTGATGTTCGCGCAGCCGTACACGAAGTACCTGACCTCGACCATCATCTCGCTCAAGAACACGCTCGACTGGATGTCGGGTGATTCGGACCTGATCGCGGCCAGCGCCAAGCTGATCGGCGACGCGGCCCTGACCTACAGCAGCGTCAGCAAGCCCAAGTTCAAGGCCGAAGACGACGAGAACGAAATCAAGAAGAAGGACGAGGAGTACCGCGCTGCGCGCAAAAACCTGCAGTCCAGCATTCAATGGTGGCTGATTTTGGGCATGCCGGTCGCCTTCGGTGCGTTCGGGGTGCTCAGGTGGCGTAGCCGTCAGGCGCGACGCGACCTGATGCGAGCCTGAGCCCTTTCTGCGAATCGATAGCGAGACACAGACCATGGCAATGACGACCGAGACGAAGCTGTACGTAGCGCTGGGTGTGCTGGGCGTGTTGGGTGGCGGCCTCTACCTTCAGAACAAGAAGGAAGCGGAGAACGCCGCCCGCTACACGCTCGGCGGGCAGGCTGCTGCGCTGCCGAAAATCGACATCAAGGACGAGGACATCAAGGCCATCGACAAGATCGTCCTCGACAAGGCCGGTGAAGACGGCGGCGCGCCGATCCACATCGAGCTGGCCAAGACCGGCGAAACCTGGAAACTGGTTCAGCCGGTCGACGCCAAGGCCAACGAGCCCAACGTGAAGTCGCTGCTCGACAACTTGAAGACCCTCAAGGTCAGCGAGCAGATCGATGCCAGCACCACCGGCTACGCCAAGTACGGCGTGTCCGATGACAAGGGCCTGCACGCCGTGTTCAGCAAGGGCAGCGGCGTGGTGCTCGACGCTCGCTTCGGCGACAACGGCGGGCGCGGGCAAATGACGCGCATCGCCGGCAAAGACGGCGTGTACGCGATCAAGGGCTACTCCAGCTATCTGTACGCCCGTGACGCCAAGGGCTGGCGTGACCTCGCGCTCTTCAAGTTCGAAGAGAACGACGTGACGGCCGCCACGATCGACAACGAGCACGGCTCCTTCAGCTTCACCAAGGACGGCGAAGCCTGGAAGGCCAAGTTCAGCAAGCCCAAGGGCACCGCCGAAGCCATCAAGAACTTCGACGACTCGAAGGTGAAGGACTTCGTGCGAGCCTACAAGAGCCTGAACGCCGACGGCTTTGCCGACAAGGGCAAGACGCCGGCCGACGTCGGGCTGGAGAAGCCGCTCGCACACCTGGTGCTCACCCTGAAGGACGGCGCCAAGCGCGACGTTCAGGTCGGCGCCACTGCCGAAGGCTCGAGCCGTTGGGTGAAGGTCAGCGGCAGCGACGACATCTGGAGCATCAGCAGCTGGGCCGCCGACTGGGCCATGGCCGAGGAAAAGAAGTTCCAGAAGGACGACAAGAAGGACAAGAAGCCCGAAGGCGACGCGACGGCCGGCGGTATGCCGCCCGGTATGCCGCCCGGCATGATGCCGCCCCCAGGGATGGGTAATCCGCACGGCGAGTAGCCGTTCGGACGCTTGAGCGTCGGGGCCGCCGCCCCGATGCCTCACTCGAGTC
>JBEHXA010000517.1:0-5629 GCA_048498935.1 Myxococcota bacterium
CCCAGCTGGCGCGCGTCGCCGCGCTCGAGCTCGCGCCAGCTGGGTCATGGCCGCTTTCGAAGCGGAGTAGGCGGCGGCGCCGGGGCCGGGCGCCGCGACGTTTTTGGAGGCGACGACCACGATTGCCGGATCCAGGCCGAGCGCGAGGTAGGGCGCGGCGGCGCGCAGCAGGTACATCTGGCTGGTGACGTTGAGGTCGAGCGTGGCGCTCCACACCGAGTCGTCCATGCTGTCGATGCCGGCGCTGGCCGGGAAGAGCCCGGCGTTGGCGACCACGATGTCGAGCCCGCCGAAGCGACGCACGGTATCGGCCACGGCGGCTTCGATCACGGCGCGCTGCCGAAGATCTCCAACCAAAGGGAGCACGTCGCTGCCCTTCCAATTGGAGGTGACGACCGGGTTGATGTCGATGGCCGTGACCGCGGCGCCCTGGGCGCGCAGCGAGTCGACGCACGCTTTGCCGATGCCGGTGGCAGCACCCGTAACGAGCGCCACCTTGCCTTCGAGCGGCGGGCGCGCCCCCGGCTTTTTGAGCTTGGCTTGCTCCAGCTCCCAATACTCGACCTCGAACAGGTCGGCCTGCGGCAAGGCTTCCCAGCCGCCGAGCGCCTCGGCCCAGCCTTGTGCGCGCATGGTGTGGCGCACGATGTCGGCCACCACGTCGGCGCGCTTGGCCGTGACACCGGCTGAGAGCACACCGTAGCCGGGCCAAACGACCCAGCGCGGTGCCGCGTCGATCGCGACGAGCCCGGGCGTTTTGTGCCGCTCGAAGTACTCGAGGTAAGCCTTGCGAAACCCCGCGAGCGAAGCCTCGATATCCGCCCCCAGCACCAGCGGCACGCGCTTGGTGTGAATCACGTGATCGGGAGTGAGCGGGCCCCGGCCGGAAATGGCCGCGACTGTGGGCTGCGCCGCGTAGGCCTGCGCCTCGGGCGAGCAGTCGCTGCGCAACACGACTGGGGCGCCGAGCTCGAGTGAGAGCGCTTTGCGGAGCGACGCGATGCGTTTCGGATCTTCCGCACTCGGCACCGCGGCTGCTGCGCTCGCGGGCGCCGAAAGCGCGCCGCGTGCCTTCAAAAAGTCTTCAGCCTTGCTGACGAGCCGAATCATGCGCTCGTAGCTTTCGCGGCCGTCGTCCGCGAACGAGAAGATGCCGTGGTGCTGCAGCACCATGCCCTCGTACTGCTTCCAGTCGACGTCCCGGGTGAGCTCGTACACTTTGCGCGCGAGCACGAAGCCGGGCATCACGTACGGCACGTAGAGCACGCGCTCGCCGAGCACTTGGCGGATGGTCTCTTCACCGCCCGGCGAGTTGGTGATCGCGACCACCGCGTCCGAGTGGGTGTGATCGACGAACGTGAACGGGATGAGCGCGTGCAGAATCGCTTCGACCGATGGCGCGGGCGCGTTCGGGTCGGTCATGGCCGCCTTTTGCACGCGCACCATGTCGCCGTCGCTGAGCTGTTCGAGCTGGGCCAGCTTGAGCAGCGTGTCCATGCGCACGGGCGCGAAGCCCTTGGCCTCGATGGTGGCGAGATCCCAGCCGCTGCCCTTCACGTAGAGCAGGTGTTCTTGCTCGCCGAACAGGTTCGGCTGGCGCACCTTGACCGAGGTGTTGCCGCCGCCGTGCAGCACGAGCTGGGGCTCGCGGCCGAGCAGACGCGAGGTGTAGACGCGCAGCGCGAGCGGATCCCCGAGCAGTGACGCGGCCTGTTGCGGATCCCAGAGCGATTGCATGTGGGCTCCTCCGTAACGCTAGAGCATGCCGTCGTCCAGCACGATGCCGCTGATCAGCTCGCGCGGCGTGACATCGAAGGCCGGATTGTAGACGTGCACGCTGGCAGGGCTCCGGCCCGCGCGCACCTCGTCCGCCGCGCGCTCTTCGATCGGAATGTCGCGACCACTCGGGCAGCCGGCGTCGAACGTGGTGCGCGGCGCGACCACGTAGAACGGTACGCGATGGTGATGCGCCAGCACCGCCACACCGTAGGTGCCGATCTTGTTCGCAAAATCGCCGTTTCTAGCGATGCGGTCGGCGCCGACGACGACCTTTTGCACCCGGCCCTGCGCCATCAGGCTCGCCGCCATGTTGTCGCAGATCAGCGTGTGCTCGATGCCGAGGCGCGCCAGCTCCCAGGCGGTGATGCGCGCGCCCTGAAGTAGCGGGCGCGTCTCGTCGACGAAGACGTGCAGGCGCTTGCCCTGCTCGTGCGCGCGCCGGATCACGCCGAGCGCAGTGCCGATACCGGCCGTCACCAGACCGCCGGCGTTGCAATGCGTGAGGATCGAATCACCGTCGGCGATGAAGGGTGCGCCGCGCTCGGCCATGGCTTCGCACGCTGCGACGTCTTCTTCGAAGAAGACTTCGGCGGCTCGAACTACCGCAGCGCGTGTGAGTTCGGGGAGCGCCAGAATGCGATCCACGGCCGTCATCAGGTTGACCGCGGTCGGGCGCGCCGCGCGCAACGCCAGCGCGCTCTGTCGAAGACGCGCGGGATCGGCGCCGCGCTCTGCGTCGTGTGCCAGCGCCATTGCGGCTGCGACTCCGATCAGCGGAGCACCCCGCACCGCGAGCGTGCGAATCAGCTCGACCATGTGCTCGGAGTTTCGGCATTCGACCCAGCGCTCTTCGTGCGGCAGCTGGCGCTGGTCGAGGACGCGCAGACCGGAGTCGTCCGACGTGAGCCCGAGCGAAACGAGGGTTTTCATAGGCTGACTCGGGCGCGCGCGCTGCGCGCCGTGCTGAGCACGTCGCTCACGCTCTTGTGCCGGCGGTGATGCACGAGCAGCTCACGCGCTGCGTGCAGCGCGCGCGACTCGCACAGGGCGCGCTTGTCCGGATCGGCAATCTCGTCCATGTCCGCGACGTGGGCGAGGCCCAGAATGCGCCGAATCATCTCGCAAGCGGCAAACCGAATCGAATCCTCGAACAAGCGCGCCACGTACTCACTGCGCACACGGCCGATCACGCTGGCGCGCGTGGCCTCGGTGAGCAGGCGCGCCGGCAAGTAATCACCCTTCAGCTCGTGGTCCCACAGCAGCGAGAACTTCTGCTCGAACTTGATCCAAATATCGGCGAGCTGCTCGAGCAGCCATTCTTCATACTCGGGCGGGTTCTTCGCAAGCCCGCTCTGGCTGAAGTAGCCGAGCAAGAAGTTGGCCAGTAGCAGCCCGACATCGAAGCCCATCGGCCCGTAGTACGCGAACTCCGGATCGATGACCTTGGTCTCACTCTGATTGACCATGATCGACCCGGTATGAAGGTCGCCGTGAATGAGCGCCTCGGTCGAGGTCAAAAACTTCGCCTTCAGCTCCGTGATGGCGACCTTCAGCTCCGCGTCCTCGCAAAAGGAGGTTGCCAATGCGTCGAGCTGGGGTGACGTGTGACGATTCTGTTCGGCGTGCGGTCGGTACGGATCGGTGAAGATCAAGTCTTCGGTGATCTTGCACAGCTCGACATTCTCGCAGAAGAGCTGGAGCTGAGCTTTTTTCGCGGCGGCCGACAGATACAGGTCCGACGTGTAAAACAGCGTCTTGGCCATGTAGTCGGTGATGTGGTCAGCGAGCTTGGGGTAGCGAATCCCCTGCATCACCCCGCGACGTAGAATCACGTGCTCACCGAAGAACTCCATGATCATGGCCGCTGAAGCCTCATTGAAACCGAGCACGCGCGGCAGGTGCTGCGGTGCCACGGCTGCGTGGGCTTCCAAAGCTTTCAGCTCGAAATAGTTCCTACGCAGGCTGAGTGGCCAACTCTCGCCCACGCAGCGTAAGTACGGCACCGCCTGCTTGATCAACACCTGTCCGAGCGGACCGCGCAGGCGAAAGATCAAATTGACGTTACCGTCTCCGATCTCGTCGAGGTTCCAGCTCGAGGGCTCACCGCCGATCACGCGCTGAATTTGCGCCAGGTTCTCGGAGCTCAGCTGCTCGCTGACCGCGAAGGTGATGGACGCCACGTAGGCAATAGACCACGGCTATTACCGCCTGGGCAAATCGATCCCGTACGCCGCCTTACAGCCAGCTAGGACGAGCTCTCGCAAACGGACGGAGTTGTGGCTCGTGAAACCTTGGTAACCGAAGCCAGTCGTTCGCAGTCGTCATGCAAATGTCTGGCATTCGAAGGTTGATTGGCCAGAGGGCTTGCTATTCACTGCCCCTCGCGCGTTGGGGGGCTCGAGAGGGCCCGTCGCGCACTGCCTGCAACCAGGAGAATCATCGTGAAGCAAATTCATCATCAGGCCCTGCTCTCTTTCACCGCCGCGCTCTCGTTGCTGGCGGGTTGCTCAGCTTCCGTCGAGTCGGACGAAACGCTCGGCAGCGAGCAGCAAGAGCTGGCCGCGTGCGCCGAGCAGCCGCTCAGCGTCGCCGCTGCCACGGCGTCGAGCGAGCAGAATGGTGGCTACTTCGCCGCCAGCAAGGCCGTCGACTTCCGCACCGACACGCGCTGGTCGAGCGCGCCGGGCCAGGCCGCACCGCAATGGCTGCGCCTCGATTTCGGTCAGCGCCGCTTCGTCTCTTCACTCAGCATCAACTGGGAAACTGCATTTGCGCCGAGCTACGACGTTCAAGCATCCGACGACGGCGTGAACTGGGCAACGCTCCGCAGCGTGACCAACACGCAAGCCGGCGTGCAGACGGTGCCGGGGCTCGACGCCACCGCCCGTTACGTGCGCGTCCTGGCTCGCACCCTGAGCGGGTACGGCAACGTCTCGATCATCGAGCTGACCGCGTTCGGCGACACCAGCGCGAGCTGCAACGGTACTGCCGCGACCTGCGGCCAGACCACGCGCCTCGCGCCGACGGCCTCGCAAGCGACCTCGACCGAGTTCTCGTACACGCCCGCGTCGGCAGCGATGGACGGCGTCTACAACACGCGCTGGTCGAGCGCCTACTCGGACGACCAAGCTCTGGCCCTGGATTTGGGCTCCGTTGCCCGCATCGATCAGGTCCGCTTGACGTGGCAAACCGCCTACGCCGCCAAGTACGCGATCGAGACGGCGCCCGCGATGACCGGCCCCTGGACGGTCGCGGTGCAGAACAACGCCGGCCACGGCGGCGTCGAAACGCTCAACGTCGGCGCGAGCGCACGCTTCGTGCGTTTTCACGGTGTCCAGCGCGCCACCGGCTACGGCTACTCCCTGTGGGAGATGGACGTGCTCGGCAGCAAGGACACCAATTGCACGCCCAACCTGCTGACCACCGGCTGGGACCCGAACACCACCGCCAATAACATCGGCGCGCCGAGCGGCGTGAGCGTCCCGGGCCTCTACTCGATCGATCAGACGGTGCTGAACCGCATCGACTTCACACAGTCGGGCCAGTACTGCCCGGTGGGCGGCGGCGGCTGGGTCTCCTTCACGCAGCACGTCACCGTGCCGAGCGCCGGCAACTCGTACCACTTGCAGCTGGACATCCCGCGCAACAACGGCTCGCTCGCGCTGGTCGTCGCGTCGGCTACCCTCAACGGCGTGGCTGGCAGCAACTACCTGCCCATGCCGACGACCGACACGTCCGGTAACGCGGCGGCCTCGCTCTACAACACGGGCAAAATCGACGCCGACTTCGCGACCACGCTCAGCGCCGGTCAACAGGTCGACCTCACCGTCCGCTTCTCGATCTTGGGTGT
>JBEHXA010000518.1:0-5626 GCA_048498935.1 Myxococcota bacterium
AACCACCCCCCCCGCTGCGCCGCTTTGCTCTTGGTAAACTATCCCGACGCGGATCGACTCGCAGCTGCGGCTCGCCTCGATGGTGAGCTGTGCGTGCTCGACGGCAATCAGGTCGGGATGTTGCTCGCGGATCACGCGCTGACCGCATTCGCTCGCCGTGCATCGGGCACGACGCCGCTCGTCCTGAGCAGCGTCGTCTCTTCGCCGCTCGTTGCCGCTCTGTGTCAGGCGCGCGGTGCGCGCTACCAGCCCACCCATACTGGCTTCAAATGGCTATGGAGCGCGGCGCTTTCGCTCGAGCGGGCAGGCCAAGGGAGCTTCTGCTTCGCCTACGAGGAGGCGCTTGGCTATTCGGTATTTTCGGCAGTGCGCGACAAGGATGGGATCGCGGCGGGTCGGGCCCTGGCCGAGCTTGCGGCGGAGTTGGGAGAGCGAGGAGCGACGCTATTCGATCGGCTTTTCGAGCTCTACGCGGAGCACGGCCTCTGGGCGAGTGCAGCGTTGAACGTCGCGCTTTCCGGAAGTGATGCGGCAGCGAGGCTTTCGGCCGACTTGGAAGCACTGCTGCAGCAGCCGGAGCTTCGGCTCGAGCAGCAGCGCGTGACGCGTGTCGTCGACTATCGAGCTGGCGCGGGCGAGCGACCCGTGTGGCTCGGCGCGGCATCGTTGTACGAGCTCGAGCTCGAAAGCGGCGCTCGCATCTTCGTGCGACCTAGCGGCACCGAGCCCAAGCTCAAGTTGTACGGACATGTCCGCGGGGAGGTCTCTCAACGCAGCGAGCTCGGTCGGGAGCTGACTGCAGCGCGTAGCTCGGCTGCGGCGCTTTTGTCGGCAATCGCCGGTGCGCTCCATCACTGAGCCAATTTTTCACAGCGCGGACCGAACGCTCGGCCAGCTGACGCTTGCAAGCGGTGAAATTCAGCGCGAGCCGCGCTAGCGTCGCGCCAACGAGCCTCCAGCAGGCACCTTGGTTAACCGGCGAGTGAAGGCTCGCCTCGAAGGAGAAAGCATGAAGCACACGCTCACCGCAACGGTCCTTGCGCTAGGTCTTACGACGTCAGCGCTCGCGAGCGCCCAGGAGATCAACCGCAAGGGAACCATGATCTTCTCGGCGGAGCGCCTGATGGGCTTCAGCTTTTCCCACATGTCGCGGGAAAATCCCGATCCGCCCGGTGGCGACACCGATCAGGATTGGACGAACTTCGGCTTTGGTTGGCGCGCCAACGTGAACGGCGCCGTCAGCCCGTTCGATGTCCCGCGCATCGGCTTCGATTACATGATCATCGACAAGCTGAGCCTGGGTGGCTCGCTCGGCTACGCGTCCGTGTCGCTCGACGATCCCGATGCCAGCGGATCGATCTTCCAAATCGCGCCGCGAGTGGGGTACCTGCACTCGTTTTCGAAAGTGATCTCGATCTGGCCGCGCGGCGGTCTCACCTATCACTCGTTCAGCAACGATCCCGGCGACAACTCCGAGAACGGCTTTGCGCTCAGCGTCGAATGCCCGTTCACGTTCTCGCCGACCGAGCACTTCGCGTTCCACGTCGGCCCCACCTTCGACATCGATATGTTCGGCAACTTCGACCCAGGTGACGCCCCTGACCAGAGCCAGCATTGGCGCTCGATCGGCATCACCGGGGGCTTGCTCGGCTGGTTCTGAGCGCGCTCTGCGCGCTTTTGCGCGCCTCCGCGCGTCAGTAGCCGAGCGCCCAGGGCCCCAAATAGTAACAAACGAGCGCAATCACGGTCGCGCCGACCAGGTCCACCACCAGGCCGGCGCGCACCATGCTGGTGACCGGGATGTAGCCGCTGGCGAACGCGACCGCGTTGGGCGGCGTCCCCGCCGGCAACATGAAGCCGAACGACGCGGACAGCGTTGCCGCGAACATGGTCGTGCCCGCCGACAGCCCCCACTGCGGCGAAACGCTCGCCAGCACCGGCAGCAGAATACTGGCAGTCGCGGTATTCGAGGCCACCTCGCTGAGACCGGTCGTGAACAAGCAGACGGCAATCATCACGACCAGCGGCGGTAGACCGCGAACGTTGCCGAGCGTTTCGGTGAGTACTTGTGACAAACCGCTCTGCTGAATGCCGCTCGCCATCGCGAAGCCGCCGCCCAGCATCACGAGCAGGCCCCACGAAATTCCGCCCGCCGCTTTCAAACTGAGCACCTGGCGTTTGCCGCCGGCTGGCAAGAGCAGCAGCACCAGCACGATCACGAGCGCCACCACGCTCTCGGCGCCGCGCGGCCCCAGCAGGCCCTTCAGCGGCTCGGGCAAGCCTTGCCCGACCTTGCTCCAGCTGTCCGGAATCAGGCCGGACCAACCGGGGATGCGCAGCACCCCGAAGTCCATCTCCTGCCGGAAGGTCCACAAGAACGCCGCACCGACGAAGCCAATCAGCGCCGAGAGCTCCCCGCGCGACATGCGCCCGAGCGAGGCGCGCCGCTCGTCGATCGCTTCGCGCGCTCCTGGGATGGGCTCGCCCGAAATCGGAGCGGCAACGCGCACCAGGTACAGCCACGAGAGCGGGATCGCGAGCAGCACGACCGGCAGCCCGATCTTGAACCAACTCAAGAACGTGACCTCGTGGGGCAACAGTGCAGCAGCTTGCTTGACGAAGACCAGGTTCGTCCCTGTCCCGATCTTGCACCCGATGCCGCCAATGCTGGCCGCGTAGGCCACGCCGAGCATCAGCGCCAAGCCGAGCTTGCGCACGTCGCCCTCCGTGATGCCCGGCTGTCGCCCGAGCTCCTTGAGCACCGCCATCGCGATCGGGAAAAGCATCACGGCCGCGGCCGTGTTCGAAATCCACAGTGAGATGAACGCTGTCGTCACCATGAAGCCGAGCACGATGCGGCGCGGGCTCACTCCGATGCGCGCCACCATCCCGAGCGCCAAGCGCTCGTGCACGTTCCACTCCTCGAGCGCGGCAGCCAGCATCATGCCGCCCATGAACAAGAAGTTCACGGGGTCGAAGTACTCGATGATCAGCTTGCCCGGGCTCGAGATGCCGAAGACGGGAAACAGCAGGAGCGGCAACAGCGCGGTGGCCCAGAGCGGAACCGACTCGGTGATCCACAAGATCGCCATGCACAGCCCGACCCCGAGCGCCCAGCGCGCCGGGTACGCGAGGCTGCCCGAAAGCCCAAAGCCAGCCCCGAACAAGGCGAGCGGGGCCAGCACGAAGCCCGAGCGCTCGCGCAGGCCAAGCTCTCGGAAGCGTGTCATGCCGCCCGGATACTACAGGGCAGGGCCCCCTGTTAAGCTCCGCTCACGAGATGCCGCTGCTCTCGCCCTCGGGCGGAATCGTCTATCACCTTCGCGCGGCCCGCTTTCGGGCCGGTTCGTGGGCACCGTTTCGTGAGCGGCTGGCGGCCTGGCTCGACGAACAGCTGCTCGGGGCGCCAGAGCTCGTGCTCGTCGGACCCAACGCGGGTCATTGCCTGCCGATGGCAGCGCTGGCTCGATACCCAAAGCTGACGGCGCTCGAGCCCGAATGGCTGGCGGCTCGTTTGCTGCGGCTCCGGCTCCAGAAAGTCGATGTGGTCGCGCGCGACTTACTCGTCGGGCCGCTGCTCGACGGCAGCTCGGGCCTCGACGACTACCTGGCGCAAAAGCCGTACGCGGCGGTGTTGTTCTGCAACGTGCTCGGGCAACTGCAGTTCGGCTTGAACGACGAGCAGCAGGCGCGGCTGGAGAGTGAATTTCGGCGCCGCTTCGTGCCGGCGCTTGCCAGGCGCCCCTGGGCGAGCTTTCACGATCGCTGGTCGTTCGACCTCGGGCCGGATGAAGCGCGGCCGCTGGAGCTCGCCTTTGCGCAGAAGCCCAGCGATCTCGAGCTGGGGCAAGCTTGGTTCGGTAGTGAAGGCGCGCCGCTGAGCGCGCTCGACCACGGCACGTCCGAGCTCTTTCCCCCCGAGCTGCCGCGGCACTACTTCGGTTGGCAGCTCACGCCGAGCGCCTTCCACCTGGTGGAGGGTGTCGCCTCCAGCTCGGCGTCGAGCGCCTAGCTCGGCTCGGCGTCGAACGGCACGACTTCGCTCGAAGCCAGCTCCGGGATAGCGGCTTTGACCTTATCCCCGATCTGGCTCGCCGTACCGACCACCGTCACCAGCAAGTCGGTCTCCGAAAGGCGAGCGGCTGCGGCGGCGTTGGCTTGCTCCCAAGTAACCGCCTTGATGCGCTCGATGTAGTCTTCGTAGTAGCCGGGCGGCAGCCCGTAGAGCTGGCTGTCGAGCAGCAAGCCCACGCGCTTGGCGGCCGTGTCGAGCGCGAAGGCGTGCGAGCGCACCAGGTACTTCTTGGCCCAGCTGAGCTCTTTCTTGGTGATGCCCTTGTCGCGCAGCGCGTGCAGCATGCCGAGCTGGAGCTCGATGCAAGGCGCAGCGTCGTCCGCCTTCGGAAACGTCCACATGCTGAAGGCTTGGCGTCGTCGATCGACCGGCAAGCTCGAGTACGCGCCGTAGGACCAACCGCGCTTGGCCCGTACTTCCTGGGTCAAACGCGCGGTAAACGTGCCGCCGAACACCGTGTTGGCGACGTGTAGCGCCAAGTGATCGGCGTCGGCGGGATGCGTACCCAGACCGCCGATCAGGATCTGCGTTTGCGTGCGGTCGGGCTTGTCGACCAGCGTGAGCCGTCGTCCCGGAATGACCGCCGGATCGGTGACGGAGTCTTCGGGGACGGGCCCGGTTTGCAGCTGGCCTCGGATTTCCGCTGCCAGCGCTTCGGCTCGGGGGCGATCGATGTCGCCCGAGAAGGCGAAGATCAGGTTCTCCGGGCGTACGATGCGCGCGTACAGACTCTTCAGGTCCTGCGCAGTGATGCGCGCCAGGCTCGTGGCGGTGCCGGTGACGGAGCGCGCGTAGGGGTGCTCTCCGAACACGCGATGCCGGAACCAACGGCGCGCGAGACCGCGATCGTCGTCCAGCGACTCGGTCAGCTCGGCCAGCGTTTCGCGGCGCAACCGCTCGAGCTCCAGCTCGGAAAATCCGGGCCGAATCAGGATATCGGCCGCAATCCGGATCAAGCCCGGCAGCGACCGTGAAATCACCGAGCCCTGAAAGACCACGGCGCTGGGCGAAATGTCCGCGCCGAAGGCGCCGCCCAGCGCGTCGATCTCGGCGTCGATCACGTGCGAATCGCGCCCGCCGCCGGTGCGCCGCATCCAGCGCGTCAGCATGCGCGTGGAGCCCATCATGCCTGCTGGGTCGAGGTTCGAGCCGGTGCGAAGCGCAATGCTGAACGAAACCAGCGGCAAGGCATGGCTCGTCTCGACGAGCACGCTGGGATCGCCGACGACGGGCTTTTGCGCGACGCTCATTGTGCTGCCTCCGCGCCGGCCTTGGCCAGCTCGGGTCGTACGAAGATCACGCTGCGTTGATTGGGATCCAAATAGCGACGCGCAGCACGCAGCAAGTCGCTCTGCGTGAGTCTTCGCGTGGCTTCGAGTCGTTCGAAGGCTGCCGCCGGACGACCCAGCACCGCTTCGTAGAAGCCGATCGTGGAGGCCTTGCCGTCAGCGGTCTCCAAACCGCCGAGCAGCCCGAGCTCGAAGCGCGCCGAAGCACGGGCCATCTCTTCGGGCGTCACCGGGACCTCGCGCACCTTGGCGATCTCTTCGT
>JBEHXA010000519.1:0-5587 GCA_048498935.1 Myxococcota bacterium
GGGTGACGACGCCGTCGCCGCACTTGCTCTTGCACTCGCTGCGCTGCTTGACGAAGCCGGTGAGCGAAAGCGTGAAGTTGCTCGCCGCCGTTTGACGCTCGGCGTGAAACAGCGCGATCTCGTAGACCTTACCGACCTCGATACCCACGTCGAAGCTGGTACCAGCCGGGTTGTAGGTGTTGCAGTTCGCGCAGGTGGCGGTGCCGTTCGAGTTCAACACCAGCGTGGCGTCGAAGCGGCCGTGCTTGCCGCCCAGGTCGAGCGCCAGGTGCCCGTTGACGAACACCCACACGTCGTCGTCGCCGGAGAACTTCAGCGTCTCGCCGCCCTGGAACTGGAAGTAGTACCGAACCTCGGTCGTGAAGCCGTAGTTGTGCAGCGGCGGGTTGTTGCCGATGTTGAACTCACGGTCGTCGCCCGAGGCTTCCCAGCCGGCGTCGTCGAACGGCCACAGGCCCGCGTTGGGCGCGTAGGTGTAAACGCCCTGGTTGTTACGGGTGAGGGTGACCGTCTGCACCTTGGTGATGTTCACGCCGGGAGTGTCGCGGTACCACATGCTGAACGGGTCCTCGGTGAGGTGACCCGCGATCGGGTGATTCGCATGCGTGAGCCCGACGCAGCCCAAGTTCCAGTCGGTCGGCTCGGCGAAGTTCGCGCCGCAACCGGCGCGGCGCAGGCAGTAGTCCCCGGAGTCGGTCGAGTCGACGTCGACCGTGCACTCGGCGGGTAGGTCGCACTTGTTGCTGTTGACCGGCTTGCCGTCCGCGTCGAGCACCGGCTTGACCACGCCTTCGACCAGCTTGCCGCGACAGCCGTCGTTGAAGTCCGGATGCCGCGTCTTCGTGGTCGTGGCGGTCGGCAGCGAGATGAAGTCGCGGAACACGAAGGGCAGCTCGAGCGTGGCCGGCAGCGCGCCCTGCACCAGCGTGCACTCGTAGCCCGGCTCCTTCTTGCAGGTGGCTGAACAGCCGTCGCCGTCGATGCTGTTGCCGTCGTCGCACTCCTCGTCGTCGGTCGGCAGGATCAAGCCGTCGCCGCAAACGCTACCGCAGGCGCCACCGGTGGCCGGGCACTTTGGCTCGACTTGACACAGGGGCGTGCAGCCGTCGCCGACGATTTGGTTGCCGTCGTCGCAGGGTTCGTCGCCTTCTTTCTTGCCGTCGTTGCACACGGTCTTGCGACAAGGCTTGCCCGCCTCGTCACAGACCCAGCCTTCCTCGCGCGTGCACATCGCGCTGCAGCCGTCGCCGCCGGTCGGCATGGCGTTACCGTCTTCGCATTGCTCGGTACCGGCGATGATGCCGTCACCGCAAGCAGCAGCCACGCAGGGCTCGCCGACCACCGGACACACCCAACCCATTTCACGCTGACAGGTCGCGTCGCAGCCGTCGCCATCCTTGGGGGTGGCTTGGCCGTCGTCGCACTGCTCACCGCCGCCGATCTTCTTGTCGCCGCATTTGACGTTGAAAACGCAGGACTGACCGGGGTTCGGGCAAGCGTAGTCGGTCTCGATCTGCGCGCAGGTCGCGGTGCAGCCGTCGCCCGACTCGATGTTCCCGTCATCACACATTTCGCCGGGATCTTTGTGGCCGTCGCTACAGAAGGGCTCGTCTTCGGGGTCGGTGCCGCACTCGCCACCCGCGCCGTCGCAACCGCCCATGTTGGAGGTCGCCCCGTTCGGATCGAGCACGAACTTACCGGCGCTACCGCCGCTCGAATTGCTCGATGTACCGCCCGTGCTCGGCATGTCGCCCGCGCCACCATTCGGGTCGTCGGGCATCGTGTGGGGCTTGTTTTCGGAGTACGCCGTACAAGCGCCGACCGCGGCCAGCACCGCGGCGACCACAACCCGAACGGATCCTTGCCGTAGCAACATATTCGCCTGATGTCCGACCCGAGAACGTTTCGTCCATGAAACGTTCCCGAGCTTCAAAATGAGAACTCAGCATAGCGCGACTACGCGAGAGCACCACTCGAGTGCATCGCGCTGCTCGAGCCGAGTGCAGCAACCCAAGTAGGTGAACGTAGGCGGAGGTACACGGCGCCTAGCCCCACGGGGCTAGCCCACACGACGCTACATCTCGATCTGCGATCCGATCTCCATCACCCTGCTGGGAGGGATCCCGAAAAACGCCGTCGCGGGCTGAGCGTTGCGCGTCAAGAAGGCGAAGAGCCGCTCGCGCCAGACCGCCATGCCCGGGGCCTTGGTGGGCAGGATGGTCTCGCGACCCAAGAAGAAGGTCGTGTACTCGAGCGAGTAGCCGCTGAATTTGGCGTGCTTCAGCAGCTCCGGCACGTTGGGCGTCTCCATGAAGCCGTAGTGCGCCACGCCGCGCCAAAAGCCGTTGGCGACTTCTTCGATGCGCACGCGACTGCTCTGGGGTACGCGCGCCACCTTCTCGGTGATGATGGTGAGCAGCAGCACCCGCTCGTGCACCGCCCGCATGTGCAAAAAGCCCTGCAGCAGCGCGGGCGGGGTGCCGCTGTCGTTGCCGGTCATGTAGACCGCAGTGCCGGGCACGCGCGCGGGGCGCTCGACCACCATGAGCTCGAAGAAGTCTTCGAGCGGCACCGTGCGCTCCTTCACCTTCGCGAACAGCAGCTGTCGCCCACGCCGCCAGGTCGTGAAGATGGTGAACATGACCGCGCCAATCGCGAGCGGGAACCAACCGCCGTGCGCGATCTTGGTCAAGTTGGAGCCCAAGAAGACCAGCTCCACCGCGAGCAAGGGAATCGTGACCGCGAGGGCGGCGCTCTGTCGCCAACCCCATTGCATGCGAGCCACCACGTAAGCGAGCAGCGTGGTGATGGTCATATCGAGCGTGACAGCCACGCCGTACGCCGCCGCCAGACCGCTCGAGCTTCCGAAACCCCAGACCGCCGTGACCGCGCTGATCATCAGCAGCCAATTCACGATCGGTACGTAAATTTGCCCGATGTGATGCGCCGACGTGTGCAGGATGCGAACGCGCGGCAAAAAGCCCAGCATGAGCGCCTGGCGCGTGACCGAGAAAGCGCCCGAAATCAGCGCTTGCGACGCGATGATGGTGGCGAGCGTCGACATCGCCACCAGCGGGTAGAGCGCCCAGGTGGGTGCCAGGTTGTAGAAGGGGCTCTCGATCGCGTCCGGGCGCTCGAGGAGCAGCGCGCCTTGCCCGAAGTAGTTGAGGAGCAAGCCGGGCAGCGCCACGAAGAACCAGGCAGCGCGGATCGGCTTGGCTCCGAAATGGCCCATGTCGGCATACAGCGCTTCGCCGCCGGTCACGACCAGGAAGACCGAGCCCAACACCAAGAAGCCGAGCGTGCCGTTGCGCGTGAAGAACCACAGCGCGTGCTGCGGATCGATGGCCTTGAAGATGCTGGGGTGGTCAGCGATGTTGAGGAGCCCGAGCGCGCCCAGCAGCAGAAACCAGGCCAGCATCACGGGGCCGAAAACAGCGCCCACGCTGCCGGTGCCGCGCCGCTGCACCGAAAAGAGCGCGACCAAGATCACGCTGGCGATCGGCAAAATGAAGGGATGAAACGCGGGCGTCGCCACGCCCAAGCCCTCGACCGCGCTGAGCACCGAGATGGCGGGCGTGATCACGCCGTCGCCAAAGAGCAGCGACGCGCCGAACAGCCCGACGGTCAGCGCGATGCGATGCGCGTTGCGCCCGAGCCCCTGCGCCGACGTAGCGAGCGCCGTCAGCGCCAGGATGCCGCCTTCACCCGCGTTGTCGGCGCGCAGCACGTAGGCCAGGTACTTGAGCGAGATGACGAGCATCAGCGCCCAGAACACGAGCGACACGATGCCGTAGACGTTCTCGGGGCTGGTCGCGATGCCGTGAGCGCGGTTCAGGCACTCGCGAAGCGCGTACAGCGGGCTGGTGCCAATATCGCCGAACACCACGCCGAGCGAGGCGAGCGCCAGCGACGCCAGCTGCTTGCGCGTTTGCGGAACGACCGGCCCTTCGTGGTCGGAACTGTTGGTGACAGCAGCAGCAGCGGCGTCGCTCGCGGGCGCGGAGCCTTCGCTCATCTTTTAGGGATCTAGTCCACCCCCGTCGCGCTGGGAACGGGGCGGAGGTGGCCGAGATCGAGATCGAACCCCGAATCAGCGCGAAACGCGCGCGCCGCCGCCCTTCATCAGCTTGAAGACCTCGTCGGCGGTCGCCATGCTGGTATCGCCGGGCGTCGTCATGGCGAGAGCGCCGTGCGCCGCGCCACACTCGACCGCGAATTGAGGGCCCTTGGCATTCAAGAAGCCGTAGATGAGCCCCGAAGCGAACGAGTCGCCGCCGCCGACGCGATCGAAGATCTCGACGTCCATGCGGCTCTGCGACTGAAAGAACTGATCGCCATAAGAGCAAACGGCGCCCCAGTCGTTCTTGGTCGCGGTCTTGGCGTTGCGCAGCGTGGTCGCGACGACCTGAAAGTTCGGGTAGGTCTTGCGCGCCGTCTCGATCATGTGTTTGAAGTGCGCCGGATCCAGATCGGAGAAGCTCTCGTCGAGGCCGGCGATCTCCAAGCCGAGCGACGCGATGAAGTCTTCTTCGTTGCCGATCATGACGTCGACGTACTGCGCCAGGTCCTTGTTGACCTGCTGAGCCTTGGCCTTGCCGCCGATGCCCTTCCACAGCGACTCGCGGTAGTTCAGGTCGTAGGAGATGATGGTGCCGTGCTTTTTGGCGGCGACCATGGCCTCCTTGGCGACGAGCGGAGTCGTTTCGCTGAGCGCCGCGAAGATACCGCCGGTGTGAAACCAGCGCGCGCCGTCTTTGCCGAACACGCGATCCCAATCGATGTCACCGGGCTTGAGCTGCGAAACGGCGGTGTTGCCGCGATCGGAACAACCCACCGCGCCGCGCACGCCGAAGCCGCGCTCCGTGAAATTGAGGCCGTTGCGCACTGCTCGGCCAATGCCGTCATAAGGCACCCACTTCACGTAGCCCTGGTCGACGCCGCCCTGATAAATCAGGTCCTGCACCAGCCGTCCGATCGGGTTATCGGCGAACGCGGTGACGACAGCCGTATCGAGACCGAAGCAACGCTTGAGGCCGCGCGCAACGTTGTATTCGCCGCCGCCCTCCCAACACTGAAATCCCCGTGTCGTAGCGACACGGCCCTCGCCCGGATCCAGGCGCAACATGACCTCGCCCAGGGCAACCAAGTCCCAGCGGCAACGGTCTTTCGGCTTTACAGCAAGCTCTGACATGCGCTGACATTACTACAAACGAAACTACGAAACGAATTCGGGAGGCCCGGAATTGGAACATTTCGAGGCTCTTCCGGACACGCATCAGCGGAGAAGTCCCCTTGCCCGCGCTCACTTCCAAAGCCAGCTCGACTCGATTCCAAACACCGCGCGTCGCGTGGTCGCTCCTGCTGCTGGCCGGCCTGAGCGTGGCTTGCGGCTTCGACCAAGCCGCCCCCGTAAGTCCCGGCGGCGCCGGTAGTGGCGGAACGGGCGTTCCGGGCGCCGCGGGCATGTCGGGCTCGGCCGCCGCCAACGGCGGCAGCGGGGGCTCCACGCTCTTACCCTCGCCAGTTGGCGGGACCGGTACCGGTGGCAGCAGCGCCAGTACGGCGGGCACGGGCGGCGTGCTGC
>JBEHXA010000520.1:0-5574 GCA_048498935.1 Myxococcota bacterium
GGTCATTCCGGCGCGCCCCGTCCCCTAGCCGGTCAGCATCGCTGCCGGTTCCCCCGGCTCCTGGGCTTCCGCGGCTAGGCGCTGGGAGATAACGCCGCCGCGGCCCCGAAGATTTTACGCCAAGTTGCCGAGCACTGCGCTCGACGCAGCGGCGTCCTTGTCCGCCATCCCGTCAACCCAGTCGACAGCGCGGTCGACGCGCTGCTTCGAGTTTTCGAGTCGTTCGTGCGCGTCGTCCATCGCCCACCGCGCCTGCTCGCCTGCTCCCGCGTGGGCTTTCGCTTCGGCGAGCGAGTGCTGGCCGTCCGAATCGCTAACCAGCTTGCCGGCAGGGCCCGCCAACGGAGCCAAGGCGTTGCCCGTAATCTCGAGATCTGAGGGCTGCATCGCTGCTTGGAACTGAAGGCGCGTCACGTCGTCGCAGTTTTGGGTCAGGTCGGGCGGGCAACGACTCATCGCGCCTGCAACCGTCAGTGCGCCGCTCGCAGCCGAGATCGCGCCTTGCGTGACCGCGCCCCAGAACACTCGATCGGCAGCCTCGTGCATCAGCGCCACTTCGGACGCGAGCTCCGTTTTGAAGGTGCTCCGCGCAATCTCGAGCTCCTGGTGCTCCGACTCCTGCTGCCCCTGCTCGGCAGCGAGCATGAGCGCTGCCAACTTGCCTCCAGGTCCGACGACCTGCTCGGAAGCATTCATGTATCGCAGCTGATTCGCGCCGCCCCCAATGCCTTGAACAGTCATGACTCGCCTCCCACGGTAAGCAGCACGGCGCTGCTGGTCTGGTTGTCGCGTGCAAGCTCGGTGCTCGTCCAGTCGACGGCCTTGAGCTTCTGATCCATCGCTTCTGCGATCCTTTGAATCGCGTCTTGGATATCGGCGTTCGTGAGCTCGGCCCGCCCATCGGCTGAGCGAGCATCGGCGCGGCAATGCTGTGCGGCGCCATCATAGTGCCCTTTGACGGCGCCAGTCGTGCCAGCGCCAATCGTAGCTGCACCGCCAGTGGCGGTCGCGATCACGTTGACCTGGCCGGCGATCGTCTTGACCGTGTCGCACACCTTGAAGAGTGAGCCAGCATTGCCAACGCAAAGCGACGCAACGGCAGCGACTACTGCGGCCACCAGCGCGACCTCGGGAGGGATGCCCAGCTCTTCGGCGTGCTGCGCAGCGAGGCTGATGGCCACGGCCACCGCGGCCACGACAGCAGCCGCTGCTCCACCTGTTGCAACGACCGCAGCTGCCGCCGCAACTGCCGTCGCGATTGCAGCCACATCGCTGCCGAGAAAGTCGCTGATCGCACCCCAAAAGCCCGAGCTCTCCTGCGCTTCTTGCGCTTGTCGAAGAGCTTCTGCTGCCTCTTGCCGCAGCTGCTCGAGCTGTTCGTAGCTGAGGTTGATCGACGTCTCCGCGCCATTCATCTGCTTGACCTGGCTGTAAACCAACAACATCAGAAGCTGCTCTTCCGAACTCAACCCCCTGGCAGGGGTCACGTCCGGTGGAGGCAAGACGGCGTGTTGCGGCGAGGCGCTGCTTACGCTGCTCAACATGTCCGCCTCTTCGCTAGAAGTTGTTGATGATGGACGAGGTGGTGTCGTTGCCGCTCTTGACCAGCTGCGACGCTAGGTTGCTTCCCTGATCGATCGTCGACTTGATCTCCCCGATGTGGATCATGCCGATCTGCTGATTATTGTTGGACGCGTCTACCTTTTCGCCCAAGACCTTGACCCACCTGTCCACGTCTTCCTTGGACAAAGCTGTGGGGACTTGGCCCAAACTTGCGAATGCGCCCGGATTCGTCGCGGTTGATGAAGCCTGCAACGGGGGCCCATGAAAGGCCGACGACAATCCGACGCTTACGTTCTGAATCGCTGCCGCCAAGGGATCTATGTGTCCCATCGACGTCGCCGCATCGATCGCAGCGCCCGCACTTCGCAGAATGTCGTCGACAACCTGCATCAGCTCCTGAAACTCGGGGACGTTGCCATACTTGGTCCGAAATTCCTGGAGACCGGCGCCCAGAGCCGGGAGGTTATTGACGTCCTCACCCGCCCTCTGCACGAGCCCCTTCAGGTCGGACACGTCGCTTGCCATGCCCGAGCGGAGCTCTTCGAAGTCCATTGCGACGTGCAGGTCACCGTAGAGGCGATTCTGCTGTTCCGCGACCCACGCCATGATTGCCGCATCGCTCATGTAGTTGCCTTGCACCGTCGACATCGCTCGTTTCCTCCTTCGCGTCGCGCCCACTGCGAGCCGCGTGCGTGAGTCCAGTTCGGACCGGGTTGGTGCGCGTTGCGTGAAAAGAGCGCGGCGAAGAGAAAAGGCGCCGCTCTCGCACCGTGTGGGCTTGGCCGCTTGGCCGCAGCACTGTCACTGTAGTGGCGGGTGACTCGAGCCTTTTCGCGCGCGCGTGTGTCGCAAACGCGTTGGCCGTGGTGGGGGCTTCTGTCTATGATCGAGCGCTGATGGTAGGGCGATCGCTCGTCTCTCTCGCCGTGGTGGCGCTGCTGCTGGGTGCGGCACCGCATGCGGCCCACGCGGCTCCCAAGGCCAAGCCTAAAGCTGCTCCTGCGGCCAAAGCCAAGAAGGGCAAAGCGCCCGAGAAGGCCAAGGCCGAGAAGGAGTCCGAGAAGCCGAAGGAGGGCGAGAAGGACGCCGCCGAGAGCGACAAGGAAGGCGAAACCACCAGCGCCGCCGAAGACGCCAAGAGCGCCTCCAAAGAGGAGAGCGTGAAGAACGCCGGCACCAGCGCGCCCAAAGCCCAGGACACGGGCAGCGTCAAAGTCAAAGAGGACAAAGAGGGCGTGAAGACCTACAAGTTCGAGACGGTCGAAGTCGAAGGCCGCTTGAAGAGCCCGCAAGTCATCTACTTCTTGCGCCGCGTGCGCGCCGAGTTCGAAGCTGGCGCGCTCGGGCATCGCTCGTTCTTGGGTGAGCTGTCCGACTCGCGTCGGAGCGCTGCCTTCCGATGAGTCAGGCTCCGCTGCCGATCGTCACCCTGCGCACAGCGGCGGTGTGGGGCACCACCGTGCTCGCCACCGACAACCTGGTGCCGGGTCGCTCGCTCAAGGTCGGCGACGGCGAGGGCGCGATCGTCGCCAGGCCCGACAGCGCTTCAGTTTCGGAGCAGCCGATCCGCGCCGTCGGCAGCGGCTGGGAGCTGGACACGCGCGGCGCGACGGGCGGCGAAGTGTACTTGCGCGGCCGCAAGGAAGATCCGGCCGATCTGGGCCGCGTCGGCGCGCCGATCCCGATCGTAGCCGGCGACTACGGCCTCGTTCAGTACGGCAACTTCGGCATCTTCTTCCAGTTCACGAACGCCGTGCCGCTGATGAAGCGGCGGCGTCGGCCCGACTGGGGCCTGCTGTTTTCGTTCTTGTTCGCGGGCGTCGCGGTCGGCGGTGGGCTCGCGTTGATTTGGGCCATCACCACGCCGCGCGGCATCCCCAAGCCGCTCGAGCTCACCAGCCAAGCCGAGCTGATGCTTCAGTTCAACATGAAGCAGGAGGAAGAGATCCCTCCGCCGCAAGCTGGCAAGGCCGAAGACGACAAGGGGCAAGGCGTCAAAGATCCGGGCGCGAAAGATCCGAAGCCGCAAGGCGGCGGTAAGAAGGTCAAAGGCGACGAAGGCAAGCTGGGCAAGAACGGCGAGGCGAAGGAAACGCACCAACCCGGTGAGATCCGCGCCGGGCTCGGCGGTATGGCCGAAGCGCTTTCGAGCGACGTCGGCGACGAGGTGAAGAAGACGCTCGGCACCATCAGCTCGGTCGCCGATGCGCTCGGCGGCCTGCGCTCGGACGACATCGTGCTCGGCGCCGGCAGTGGCACCGGCCTGCACGGCACCGGCCCGGCTGGTGGCGGTACCACCGAGGGCGGCGTGCCGTTCGGCTCGGGCACGCTCGATACAGGCTGGGGCCCGGGGCGCGGCGGCGGCTTCGGCAGCGGCTCGGGCGGTCCCGGTGGTCGCGGCCTCGGCGGCAACGGCAAAGGCGGTCTCGGCGGCGGCCAGGGCAGCGGCACTGGCAACGGCACCGGCGACGGCGAGCGCAAGGTCGCCGGCAAGGAAGCGGCGGCGGCTGGGCAAGGCCTCTCGGCCGCGCAGATTCAGCGCGTCGTGATGTCGCGCATGGGCGCGTTCCAGGCCTGCTTCGAGATGGCCTCCGCGCAAGACCCGACCCTGAAGGGCAACGTCGGCATTCAGTTCAGCATCTCGCCGAGCGGCAGCGTGAGCGCCGCCAACATCTCGGGCTCCTCCCTCAAGAACCCGCGCGTCGAGGGCTGCATGCTGCGCACGTTCCAGCGGCTGCACTTTCCGAGCGCCGACAAACCCACCAACGCATCGTTTCCGTTCGCGTTCCGCGCCTCCAAGCGCTGAGCGCTGGCACACGGATGGCATCCATGGACAGGGCTAGCCGTTCGGGAGTGACACGATGAGCAAATTCCAGCGATTTCTCGCCAACGGCGCGGGGGCACAGCGCCCCCTCCTGGGGCCGAGCGCCCCCATGTTGGTCGGCCTCGCTGCGGCTGCGCTACTCAGCGTCGGCTGCGGTGACCAGAAAGAGGAAGCGAGCCTCGAGCCGGTTCAGGTGGGCATGACCCACGATGTTGCGCCCATCTACGACGACGGCGAGCTCGTCATCTACGAAGTGAAGAAGGGCGTCGCTTTCCCGATCCTCGCGCCGAGCGACAAGAAGCGCGGCGAGCTCGAGAGCAAGGACGTGCAGCCCTACGGGCGCATGCCCTGGGTGCTGGTCGATGACGTCGGCGTGCAGGTGAGCTGGACCATCAGCAACCTCGACCCGGACGAGCACGTGGTCGAGCTGCTGGTCGATCCGTGGAACGAGTTCGGCCGCTATTACCCCGGCCTTCAGCTCACCGACGCGGACAACCAAGAGTTCATGCCCAACTTCTCGGGCATCGACAAACGCTACATCGTCGGCGGCAGCGGCTCGGGTGCCGCGTCGCGCGTGCACGGCACGTACACGTATTCCGACCTGTCCGAGATGGCGACGGACCTCGCGACCGTGATGGGCATCATCGCCAATCCGCCCGAGGTCGAAGGCGACGCGGAGGAAGAAGATCCGCGCGTCACCTACGCCAACCACGCCTTCGACTGGCAGAACCGCTCGTACCGCGACCTGCTCGTCAAGAAGTGGATCCCCGGCACCATCGCGGGCCTCACCGGTCTCGACCTCGGCTTCCGCACCTACGAGCCCGCCAAGGTCGCGATCGAGGTCGCGGTGGAGCTCGTCGACAACACCGGCGAACGCGTCCGCCAAGAAGGCGACGACTCCCCCCTCCTGCCCCCGACGGAAGAGATCATCACCGTCGGCGTGGCTCCGTGAGGCTTGGGCTGCCGAGATGCAGCTAGGCTTGCAGAAGCTGCTGGGCGGCGCTTGGTCTAGTTGAGCGGGTGCGGGTGCGAGGGCGAGTGTGCAGCGTGCAGCGTGTGCGCGGGCGCGCGGGGCGCGGGGCGCGGGGCGCGGGGCGCGGAAAAGAGAATTCCTTGCCTGGGATTTCTATTTTGCCAGCTCGCGTGCGCCGAATCCAGGCCGCGGCCGGCGCGGGGCGCCAGTGACT
>JBEHXA010000521.1:0-5551 GCA_048498935.1 Myxococcota bacterium
TGCCCGCACGGCGCCTCGCACGTCAGCCAGCTGCGACTCCAGAAAACCCGTCACGAGGAGCTGAGGAGCGCGCCGCGCGGCTGCCGGCAGCGCGCCCAGCACTTCGAGCATGGGCCTGAGCTCGATGTTGATCACCGCAAGGTCGAAGCTCCCGGAGACACGCGCGCTGCTGGCGACGAAGCGCGCCTGCTTACCGAAGCCGTTGAGCTGCGCGTTGTCAGTGGCGGCCGCCACTGCGCCCGGGTCGATGTCGGTGCCGAGCGCGCGCCGCGCGCCACTCGCCAGCGCGACGAACGAGAGCACGCCCGTGCCCGCGCCGATGTCGAGCAGCGCGCCGCCCGGAGCGCGGCGGTAGTGGGACTCGATGGCGCGCGAAGCGAGCCGCGTGGTCGGGTGATCGCCGTCGCCGAAGGCTAGCGCGGGACGGTAGAGCAGGGCGCGCTGCTGACGCTCGAGCGCTGGCGGGGGCGCCGTGAGCGGTGAAAGCCACAAGCGACGAGTGAGGGCGACGGGCCGCAGGTGCTCGGTCCACGCGGTCTTCCACGACTCCTCGGCGTCCACTTCGAACGTCGCGCTCGGCAGCTCGTCCGATTTCAAAAGCTGCCCGAGCTCGCGCTGTGCCCGACTCCAAATGCGCTTCAAGCTGCCCTGCTCTTCGGCGTACGCGACGGGTGTGGGGGGGCTTCCCGTTCGTTCCTCGAGGCCTTGCGCGCCGGCGCGAAACAACGCCTCGCTGACGAGCGGTGCGACCCGCTTGCTGGCCGAGACAATCAACCTCACGGTGGTCATGGATCTTGCGCTTCGCACGACGGACGCCCGAACGCCACACGGGCTGCTTTGGACTTCACTCCGCAAAGGTGTACTATTTCTCACTGGATGGACAGGGCGCGTCCGCTGGTTACCCTGCATTTCGCCCAATCGCTCGACGGGCGAATCGGTTTTGGCCCCGAGCGGGAGCGAGCGCTCTTGAGCGGCGCCGAGGGCTTTTCGAGCGCGCACCGCGCGCGCGGTCGCAGCGATGCAGTATTGGTCGGCGTCCGCACCCTGATTTACGACGATCCGTTGCTCACCGCGCGCAATGGAGAGCGGCGTCAGCCGCTGCGCGTCGTGCTCGATTCCGAGCTCCGCTCGCCGCCTTCGGCGCGGCTGTTCACGCCCGGCGAGCATGCCGGCCCGGTGTTGGTCTTCGGGTCGCGTGAGCGGGCTGCGCCCGAGCGTCGCGCGGCGCTCGAGCGAGTGGGCGCCCGGGTGCATCTCACGCGACCGGACGATGCCGGCCGCGTCTGCCTGCGCGAGGTGCTCGAAGTGTTGGCCTCCGGCGGCGTGGAGCGGCTTCTGGTCGAGGGAGGAGCCTGCGTCATTACCTCCTTTCTCCAGGCGCGGTTGGCCGCGCGGGTCGAGCTCGAGGTTGCGCCCTGGTTGCTCGGTGCCCCAGCCACGCCTGCCGTGCAGGAGCTCGGGGTAGCGGGGCTCGGGCAAGCGTTGCGGCTCGATCGCATGGAAGTCGAGCCGCTCGGGCAGAGCGTGCTGGTTTGTGGCAACGTCGTTTACCCGGAACAGAGCACCTCGTGAGCAGCTTGCGCGAGCTGTGGTTCACGGGGCGGCGCGCGGTCGAGGTGCGCCAGGGCTCGCCGGCGGTACTCGAAGAGGGACAGGTGCGCGTCCGCGCGCTCGCCTCCGGTATCAGTCAAGGCACGGAGCTCTTGTTGTTCGGCGGCGAAGGGCCAACCGAGTTCGATCCGTCTCTCGATGCACCCGGCGCGCCCACGTATCCGCGCCGCTACGGGTACGCATGGGTGGGGCAAGTCGCCGAGTCGCGCGCGCCCGCGTGGTCCCCGAGTGCTCGCGTTTTTGGGCTGCTGGCTCACGGTGACGAGCATTGCGTGCCGGCGAGTGCGCTGCGCGCGCTGCCGGCATCAGTACCGGCAGAGCGCGCAGTCCTTGCCGCCAACCTGGAGACCGCCATCAATGTCGTTTGGGACGGCGGGGTCGCGCTCGGTGACGACGTGCTCGTGATCGGCGGAGGCGTCGTCGGGTTGCTGTGCGGGTTCGTCGCGCAATTGAGCGGAGCCGCGACTGTGCGGCTGTTGGAGCCCGCGCCGCGCCGCCGCGAAGCCGCGCTGAAGATCGGCTTCGATGTCGCCGTAGCGCCGAGCGACGGAGCCTTGCTCGCACAGGCCGACGTCGTGATCGAGGCGAGCGGTCGTCCCGAGTGCTTGTCGCTCGCCATCCCTCGTGCTCGGCCGGAAGGCGTCGTGGTGGTGGCCTCTTTCTACGGGCAGCGGGTCGCTCCGCTCCAGCTCGGAGACGACTTTCATCGCCGCCGCCTCACGCTCCGCTCGAGCCAGGTCTCACACCTCCCACCGCACAAATCCGCGCGTTGGTCGTATGCCCGACGCTTCGAGCTCGTAAGCCGTCTGCTCGCTGACGCGCGGCTGGATATTCTTCTGGAGCCGCCGGTGGCTTTCGACGAGGCGCCTGCGCTCTACGGTCGCCTGGCGCAGTCGTCGGCCGAGGTGCTGCAGTGTTCGTTTCACTACCGCTGATGGTAGAAGGCGAAACCATGTTCGGTCTCGGCGTTTCTGACCACATCATGATCGCGCACAGCTTTGCGGATCCCTTCTTCGGGCCGGCTCAGCGGCTGCACGGCGCCACCTACGGCGTGGAGCTCTCGGTGCACACACCCAGCTTGGGACCGCATCACGTGGTCATGGATATCGGCGCCCTGCGGGATTGCTTGCGGCGCGTGCTCGCCAAGCTCGACTACACGAACCTGGACGAGCACCCCGCGTTTCCGAACCGCACCTCGACCACCGAGCGCGTGGCGGAGTACCTGGTGCGCCACGTCGCCGTCGAAATCGCCGCGCTGCCGTCCGACGCTGCCCCGCCACGGCCGGCCAAGCTGAGCTTGCTGCTGCGCGAGTCGCCAGTCGCGTGGGCCAGCTGTGAGCTCATGCTGACTGCGTCCGAGTCCAGCTGAGCGCCGCATGCCGGCGCGCCGCATTGCCTGGCTCGTGTACGGCTCGCTCGAGCAAGTGAGCGGCGGCTACATCTACGATCGCTTGGTGGTAGAGCAGCTGCGTGAGCTAGGCGATGAAGTCACGGTGCTGTCGCTCGTGCCCGGCCAAAATCCTGCGCTCCCCAGCGCGCGCGACTTCGACTGCCTGGTCGGCGATGAACTGTGTTTTCGCGAGTTATTGCCGATATTTCGGGATGCCGAGCTGCGGCTGGTGCGCGTGCTCTTGATCCATCATTTGACCGCCTGGGAGCTCGTGCCAGGAGCGGAACGCGACGCCACGCTCGAGCTCGAACGCGCGGTCATGCAGCTGGCCGATGCCAGGATCGCGACCAGCTTCGTCACCGCCGAGCGCCTGCAACGTGAAGGACTGGCTCACTCGGTGCACGTGGCCGAGCCGGGCGCTGATCGCCTGGCGCAGCCCATGGCGCGAGCGGAGCCCGGCGCCGCGCCGCTGCGGCTGCTCTTCATCGGTAACCTCATCCCACGCAAGCAGGTGCTCGAGCTCGTGCAAGCTTTTGCACGGCTCTCCGACGATCGAGCGGAGCTCGTATTGGTCGGTGCCGAGGTGGACGCCGCCTACGCGGCCGAGCTGCGACGCGCTGCGCGGCTGCCTGAGGTTGCTGGTCGCGTGTACCTGCTGGGCGCGCTCGACTCGGCCGGTGTTGCTGCGGAGCTCGAGCGTGCGGACGCGCTGGTGCTGCCGTCGCGGCTCGAGGGGTACGGTATGGTGATGTCGGAAGCGCTCTGGGCAGGGGTGCCCGTCATCGCCGCGCGCGTCGGCGCTGCCATGCAGCTCGTCCAAGCGACTGGCGCGGGGCTGTTGCACGATCCCGATAGTTCCGACGGTCTGTTCGAAAACCTGAATAATTTCACGGTGAAAGCTGGCCTGCGCGTGAGGCTGCGCCACGCGGCACGGCAAGCTCGGGCGGTCTTGCCACGTTGGGCCGCGACCGCGCTCAGCGTGCGCGATGCGCTTCCGCAATCGCGCTGACCAAGCTCGCTCGCAGCACAGCTGTTTGCTCCGCTTCCGTCCGCGCTTCGAGCGCTGTCGGGCTCGGCCCGCTCGCCAAGTGCACGCGCGCCTCCACATCGCGGCGCCCCTGCAGCAGCTGCAAGAGCGGCGACAGCGTCGTGACTCCGCTGTTCTCTGCGGCGCGGTTCACTGCCAGGCGCTTGCTCGACGGTGAATGCACGCCGCACACTCCGGCCAGCACGAGCGCGCCGCCTGCGCGCGCGCACGCCGACACCAAAGTGCTCACCCCGGCCTGCCACGGCCCGAGCCAGCGCTCCTGCGCCGGCTCGAAGGCAGCGTCCGGCTCGATCTGCCCTGCGGGAAAGTGGAGCACCGCGCCGCCGCTCTTCAAGGTCGAGAGCGCGCGCTTCAATGCTCCGGCACGGCTCGCGACTCCGTCCGCCACGAACACGAAGTGCCGCGACAAACGCCCCAGCGCGCGCAAAAAGGTGCGGTCCGCCGCGAGGATCGCGAGATCGCGCCGCCCGAGAGCGGTCATCAACGCCAGGGCGTCGTAGGCGCCGGGATGGTTGGCCAAAACGAGGCAGGGTCCCGTGGTCGGCGGCGCGCCGCTCACCCGTAAATTGACGCCGAAGCTCTCGAGTGCCGCGCGCGTTGCAGCCGGTAGGCCCAATCGCTCGAGCGAGCCATCCAGCTCGGCCAGGGTGTGGGCTAGCCGACGTGAGGCCGCCTCGAAAGGCAGCTCCAAGCCGCGCCGCAGCAGCTCGGGCGCACGACCCACGCCGAGCGCCGAGACCATCTCGCGCGCCGACAGCCGCGCTAGTTGCTGCTCCAGCGTGGTCACGGCGGGCCGCCGCGTAACGCGGCTACCGCTTCGTTGATAGCCTCGAAGGCATCGGCGGCGGTTTCGTTCGTCAGCGCGGCTTCGAGAGCTGGCAGGGTGGTGGCGTGTTGATTGGGGTGCCGGCTGAGCGCGCGCGCCACGGCCGCGCGGATCTCGGACTGTCCGTCGCGCAAGAACGGCAGCAAGAGCTGAAGGTTCCGCCCGAGCTCGTCGTGCACGTGCCGGAGCACTCGCGCTTCGCTCAGGCGCTCGGCTTCGAGGCTGGTGCCACGTGCGCTCAGGATTTGTCGCCAGCGCTCTTCGTCGATGCCGGTGTGGATCTCGAGGTAGCTCTTACCGACACCGATCGAGGCGAGCAGGAACGCGACCCAGTTGCGCTCGCGCGTGCTCGGGTTGGCCAGGAGCTCGAACAGGAACGGGACTGCGAGCGACGTCGCCTCCGACACCGTTCCCTGGTGCAGCAGGCAGGCGAACAGCTCCTTCAGCGCGTTCTGATGAAGCTCGCGGCTCGGCGACCCGAGCTCGCGCAGCATGCGCGGCACCTCGGAGGCTTCACCAAATGCGTGGCGTACGCTCCGCCAAGGTACAGCGTCGAGGTCGTTGAGCATCCCTACGCTGACCAAACTAGCAGAAGGTCAGACGGGGAGGCAGGCGCGAATTCGGCCGTGCTAGGCCGCTGTCTAGGCGACCGGTAGCGTGTCGTCGGACGCCGCTC
>JBEHXA010000522.1:0-5551 GCA_048498935.1 Myxococcota bacterium
CCCGGCGCGTGTGCCCTCCGCGCGCTCACCAGCGCGCCGATCCTGATCTACGAGCCCGACCCGGGGCTCGCGCGTCGCGCGTTCGAGCAGGGGCCCTCGGACCTCGGGGAATTTCCGATCGTGTGCACCTGGCACGACCTCAATCAGATCTGGCCCAGCTTCAGCGGAGCTACCGACAATGTCACGCTTGTCTCTACCCCAGGCTACCCAGCGCTCTACGAGCGCGAAGACCGCGATCTTCGCGAGACGGTCACCCAGTTGGTTCAGCGGCGCAGCGTCGACGACGCGACGCACCGCCTCCGCGCGCGAGAGTGGATATCCGACGTGCTCGAGAACCTCGAGCTACTCGAGCGACATCCCAGCTTTCTCGGGCTCGCCGACAAGTACAAGAACGTACCCGCCTTCATCGTCGGCGCCGGACCGTCGCTCGGCAAGAACGTCCACCTTCTCGCCGACGCTGCGAAGAAAGGCCTCGTCTTCGCAGTAAATTCGAGCGCGCTGGCGCTCGCGCGGCAGGGCATCACGCCGCAGGTCGTCTCATGCATGGAGTCGATCGACGTCTCGCACCTGCTCGAGAAAATCCCGTATCTCGACCAAGTGGTGAGAGCCTTCAGTCTCACCGCGCACCCGAAGACGATGCGCACCGGCGCGGGGCCGCTCTTGCCCGTCTACGAAGGCCTGCCCATGCTCACGCCGTTAGGCTCGCTCTGCAAGCAGCCGGGGCTCGCGGTGTGCGGCAGCGTGTCGACGCTCGCGTTCTCGCTGGCGCAACGACTCGGCTGCTCGCCGATCGTGTTCGTAGGGCAAGATCTGGCTTACACGGGCGGTCAGGCCTACGCGGTCGGCACGCCCTACGAGGGATCCCGTGTGTCGCTCTCGGCCGACGGCAAATCACTCGAGCACCAGCGCTCTGCTACGCTGCAAGCGACCAACGGCGGGCTCGTATCCAAGGAGCCGCTCCGTGAGGTGGAGGCGTGGGGTGGGCGCGGTACCTGCCTGTCCACGATCGGCTTTTCCGCCATCCGGGCCTGGCTGGAGCTGGCCGGCGAGATGCTCGCCAAAGCGGTACCCGAACAGCGACTGGTCAACGCGACCGAAGGCGGAGCGCGCATCGCCAGCTTCGAGGAGCTCACGCTGGCCGAGGTGCTGGCGCCGCTGCCCGAGCTGAACATCGCCCCGGGCGATCTGGCGGCTGCAGCCCATGCAGCCGCTCCCCCGCTCTCGCTGGCCGAGATCTCGAGCTGGCTCGAGGCGCAGTTGCAGGGCGCCCGCGCTACTCGCCACGCCGCGCGCCGCGTGCGCCGCCTGACTCGCTCGGCGCTCGCGGCAGTGGAGCGTGAAGAACCACGCGCCATCACGCGCAACTTCACCAAGCTGGAAGAGGCCGAGCAGGAGCTGCGCAAGGCAGCCGCCGCCGCGCCCTTCGTCGAATCCTTCTCCTGGGCGGCGATCGACGCGCTGATGCGCGATCGCGGCGACGCTCGTGCCGACAGCCAGCAGAGCGCCGCACAAGCGGTGGCCACCGAGGCTCGGGTCGCGGAAGCGATCGAAACCTGCACCCGCGAGCTCGAGCTAAGGCTCGAGCAGCTACTCGAAAAGACTTCGGCGCCAACGGCGCCGTGACCTGAAAACACGGAGATACACGCCATGGCACTCGTAATACCCACCAACTCAGCGTCTCTGGACGTCCAGAAGACGTTGACCAAGAACTCCTCCCAGCTCAACAAGAGCTTCGCCCGCCTGTCGAGCGGCTTCCGCATCAACACCGCCGCCGACGACGCGGCCGGTCTCGCCGTGAGCGAGAGCATGAAGTCGCAGATCCGCTCGTACACCGTGGCCGAGCGCAACGCCGGCGACGCGATCGGCATGACTCAGACGGCGGAAGCCGCGCTGGGCGAAATGCACGACATCCTCGGCCGCATGCGCGAGCTGGCGGTCCAGAGCTCCAACGGCTCCATGACCGGCACCGATCGCGGTTACCTGGACACCGAGTTCAGCGCGCTGAAGGACGAGCTGACGCGCATTCAGGGCTCGTCGAAGTTCAACGGCAAGCTCTTGGTGTCGACCACGGCTCAATCGATCAAGTTTCAGGTCGGCCTGAACAACACCGCAGCCGATCAGATCACCCTGACCTTCGGTGGCCTGGCGCTGACCCAGCTGCTCGCCGCGACCACGAACGTCGCCGGCGCGACCGCCGGCAGCGCCCTCGGCTCGCTGGCCCGCATCGACGCGGCGGTGGGGATCATCTCCACCGAACGCGCCAAGTACGGCGCCGCCATGAACCGCCTGGACGTCACGGTCGCGAACATTCAAACCATGCGCGTGAACCTTTCGGCGGCCAACTCGCGTATCCGCGACGTGGACGTGGCCTTCGAGACCAGCCAGCTATCGCGCAATCAGGTGCTCAGCCAAGCGGGCGTTTCCGTGCTGGCGCAGGCCAACCAGCTCCCACAAATGGCGATGAGCCTACTGCGAAGCTAATGCTCGCCGGCGACTGGCGCCGAGGTACGACATCAGCCCACTTTCTTGAGCCTTTGGACCAATTTTTTGATTCAAGGCCGGCAGGGCATCTCCGTTCATGGGTCTCGACGGGCAATGACGCCCCGACGTGGCGCGAACATCGCGCCACGGCCTCCATGAAGGAGAATTTCGATGGCCCTAGTTATCCAGACCAACTACGCCGCCCTCGCGGCTCAAAAGAACCTCGGCGCGAACCAGAACAAGCTTGCCGGCAGCTTCCAGAAGCTGTCCAGCGGCTTTCGCGTCAACACTGCGGCGGACGACGCCGCTGGCCTCGCGGTCAGCGAGTCGATGAAGTCGCAGATCCGCTCCTACACGGTGGCGGAACGCAACGCGGGCGACGCGATCTCGATGGCGCAGACGGCAGAAGGCGCCCTGGGCGAAGTCCACGACATCTTGGGCCGTATGCGCGAACTGGCCGTCCAGTCGTCGAACGGCTCGCTCACCAACACCGACCGCGGCTACCTGAACACCGAGTTCGGCTCGCTTCAGGCGGAAGTGACCCGCATCCAGGGGTCCGCAAAGTTCAACGGCGTGTCGCTGTTGAATGCCACGGCGTCGACCGTCAAGTTCCAGGTCGGCTTGAACAACGTCGGTTCGGACCAGATCAACGTCACCTTCGGTGGCGTCGCTCTGACCCAGCTGCTCGCCGCTACCACGGCTGTCAGCTCGGCGACGAGCGCGCTGACCTCGCTCAGCCGCATCGACACCGCGATCGGCAGCGTCTCCAGCTACCGCTCGAAGTTCGGTTCCGCAATGAACCGCTTGGACGTGGCGACCTCGAATATCCAGACCATGCGCCTCAACATCTCGGCTGCGAACTCTCGTATCCGCGACGTGGACGTGGCCACGGAAACTTCGAACCTGTCGCGCAACCAGGTGCTCAGCCAAGCGGGCGTCTCCATCCTCGCGCAGACCAACCAGCTGCCGCAGATGGCGTTCAGCCTCCTCGGCCGCTAACCAACGAAGTGAAGGACGTGGGCGGCGACAGCGGAGCACTTCCGCCGCGCCGCCCACGGCCGTTCTGGAGTCCTGAGACGCGGAGGTTTGGCTGATGGTCGGCACCATTACGTTCGGTGGCATCGGATCCGGCATGGATACCGAGAGCATCGTGAGCGCGCTCGTTGGCGTCGAGCGCCAAGGGCAAAACGCGCTCTCGACCAAGCTCAGCCAGACCAACTCTTCGATCTCGAATCTTTCGAGCGTTTCTTCGCTGCTGTCCAAGCTCAAGAGCGCCTCCGATGCGCTGGACACGGCCAGCGAAGTCGGCAGCTACAAGGCCACTTCGACCGATAAGGCGATCGTCGCGAGCGCAAACGGGCTCGCGTCGCCGGGCCAGTATTCACTCAAGGTGAACAAGCTAGCGCGAGAGCAGCGCAGCTACTCGAACGCCACCATCAGCTCGGCCACCACCGCCATGGGTCAGGCCGGCACGCTGAAGCTCGGTGTCGGAACGGGCACGACCAAGGACATCGCGATCGCGGCGACCGACAAGATCGACGACGTGATCAGCAAGATCAACGGCGCTGGCCTGCGCATTCAGGCCTCGTCCTTCTACGACGGCAGCAACTACCGCATCCAGCTACGCGGCATGGACAGCGGGGCTGCCAACGCGCTCAGCATCACCGAAACCGGCACGACCTTCGGCTTCACCACGGCCGCCGATAACACGGCCCAAGACGCCGAAGTCACGGTGGACGGCTTCACGGTCAAGAGCGCCACCAACCAGATCACCGGCGCGATCCGCGGCGTGACCTTGGCTCTCACGAGCACCACGACCGACGCGGTCAACGTTTCGGTCGACAGCGACCCGGACGGCCTCAAAACCAAGCTCAACGCGCTGGTCGACGCTTACAACCAAGTCACGACCAAGGTCAAAACGCTGGCCGGCAGCAGCGCCGCGAAGGCTACCGACGAGGTCCTGGCGGGCGACTCCACCCTGCGCTCCATCATCAGCAGCATGTCGAAGTCACTGCAGACCGACATCGGCGGAAGCGGCGCCTACCGGACCCTCAGCTCGATCGGCCTCTCGCTCGACCGCAGCGGTAAGCTCTCGCTCGACTCGACCAAGCTCGACAAGGCGCTCACCGCCGACGCGGCTGGCGTGAGCGCGCTGCTCGCCGGCAACGACACGGTCGGCGGCGTGATGGACACCGTTTCGAGCGCGATTGACGCCTTCACGCGCAAAGACACCGGTCGCCTCACCTCGCGGAGCACTGCCTTGACCGACCAGACGAAGCGCCTGCAAGCGCGCATCGACAAGGAAGAGACGCGCATCAACCGCTACGCCGAGCAGCTGCGCAAGCAATTCACCCAAATGGACACGCAAGTGGCGGCCTACAACGCCCAGTCCAGTTATCTGTCCTCCGCCCTGTGACGTAGCTCTAAGACGTAGGTCTAACTCGAATGGCAACCACCTTCGCCGCCGCAGAAAACGCAGTTCAGCGCTACGCCCAAGTGCGTATGACCACGTCCACCCCCGGCGACCTCTTGCTGGCGCTGTACGACGGGCTGTTCCGCTACTTGAACCAGGCCAAGGTGTGTGTGCAAGCCAAGCAGATGGCGCGCGGGCGGGAGCTGCTCTCCAACAGCTACGCCATCCTGTCCGAGCTCTACATCGCGCTGGATCATTCGGTAGCTCCTGAGCTCTGCGCCAACCTCGAGGCACTTTACGGCTTTTGCATGGATCGCGTGATGCTCGCCAGCCGCAAGGCGCAGACCGAGCCGATCGACGAGGTGGTGCGGGTACTCACGCCGCTACGCGAGGCCTGGCAGATTGCGGTGCCGCAAGCCGTGCGCGAAGAGCATGAGCTCAACGAGCGCGCCAAAGCGGGGCGCTGATGGCAACCGATCGCGTGCCCGCCCCCCCTGAGACGCGCCCCGCGGCCGTCCCGAGCTACGCCGGTGACCTGCGCACGGGCATATTTGCCGCTCAATTCGCGAGCGGCGCGCGCGTTCCGGTCGCGGTGTCGCGCGCACGCGCCTACCCGGGCCTGCAGAGCTCGGCGCCCAGCACGCTGGCCTTCTATGG
>JBEHXA010000523.1:0-5516 GCA_048498935.1 Myxococcota bacterium
CTAAGTGCGGACAGTAACAGTTATAAAATGTTCCAGGTTTTATCGCCTGACAAAATTTTATTCAAAGATGTTTTTCCTTTCCTGTTTTTTACTTCATCAATCTAGCTCGAGTTTTCGGCCGAGTGGTGCGGGCCGTGCAAGCAGATGGCACCGGATCTGCTGGCGCTCTCGCGCGAGCTCGAAGGCAAAGCCAAAGTCGTCACGCTCGACATCGACAAGTCGCCGATGATTCCGCGGCAAATGGGCGTGCAATCGGTGCCCACCTTCGTGGTGTTTCACGGCGGCAGGCCGGTGGGTGGCAAGGTCGGCGCGATGCGCAAAGCCGAGCTCCGCGGTTTGCTCGAGCCGTTCCTGCCCCGCGCAGAAGGCGCGATCCGGCCCGAAGAGCTGGTGCAACTCATCCAGGCGGGGCGTGTGAGCGTAGTGGACACGCGCGAAGCAGCGGTGTTCAAGCGCGCGCACCTGCCGGGTGCGGTTAGCTTGCCGCTCGAGGAGATCGAGACACGCCTGGCCGAGCTGCACATGCTGCCCGCAACGCCGGTGCTCTATTGCCGTTCGGGCGACCGCACGAAGGAGCTGGCGGCCAAGCTGGCCGAGCAGGGCTTGCCGGTGGCTTTCCTCGAGGGCGGCGTGCTCGGCTGGGAAGCCTCGGGTCTCAAGCTCGAGCGCCCCGACTGAAGCGCGCCTGCCGTGTCACTCCGCGAGGTGGCTGGCGGCGGCTAGGGCCGCGGCGATGACGACCCGCACCGGGACGTCGTGGGCGCGCGCAGCGCGGGCGCACGCATCGAACTCCGGCTTGAGCTGAGCGGGCCCGTAGGGGCCACGCGCGACCTTGACCGGAAGAGTGCCGAACTCGGTCTGCACGTCGACCAGCTCGCGCGGTCGCTCCACGCGCGATACGCCATGGCGCCGCAGGCCGATGCTGCTCGTTTCGCGCAGCAGCACGGTCTCGATCGCACCGAGCGCGCTCGCCTCGCACAGCGCAGAAATGACCAGGCCCGGCCGGCCTTTTTTCATCGTGATCGGCAGCGCCCAAGCGTCGAGGGCGCCGGCAGCCAGCAGCTGGCTCAGCGCGTGCCCTACCAGCTCCCCGGTCATATCGTCGACGTTGGCTTCCAGCACGTAGTGAGTCGAAGCATCGCCAGCGACAGCTGCAGCGCCGGCACGCTCGTTCACGCTGCGGTCGCCGAGCACCACGCGCAGCGCGTTCAAGCGATCCGGCAGCTGACGAGTGCCGGCACCCCAGCCGATGGCCGTCGGCGCGAGCCCGGGCCAGCGCTGGAAAGCTGCTGCCTGAGCCGACACGATGGCCGCTCCCGTCGGCGTCACGAGCTCGGCTTCGACGTTAGCGTCGTACGTCGGAATCCCCCGCAAACAAGCCACCGTAGCTGGCGCCGGGAGCGGCAAAATGCCATGCCGACACGAGATCGAGCCGTGACCGAGCGGCAGCGGAGAACAGACGACCTCGGCGCCCAAGTACGAGAGCGCTGCCGCGGCCCCAACGATGTCGGCGATGGCGTCGACTGCACCGACTTCGTGGAACGAGACTGCATCGACCGGGGTCCGATGCACGAACGCCTCGGCTTCGGCCAAGCGGCGAAAGATGGCGTGCGCGCGCGACCGCACATCGTCGTCCAGGCGCGCCGCGTCGAGCAGCGCGACGATGTCGGCGTAGCTGCGCTCCGGATGCTCCCCGCTCTGCTCGACCACGAAGCGCACACCGCCGATCACGCCGCTCTGGGCCGGTACGACTCGCACCTCGATGCCGCTCAAGCCCATGCCCGCGATGGCGCCCTGCACGACCTCGAGCGGCACGCCCACGTCGATCAGCGCGGCCACGGTCATGTCGCCGGCGACCCCGCTGAAGCAGTCGAAGTACAGCACCTTGCCGATGCCAGCCCCGCGAGCGAGCCGATCGTTGCCGAAGCGCAGAGCGTCGCCGGCTCGAGCATCGCCGTGGGAGTGTGGGTGTTCGTGGCTGTGGCCGTGATCGTGGCCGTGATCGTGACTGTGGCCGTGTTGCCGGACGATGCCGTGAAAACGCGGGCGTTGGGGGCCCCCGGCGCCCTGCGTCACGCGAGCTCCGGGAGCCGCTTGAGCTGCCGCATCACGGCCATGGCAGCGCCAAAACCGTTGTCGATGTTGACGACGGTCACACCAGAAGCGCAGCTCGTGAGCATGCCGAGCAGCGCCGTAAAGCCGGCCAGCGCTGTGCCGTACCCGACCGATGTCGGTACGGCGATCACGGGTGCTCGCACGAGCCCCCCCACCACGCTCGGCAGCGCACCCTCCATGCCGGCGATCACGATCAAGGCCTCCGCGCGCGACAGCTCCGGCAGCACCGCGAGCAGCCGATGCAGCCCCGCGACGCCGACGTCGAAGAAACGGCGGCACCCGATGCCCGCGATCCGCAGCGTCTCGATCGCCTCCTCGGCGACAGGCACGTCGCTGGTGCCGGCAGTGACGATGGCCACGCGCTCCGGCGCGCTCAGCTCGCGCGGCTTCGCCTGAAACGATGCGGTGCGCGCGGCCGGTCGGTACTCCAGCGCGGGCGCGAGCGGAGCGAGCTCTGCGTAATGTTCGGGTCCGAGGCGCGTCACCAGCACGTCTTGCCCTGCTTCGATCAGGCGACCGGCGACGCCCGCGATCTGCTCCGCGGTCTTGCCGGGAGCGAAAACGACTTCAGCCATGCCCTGGCGCAGGGCGCGATGATGATCGACGCGTGCGTACTCCAGGTCCGAAAACGGCAGGCGCGACAGCTCCGCGACCGCGCTCGCGACGTCCAGCTGTCCGGCGCTCACGGCCGACAGCAGCTCGGTGAGGCGTGACCGATCCATCGTACCCGGTAGTAACGTGAGAGCGCCGGCTCGCCAAGGCCTCCGCGGATATTTCCTCGGGCGCGGGGTCGTGCTTGTCTTGCCGCCGATGCCGGTACTGGTCGCGCTGCCCTTCGGGCTGAGCCTAGGCGTGGGCTTCGCTTGGTCCGCCCGACGCGAGCTGCGCCGCGTCACGACGCGCGACACGGCGAGCCGGGGCCTGGCCGTGGCGATCTTGTTCGGGCTGTTCGTTTTCACGCCCGTCGCGGCGTACTTCTTGGCGTTCGAGCCGGACTGGTGCCTGGCGTACCTGGTCGACACAGCGCAGGCGTCGGCGGCGCTGGTCCCGGCCCTGCTGGTGCTCGAGCTGAGCTGCGTCCCGGCGGGCTTCTTGCTCGGCAGCCGACTCTTGCGGCGCGGCGACGAGGTCAACTTGCTGCGGGCTCTCGGCCTGGGCGGCGTGCTCACGCTCGGCGGGGCCATGCTGGGCCTGCGGCGATTCGCCGTCCAGGGCAGCTATGCGCAGTTCCACGGCGACTTCGGCACGCAGCCCATCGCGGGCAGCTCTTTGGGCTACGCCGTCTTGCTGCTCGGCTTCTGGCTCGCCGTAGGGCTGACTTTCGCGCTATGGACCCTGCGGCGCCTGGATTGACGTAAGATTTCACATGTCCGACAAGCCTGCCGATCCCACACCACGTCTGCTCACGCTCGCTGCCGAGCTGGTAGAGCGCGCGCGCAAGCTGGGCGCCGATGTGGCCGAAGCCAGCGCGCGCAGCGGCTGGGAGCTTTCAGCAAAGGTTCGTCTCGGCGCGACCGAGCTCGTCGAAGAAGCAGGGCACCATGGTGTGTCGTTGCGCGTCATTCGCGGAGGCCGCGTCGCCATCACGTCAACCAGCGACCTCACTCCCCACGGCATCGAGCGCTGCGTCGCCGACGCGCTCGAGCTGTGCGCGCTGTCGGAACCCGATCCGTTCGCGGGGCCTGCAGCGGTCGAGCTTCTCTCCAAGCCGCCCTACCCGGACCTCGAGCTGCTCGACGAGAGCATCGACGCGATCGACGCAGGCCAGGCTATCGAGCAAGCGCGCATCGCTGAACGCGCAGCGCTGGACGCAGACTCGCGGATCCAGCTCAGCGAGGGCGCCACGTTTTCACGCACCAGCGGCGCCAGCGCGCTCGTGTTGTCATCAGGCTTTCAGGGCGCCGTCCGCGGCTCGTACGCAGCGTTGGCGGTCGCGCCGGTCGTCGAGGACGAGGGCGGCAAAAAGCGCCGTGGCCATTACTACTCGGCCACGCGGCGCCATCGGGATCTGGAGTCGCCCGAGTTCATCGGGCAAGAGGCGGCGCGCCGCACGTTGCGCAAGCTGGGCGCCCGCAAGATCGAAACCACCGAAGCCCCCGTGGTGTTCGATCCGGACGTGGCCCGCTCGTTGGTTGGCAGCCTCGCCGGCTGCATCGTGGGCGGCGCGCTGTGGCGCAAGTCGAGCTACTTGCTCGAGCGGCTGGGCACTCAGGTCGCCAGCGAGCTCGTGACCATCGTGGACGACCCGCTAGTCGTGCGCGGCCCCGGGTCGCGTCCTTTCGACGGAGAGGGGCTGGCGTCGCGGCGCAACGTGATCGTGGAGCGCGGCGAGCTGAAGGGCTTTCTCCTCGACAGCTATAGCGCTCGCAAGCTCGGTCGAGAATCGACCGGCTCCGCCAGCCGCAGCGGTGGCTCGATCGGCGCGTCGACGACGAATTGCATCCTGCAGCCCGGCGGCCAGTCACCGGAGGACATCATCCGGAGCACGCCGCGCGGGCTCTACGTGACCGAGCTCATGGGCTTCGGCTTCAACCCCGTCACGGGTGATTTTTCGCGCGGCGCAGCGGGCTTTTGGATCGAAAACGGAGAGCTCTCGTTCCCGGTGAGCGAGGTCACGATCTCGTCGACGCTCGACGCGATGCTCAAGGCCATCGACGCCGTCGGCAGCGATCTCGAGCTCAAGACGTCGACCGCCTCGCCCACCGTGCGCGTCACATCGATGACGATCTCGGGCAAATAGCGCTCATTCGAAGGTGTTCGGAGCGCCGGGCGATGCCCCGGCCCCGCCATGCTCCGCAAACGATTCAGCCACGCCGTCGAGCGCGTCCAGCGTACGACGCGCCAGGCTTTTACCGGCGTGCTTGGCGGCCAGCGCTGGAAAGCTCGACACCAGCCCTTCCGGCCCCGCCAGCATGAGCGGTTCGCCCGAGTTCGAAAGCCCTCGCTCGCCCAGCGTAGGCAGCTCGATCACGCTTGCCTCGGGCGCGAACGGGACGTCGAGCGCCGAGGGCATCGAGCCGCGCGGCACGAGCAGCGCGAACGCTCCGCCCACCAAGGTGACATCGGGGAGCGGCACTCGACCCGTCGCGTCTTCGAGCCAAAGGCCGCCAAGCGAAACCGGGCGATCGGAGTCGTTGACCAGCTCCACCCACTCGCTGGCTGGCTCGGGACCGAGCGCATTGGCAAGAACTTCGTTGATCACGAGATGGGTTCCTCGAGGTCGCGTCGTGCCATTCACGCTCAGCGGCGTCGCTTCACCGGAGCTCGAAATGGTCTCGCCGGCGAGCTCGAAGCTCTGCTCGGGCTCGAGCCCCCGAAGCAGCGTCGCGCGCTCGCGAGCGTTCAGCGCGAGCAGCAGGGGCGCAGGCCGCTCCAGCACCCACAGCGTGGCCTCCGACCCC
>JBEHXA010000524.1:0-5505 GCA_048498935.1 Myxococcota bacterium
GAAAAGCGACCGGCCAATCTGGTGTTCTTGGTCGACACTTCGGGCAGCATGGCCGCAGCCAACAAGCTGCCCCTGGTGCAGTTCACGCTGACCGAGTCGCTCGCGGTGCTCGACCCCTCCGACACCATCTCGATCGTCTCGTACGCCGGCTCCACCGCGGTGCGGCTGCAACCCACGCCTGTCGCCGAGGCGGCCACCATCAAGGCCGCCATCGCAGGGCTCAGCGCGGCCGGCAGCACGAACGGCGGCTCGGGCATCACGCTCGCTTACCAGCAGGCTGAGGCGGCTTTCCTCGAAGGGGGCATCAATCACGTGATGCTGTGCACCGACGGCGACTTCAACGTCGGCATCACCTCGAACGAGGCGCTGGTCCAGCTCATCACCGAGAAGCGCAAGACTGGCGTCACCTTCACGGCTCTCGGCTACGGCGCCGATCCCAACGACGCGATGATGGAGCGCGTGAGCAACGCCGGCAACGGTACCTACTCGGTCATCTACAACCAGAGCCAGGCGCGCGAGTACGTCGAGACGCGGCTGCTCTCGAACCTCGATTACATCGCCAAGGACATGAAGATCCAGGTCGAGTTCAACCCGGCCAAGGTCTACGCCTATCGCCTCCTCGGCTACGAAGATCGCGATGTCGCGGACAACGATTTTCGCAACGACGTGGTCGACGCCGGCGAAGTAGGCGCCGGGCATCGCGTGACTGCGCTCTACCAGCTCGTGCTGGCGGGTGGCGAGCTGCCGATGTCGCGCATGGCGGTGCCGGCCGAGGACGGCGCTGCTTACTCGGGCCCGACCGAAGTCCTCGCGGACGACTATGCCCTCGTCAAGATTCGGTACAAGCAGCCCGATGCGACGGAGCAAGATCCCGCCTCCGAGGTGAACGCTTCGCTCGGAGCCGACGGCATTGCCGAGGCCTGGGTCGACCTCGATGCCGACTTCCAGTGGGCCTACGCGGTCGCTTCCTTTGCCGAGATCTTGAAGGGCAGCCCGTACGCCACGCCAGGGGCGCTGAATACGATTAAGAACATCATCGGCCAGCCCCTGCACGATGGCATCGCGGAGCGTGAGGACTTCCGCGCCGCCTTCAACCAAGCCAGCGCCCTCCTCAAATAACGAGGGTTGCTTCGCTTCTTGAAGAATCGCGAGCCACTGGAACGACGATCGGTGAGCTGGGCGGTTTTTGAAGGAATGAGTCGGCTCGACCCATCCTTCTGTTGATGCTCGAAAGCGCGACCAAGCTCGGGTGCCTCGTTTTCGCCGCGGTCGCCTTGTCGGCGTGCCAGGGCGATATCGCCGGCGGCAGCAACACCGCAGGTAGCGGCGCCGCCGGACCAGGGGGGCCTGGCGGCACTGCCGGCTCGCCCCCCATGATCGACACGAACGGCGATGGGATCCCGGACGCTCCGGCTCCGGGCGGGCCCGGGGGCCCCAATCCCATGGTCGACCCAGGCGACCCCAACGCCGCGGGTCCGATGCCGCTCAGGCGCCTCAACCGCCGTGAGTACAACAACACCGTTCGGGACTTACTGGGCATCACCACTCGCCCCGCCGACGACTTCCCGAACGATGTCGACGGCACCTTCCCGTTTCCGCGCGCCGGTCTCGTCGCCATCGTCGACGCCGAGCACTTGCGCGACGCCGCCGAGGCGATGGTGGCTCAGGTGGACGTCACCAAGCTCTTGCCTTGCAGCCCGGCCAGTGGCGAGCCCGCCTGCGCCAAGTCGTTCATCGAGGGCTTCGGCTTGAAGGCATTTCGTAGGCCGCTGCTCGCTGACGAAGTGTCGAGGCTCACGGCTCTCTACGATAAGGGTCGCGGCGACCTGAAGCTCGGCTTCAACGACGCCATCAAGCTGGTGCTCGAGGGCATGCTGCAGTCGCCCGGCTTCCTCTACCGTTGGGAGCTCGGTCCCCAACCGCCCACCAAAGACGGCGCGGTCGTGAAGCTCACACCGTACGAGGTAGCGGCGCGCCTGTCGTACTTCTTGTGGCGCTCGACTCCCGATCAGGCGCTGCTCGACGCGGCTGCTGCGGGCGGGCTCACCACCGATCAGGACATCGCGACGCAGGTGGACCGGCTATTGGCCGCGATGCCGGCGCGAGAGTCGGTCAGCTCGTTCTTCGCCGACTGGCTCAAAATGTCGGGGGAAGCGATCGCCGCCCGCGACAAGGACGTGCAGACCTATCCCGAGTTTCAGGCCGATCTGCAAGCAGCCATGGCCACCGAAACCGAGAAGTTCGTGACCAGCGTGCTGTTCGACGGAGACGGTACGCTGCAGAGCTTGCTCACGTCGCCGGCAACTCAGCTGAACGGTCCGCTCGCCAAACTCTACGGCGTGGCAGGCGTCACGGGTGACGCTTTCGTGCCGACCAATCTCAACGCCGCGCAGCGGTCCGGCTTGCTCACTCGGGCCGCCTTCTTGAGCGTGACGGGCGCGGCGGACGGCTCGAACCCGGTGAAGCGCGGCAAGCGCATCTTCCAGGGCTTGCTCTGCCAGGAGCTGTTGCCTCCGGCGGGCGTCGTCATCCCGCCCGCGCCCGCGGCGTCCACGGGTGGCACCACGCGTGAGCGCTTCCAACGGCACGAAGAGAATTCGTGCGCCGGTTGCCACAAGGTGCTCGACCCGCTCGGCTTCGCCTTCGAGAACTACGACGGCATCGGCAAGTTCCGAGACATGGACAACGGCTCGCCGGTGAACGCCGCATCCGCCACCACGCTCGACGGCGCCGAGGTCTCGTTCAACAACGGCGTCGAGCTCAGTGCCGCCCTCGCCAAGAGCGACGAGGTGCGCACCTGCTTCGCCACGCATTGGGTGCGCTACGCGCTCGACCGCATGGAGACCGACTACGACAAGGCGTCGCTTGCCACGGCGGTGGCGGCGTTCAAGGCCGGAAACTTCGCGGTCCCGGCCCTGCTCAAGGGCGTCGCTTCCACCCGTTCGTTCCGTTACCGCACGCTCGCCGAAGGAGAGATGTCACGATGAAGACCGAGCGACTTTCGCGGCGCAACTTGCTGCGCGCGCTGGGTGTCGGCGCGGCTTTCCTCCCGCTGATCGACGCGGGTGAAGCACCGGCTCAAGCCGCTGGTCCGGTCAAGCGCCTGGTCACGGTCACCTGGGGTAACGGCCTCGTTCCCGGGGACTTCTACCCCAAGGGTAACACCATCACGATCGGCGAGACGCTCAAGTCGCTGGAGCCCTGGCAGGACAAGCTCATCATCATCGAGGGTTTGGATCTGAAGGTGATGAGCGACTACCCGGACCGCAAGTGGGACGGTCACTTCACCTACCCCACGCTGCTCACCGGCACCTCGGACCCCGGTTTCGAGGTTCGCAAGGGCCTCGGCCCGTCGCTCGATCAGTTCGTCTCCGACGAGCTGGGCAAGAAGGGGATCAACTCCCAGCTGCCGCTGATCAACATCGGCGTTCGCAACAACGGCAACAACGGCGGCACCAGCTGGCGCGCCGCCAACCAGCCCAACTCGTACGAGACCGACCCCAAGCGCCTGTTCGACAAGCTCTTCTCCGGCGCCATGATGCCGACCGAGACGATCGACGCGCTCAGGCTGCGGCGAGCCAGCGTGCTCGACTACGTCGGCAAGGACCTCGAAGCGTTCGGCAAGAGCCTGGGCACCGAAGACAAGTTCAAGATCGACTCACACCTGCAGTCCATCCGCGAGCTCGAAAAGCGGCTGCAAAACACGGTCACGCCCGGCGCCAACTGCATGCCCCCGACGCTGGCGGGCGGGACCGACACGCCGACGCAAATGAAGAACATGTTCGACCTGGCGGCGGCGGCGTTGATTTGCGACGTCACCCGCGTCGTCAACATCGACCTTTATACCGACGGCGGCGGCGACGGGAACACCTTCTCGTGGGTCGGAGTCAACCGCGACTACCACACGGTTGCGCACGACGGCAGCGCCGCCTACGCCGAGAAGCAAAAGATCGACGGCTGGATCTTCTCGCAGATCGCCGGGATGGTGTCGCAGCTAGCAGCGACTCCGGAGGGCGACGGCAAAACGGTGCTGGATAACTCCGTCATCCTGACCGCCAATGACATGGAGGAGGGCGCTTCACACAGCGTCGATCACATCCCGTTCGCGCTGATCGGCAGCTGCGGCGGCTACCTCAAGACCGGTCAGGCGTTGCACCTCAAGAACTCGCCGCATAACTTGCTGCTGGCCACCCTGTGCAACGCCATGGACATTCCGGTCGACAAGTTCGGCGCCTCCTACTCCGGGACGCTGCCGCAGATCGTCGCCTGACGATGACGCGCGCGGGCGCCGCGGCGCGCCTTGCGCTGATGGCGCTGGTGCTCGGGGCCAGCGCCTGCTCCGGCACCGGCAAGGGCGATTCGGCTCCTACCGCGGAGCCTTCCCAGTCTTGGAGCTCGAGCTGGGGCACGAGCGGGGATGACTTCGCCCGCTCGCTAGCCGTAGCGCCGAACGGCTCGGTGCTGGCTACCGGCTATACCGACGGCGCGTTCGCGGGTGCAGAAAGTGCCGGAGCTTGGGATGCCTTTCTCACGCGTTTCGAGGCCGACGGCTCCGAGTCATGGTCGAAGCAGTGGGGCGGAGAGTCGTCCGAGTTTGCTCAGGCGGTCGTGGTCGACGAAACGGGTCGGGCGTACGTGGCGGGCTATTCACCGGGCAGCATCGATCAGCAAACCTCGCTCGGCGGACACGACGCCTTCTTGAGCGGCTTCGATGCCGACGGCGAGCGCAGCTGGACGCTGCGCTTTGGCACCGACGCTGATGACTACGTGTACGCGGCTGCGTTGGCGTCGACGGGCGTGGTGGTGGGCGGCTACACGCAAGGCGCTTTCGACGGCTTCGATAACGCGGGCGGCGCCGACGCCTTCGTCACGCTGTGCAGCTCGACCGGGGAGGTACGATGGACCCGGCAGTTCGGAACCGACGGGACCGACTATGCGCAAGCGGTCACGGTCGACGAAGCTGGACGGATTCTGGTCACCGGCTACACCGCCGGAAAGCTCGGAGATGATCCGGATCTCGGCGCAGAGGACGCATTTTTGCTCGAGCTGACTCCCGATGGTGAGCTGCGCTGGCTGCGCCAATGGGGCAGCGACACCACCGACTACGCACTCTCGGTGATCGCCGATCCGCGAGGTGACGCCTACGTCGCCGGCTACACCTACGGCGCGACGACCGAGCAGGAGGCGCTCGGCGGTGAGGACGCCTACCTCACCAAGGTCGCTGCCGACGGCACGCTCCTGTGGACCCGACAGCTCGGAACCGCGAGCCGTGACAGCGGTCGTTTCGTCACGGTCGACGCGGCGGGGGCGCCGATTCTGGGTGGCGACACCGAAGGCAGCTTGGCGGCTGATGCAGCGGGAGAGCGCGACGCCTTTCTGGCGTGGTTCGATCCGAATGGCGAGGAGCGAGGGCGCGCGCAGTGGGGGAGCGCCGCCAGCGAGTTCACGCTGGCGGGCGCCGTGACCGGTCGCGCCCTCTACGTCGTCGGCTACGTCGAAGCATCT
>JBEHXA010000525.1:0-5497 GCA_048498935.1 Myxococcota bacterium
TCGCTTGCTCGCGGATGCTGCGCTCGCTTCCGGCGCGCGTCCGGTTGCGCTCCGCGAGTACCGTACGCTGCTCGAGCAGGCACGCGGCGACGACGAACACTCCGACGCCGCGCGTGCGCTGATCGACGCGCTCGAGCGCCGCACCCCCGCACCAGCTGTCGACGAAGCAGCCGAGGCGTTGCGGCTCGTGCGCGTCGTGGCCGCGCTCGACGGCTCGGCCGCGACTGCCGCGTGGGCCCAAGCTGCGACCCAGCGCTGGCTAGGACGCGTGCCCGAGGCGCAGCGCGCAGAGCTAGCGGCGCCGTCCAGCGCCGAGCAACTCGACGAGGCGCGCCGCCTGGTCGAGGCACGCCGCTTCGATTCGGCCGCGCTCGCGCTCGCCAAGCTCCCCGGGCTCGACCCGGCTGCGAGCGAGCCCGAAGCCTGCGAGCTCGAGGTGCTCCGCGCCAAGGTAGCGGCGGGTAAGCGGCAGTCGGCCGACGCCGAACGGTCATACTTGTCGGTGGCGCACTCGCATTGCCAGGAGGAAAGGCGCGCCAAGGCGCTCTTCGCCGCCGGTCGCGCCGCGCAGTCGGGCGGGCGGCATGCGCAGGCGGTCAAGCTGTTCGCGGAGCTCGAGCGTTCGTTCCCGACGCAGAGCGTGGCCGACGACGCGCGCCTCTACGGTGCGCTCGCCTCGCTCGAGCTCGGCGACGAAGCTCATTTCACCGACGCGCTCGCCAGCATGCCGGACGACTACCCCGACGGCGATATGCTGGCCGAGGGCTGCTTTCGCCTCGCGCTGCGCCGTATGGAGAAGCGCGACTACGCGGCCGCCGCGCGGCCGCTGCTGCGCGCCATCGAACGGCTGCCTCCGCTCGAGGCTGGCCGAGGCGGCGATTTTGCCGGGCGTGAGCGCTACTTTCTGGCGCGCGTGCAGCAGCAGACGGGCGAGCGAGAGCAAGCGCTGGCCGGTTACGAGCAGCTGATCTCCGAGCTGCCTTTGGGCTACTACGTGCGCGCCGCCTACTCGGCGCTGTCGGTGGTCGACCCCGCGCGGGCCGCGCGCGCACTCGAGCAGAGCGCCGAGCAGTCGCGCCGCGAGCCGCCCAGCATGCGGCGGCCCGAGCAAGCGTTCGAGCCGGGGTTCCAGCGCGCGCTCGAGCTGGCGTCGGTGGGTGAGCTGGATTGGGTGAGCGCCGAGCTGAGCGCGCTGTCGGCCGAATCGAGCGCGCCCGAGCTGCTCTACAACGCAGCCGTCCTGTACGCGCGAGCGGGCGCGGTGAAGCTCTCGGCAGAAGCGGCTCGGTCGGTGTTCGGCAAGGTGCCGCCGCGCTTTCCGGCCGGTGATTGGTTGGCGCCGTGGAAGCTCGCTTACCCGACGCCGTATTCTGAGCTCGTCAGCGCGCAGGCCAAGAAGAACGCGATTTCGCCGTCGCTGATCTACGCCGTGATGCGCGAGGAGTCGGCCTTCGACCCCGAAGCAGAGAGCCCGGCCGACGCATATGGCCTGATGCAACTGATTTTACCGACGGCGAAGCAGATGGCCAAACCGCTCGGCCTCCCGCACGATCGCGTCGCGCTCAAGCGCCCGAGCGTGAACATCTCGCTCGGCGCGCGCGTGCTCGGCAATTACCGGGACAAATTCCCGGAAGACCCGCTGCTCGCGATCGCGGCGTACAACGCGGGGCCTGGTGCGGCGCAGCGCTGGCGCAAGCAGCGCCCGGGAGAGAGCTTCGACTTGTGGGTCGAGCTCATTCCGTATGTCGAGACGCGGCGCTACATCAAGCGCGTGCTCGGTAGCGCCGCCGTGTACGCCATCCTCTACGAAGAGGGACCGCCGGAGCTCGCGATCTTGCTGCCCAAGGTCGTGAGCGGCTAGGCCGCGGTTTGCCAGCGCGGCACGGCCGCGCTACGAGCCGAAGCATGGCAACGCCTTCGAACACGAGCGAGCTCGGTACGACCATGCCGAGCTTCGAGCTGCCCGACACCGTGTCAGGGCGAAGTGTCAGCTCCGCGACGCTCGCCGGAAAGCCGGCGGTGGTGATCTTCATCTGCAATCACTGCCCCTACGTGAAGCACATTCGCGACGGGCTCGCTGCGTTCGGGCGCTTTTGCCAAGCGCAAGGTGCGGCGATGGTCGCGATCAGCTCGAACGACGTGGTGCAGTATCCCGACGACAGCCCGGAGGCGATGGCGCTCGAAGCGAAGCAAGCGGGCTACACCTTTCCGTACTTGTTCGACGAGTCGCAAACCGTGGCGCGCGCGTTCGATGCTGCGTGCACGCCCGACCTCTACATCTACGACGCGCAGGGCAAGCTCGCGTATCACGGCCAATTCGACGACAGCCGACCGAAGAACACTGCCGCGGTGACAGGCAGCGATGCGCGCGCGGCGCTCGAAGCGCTGCTCGCTGGTCGCCGTCCGAGCCCCGACCAAAAAGTCAGTATCGGCTGCAGCATCAAGTGGAAGAGCAGCTGAGGCGTCATTTTGCGTGGGGGGAATAAAATGTCGATGTGGGCAGACGTGCGCGGGCGCTCGAAAGGCGCGCGCGAGCAGTAGGGACGCGCGTTTCGAGAAGAATCAGCTACCTTTGGGGGGCAGCGGACACTTTCAAAATGGCTTGTCACGGTGAGGTGTGCCCATGACTCGAAACGCTAAGCGTCAGATGATCGGTAGGAAGGCTTGGGGATTCGGCTTGGCAATGTCGGCGCTGATCGCAGCCGTCAGCTGCAGCAGCAAGACCGAGAGCCTCGTCAGCCCATGTGAGTCAGAGCTGGCGTGCGGTCAGCCGTGCGACAAGGCCAGCCCGTGCGGTACGGGACAGTTTTGCGGCAACAGCAGCACTTGCACTGCAGAGTGCGTGTCTGGCGACAGCCGCTGCGGCAGCGGCAAAACCTGTAATGGTAGTGGTCGCTGCGTCGCGACTTCGGGCCCGATCCTGGGCGGCGTCGGCACCGGTGGCAGCAGCGGCGATCCCGGTGGCGGGACCGGTGGTGTGTGCCCGGGCGCTGAGGTGTCGCTCGACGGTCAGATGCCGACCGTGCTCTTGCTGGTCGATCAGTCCGCGAGCATGAACGCCGAGTTCGGCACCAGCGATCGTTGGCAAACGCTGCGCACCTCGCTCATGGCGCCGGGCGGCATCGTCAACACGCTGCAGAGCCAGGTGCGCTTCGGCTTGTCGCTGTACAGCGGTCGCAACGGCGCGCCGCCGTGCCCGGAGCTGACCAACGTGGCGCCCATGCTCAACAACTTCGCCGCAATCGACGCGGCGTACCCGGTGCCCACGGACGCGATCATCGACGATACCCCCACGGGTGAGAGCATCGACGCCTCGGTGAAGACGCTCCTGGCCGTGACCGAGCCTGGCCCCAAGGTCATCGTGCTCGCGACCGACGGTGAGCCGGACACTTGCGCGGTGCCGGACGGCGACGGCGCGGGTGCGCGCGAGGTCGCGGTGAAGGCCGCGCAGGATGCGTTCTCGGCCGGTGTTTTCACCTTCTACATCAGCGTCGGTAACGAGATCTCCGAGCAGCACGCGACCGAGATGGCCAACGTCGGGCAGGGCTACAAGCGCGACGACATGACGAAGCGGTTCTACCGCGCCAACAACCAGCAAGAGTTGATCAGCGCGTTCGACACCATCGTCGCGGGCGTGCGCTCTTGCGCGTTTTCGCTCGACGGCGCCGTGACACGCGGTCGCGAGAGCGAAGGTGTGGTGACGTTGAACGGCTCGCCGCTGACCTACGACGACCCGAACGGCTGGCGCATGAGCTCGCCGACTACCGTCGAGGTGCTCGGCACCTCCTGCGACACCATCAAGAACGACATGAACGTCACGCTGTCCGCGCACTTCCCGTGCGGCGTCGTCGTGCCGATCCAGGTCCCCAAGTGAGCGGCCGAGCCGCGTAGCAGCGTGGCGCTCCAGGGTGACCTGGAGCGGTCACGTGAGCTTCTGCGATTCGGGCTGCAGCTTGGCAGCCCCTAGCTCAAGCGCGGGCGGCGAGCTTCGGCGATTGCGACTTGGTCGGGCCGAACGCGCGCGCGAGCCGTCGCCACTCGTCGAGCTGATGGGCGACCCCGGCCATCCGCAAGAAGGCGAGGTCGAGCGCCACCGTATTGGCCGGCACCTCTTCGAGCGCCGGCACGTCCGGGTCGACTACCAAGAGATTCGCGACGTATAGCGCGGCGGCGGCGTCGAACACGCGGCTGCCGGAGCGCTGTGGCTCCAGGTGGTAAGCGACGGCGCTGACGACTCGCTGCGGTAGTCCCCACAGGCCGAGCAGGTACGCACCGATCTCGGCGTGTGACGCGCCGAACATGTCTAGCTCCACTTCGTACAGAGGATGCTTGCGATTCGAGCTGGTGCTGAGCGCGATACCGAAGCGGGAAGGCGAGCGCGAAGCCAGCACCAATTGCCCGGTGTCTTGCAGCAGTCCGGCCACCAGCAGCACGTCACCGCCGGGCTCGGGACCGAGGATGCGCTTGGCGAACTGAGAGACCTTCATGCCGTGCTGCTGCAGCGCGTCCACCGAGAAGTCACTGATGCTCTGGGTCGTCGGGAACATGCGCGAGACCTCGACCGAGAGCACGATGGCCTTGATGACCTCGACGCCCAAGTACGCGACGGCGCCGCCGATCGTCGTGACCGCGCGCGGTAGGCCGTAGAAGGCGGAGCTGACGAGCTGCAGCACGCGCGCTGAAATCGCGATGTCGCGCTCGATGATCTCCGACACCGCGCGCGCGCTGGAGCTCGGATTGGAGAGCGCGTTCGACAGCTCGATGAAGGTACGGGGGCCCGACGGCAGCTCGTTGCTTGAGCCGACGAGGTGCCGCATCTCGGGCTTGGACAGCAGGCTGCGCACGTTGCAGGCGCTTTCCAGCGTGGAGCGCAGCAACGTCCCGTCGCAGGGCTTGGGCAGGAATTGATGCGCGAAGGGCAGCGCGCTCCGCAGCACGTCGAGCCCAGTGTGGCCGGAGAGCAGCAGCCGCACGACCGACGGGTCGCGCTCTTGCACGCGACGCAGCAGCGTGGCGCCGCTCATCTGGGTCATGTTGGCGTCGACCAACAGCACGTCGACGGGCTGGCGAGCCATCTCTTGGAGCGCCTCTTCCCCGTTGGTCGCGAAGCACAGCTCCCAGCCGTTCTCGGCGGCAGGGCGGCGCAGCACGCGCTCGATGCTGCGCAGGATCAGCTCGTCGTCGTCCACGAACAGGATGCGGCGCGGTTTGTTGGCGGCGGGACGGCTGCCCGATCCCGGAATGGCTGCGCTCGTGGAGGGCATGAGAGGAGAACCCGACACAGTGATAACGGCTCGGCTTCGGCACACTTGAGCACCCCAGCGCCATTTTTCTGGGCGGCGGCCCGCGTGTTCCTTCCAGCGGCGCAACTACGTGGATACACTCGGTAAATGTCGAGACGAGCAGCGCTCTGGTCGAGCCTGGCGGCAGCGCTGCTCGCCGGCCCCGCTCCGGCGCCCGCCGAGCCTCGCTTGCCCGTCGTCGACCTCCACGTCGA
>JBEHXA010000526.1:0-5496 GCA_048498935.1 Myxococcota bacterium
GCAAAGACTTTCCCCGAGACCCTCGAGCATCGCCTCGAAGACGGCTCGCGCGCTCCGCACCGCGACCTTCACAACGCTTACGGCGCGCTCAACGTCCGCGCCACGTACGAGGGGGTGCGGGCGCTGCGACCCGCCGAGCGCCCGTTCGTCCTCACTCGCGCTGCCTACGCGGGCGTGCAGCGCTACGCCGCCTCGTGGACCGGTGACAACACCGCCGATCGCGCGCACCTGGCCGTCACCATTCCGCAGCTCCTGAACCTCGGGATTTCCGGCTTCGCTTTCAACGGCGCCGACGTCGGCGGTTTCATCGGTTGTCCGGACGCCGACCTGTTCGCGGAATGGATGGAACTCGGGGCATTGCAGCCATTTTTCCGCAATCACAGCATGAACGACGCTTGTCGGCGTGAACCGTGGCTGTTCGGCGCTGCGACGTTGTCGCGAGCGCGCAAGGCAGTCGAGCGGCGCTATCGGCTGATGCCGTACCTGTACACGGTCTTCGAAGAGAGCTCGCGCACCGGTGCACCCGTGATGCGTCCGCTCTGGTTCGAACACCCGACCGATGAGAGTGTGTACGACGAAGCGCGCGCCTATTTGCTGGGGCGCGACCTGCTCGTAGCTCCCAAGCTGGTGGCGGGCGCGACCAGCTACGAGGTCAAGCTACCTAGCGGCGACTGGTACGACACACACACGCTCGAGCGCCTGAGCGGCGGCTCCCGGCAGATCGCCGGCCAAGCTAGCGACAGCGTGCGCCTGTTCGCGCGTGCCGGCGCCGTCATCGCGCAGCAAGACGTGGTCGCGAGCACGCGTGACGTGCCGCGCGGCCCGTTGCTGGTCGAAGTCTGGCCAGGCGACGACTGCAGCGGCTCCCTCTACGTCGACGACGGCTCGAGCTTCGACTACCAGCAAGGCAAGTCCCTGCGTATCCAATACGCCTGCGAGCGCTCGGAAACGACCTTTCAAGTCAGCGCCACGCCCCAGGGCAGCTACGCCCCGTGGTGGAAGCAGGTGCGCCTCCTGCTCCACGACGTGAGCCGCGCGCCCCGCTCGGTCACCGACGCCGCCGGCAAGGGGCTGCCCAGCCAGTTCGATGCAAAAACGCGCACTCTAACCGTGACGCTCGATGGCGCTACGCTCGACTTCCGCATCACAGCGAACATCTAGTTTAGTTTGACCGCTCCGCGGAACTAGCTCAGGCTTGAAACATGGGGAGCGGTCAGAGACAGCGGGCGACAGGCGAAACCAGGTGGCGGTGGAGTGCGGTGCTGCTCGCGACAGCTGTCTCGTCAATCGGCTGTTCCTCTGATGGGGAACCCTGTGCTGCCTACGCTTGCGAGCTCGGCACGCGCCTAACCGGCGAGCTCGAGCTCGACCCTGCGGTGACCAGCCTCGATGTCGAGCTCTGCGTCGTTCAGCGCTGCAGCAACGGCACGGTAGAAGTGCCGCTGGCTTCCGGCGCGCACACCAACGGGAACTGGCTGCCGCACGGACGGACCGCCTTTTCGGAGCACGCGCTGTACTTGGAGCGCGCTGACGACGGCCGAGTGTCGCTCTCTGCAGCTTTCCGCTTCAACGATGCGAGCGTTCCGCGCGGTGAGGCGGAGTACACCATCCGTCTCACCGATCGCGACTCGGGTGCCATACTCCTCGACGAGTCTCGTGAAGCCGTGGTGCCGGCCAAGCGCGTCGATTCTTGTCACGTCTGCGGCACCTCCTCCGTCGCGCTCTAACTCCACTACCCTCGGCTTTCGGCGTGTTCGGAGCGGCAGTTGCCATTGGCGGCAGCGTTGCTCCAGGCGCCGATGCCGGTAGCGCACGCTCGCGATCACCCTGGCCGACGCAAGTAGCGAGTTTCGCGTCAACGCGAGCGCTGGCGCGGGGACACGACAGCTCGGTCGAGCCCGAGCTGCGCATGTTCTTCTACCTGCCGCTCGGGCATTCGGAGAAGTTGGCCGATCAGGACCGCTCGATCGCCCTGTGCTCCGACATGACGCCGGAGCAGCAACGGCCCGCGCTCGAGCACCGCGACATCGTGCGACGCTTCGGGCGTTTTCCGCATCGTAACGCGATCTTGGGGCGTAGGAGCACGCCCGACGAGCTCGAGTTCCTAGCGAACGGCGGCTTTGCGGGCTGAGCGCAAGGTTCCCGTAGCGCGCCATGGCTACCGCGCCGCGCTTCCCGCGCGGTGCGACCACGGCGCGCCACGACACCGCTTTAGCCCTTCGCCTTCGGAGTCTTGGGCGGTACCGGGTCGGGGACCTTGTTTTCGATGGGCGGGACGGTGTGCAGGTACGCGAAGATGGCGCCGAGCTCGTCGTCGCTGAAGTTGCGGTAGGCGGGGATCGGCATCGGCGGCAGGATCAGTCGACCGCGGCCCATGTGGCGACCGGTGCGGATGGTTTGGATGAAGGTGTCCTTGCTCCAGGCGCCGATGCCGGTCCCCATGTCCGGGGTCAGGTTGGCGGTGAAGCTGATGCCCCACGGACCCGAGTGCGCGGTGTTGGTCGCTGAAGAGGCGACGATCCACGGACCGGCAGGCGCGGGCGGGGGCGGCATCTGCAGCTGCTCGGGGTGACCGGAGAGCTTGCGGCTCATATCCGGCTCGGGACCCTGCGGGCCGAGCTTCAACGGCGTGTGGCAATCGTGGCAGCCCGAGGTGTTCACCAAGTGCTCACCCTGGGCGATCAGCGCCTGCAGCGTGCGATTCTCAGCGGCGGCGTCGCTCGTGCGGGGGGTAGCGGTGCTGGCCGCCGGCTTGGCGGGCGCGGGCGTTGCCGCTTGGCTTTCACGACAACCGGCGAGCGAGGCCGTCGTCAAGGTGAGCGTCAAAGCGGTGAGGGTGGCGTGAAGATAGGTCATGATTTGCGTGTCCTTTCTGGTTAGCGATGAGTTGCAAGGCTGGTGATCCAGCCGGAAATGAGGCGGAGGCCGTCGCGGTCGACGAGCTCGGTGCCGAGCGGCGGCATCTGTGCGATCGGCGCGCGCGACTGCATGCGAAACCAAACCGCGCTCTGCTGCGGGCGCCCGGCGCTGACGCGCAGCGACGCTCGCTCGCCGGGCAAACGAAAGCGGCTCGGAGCGCCGACGTAGCTGAGCTCGTGGCTCGGAGCCGTCGCCGATTGATCGAAATCGAGGCCGAGCTCGGCGAGCGGACCGCTCGCGTTGTGACAACCCGAACAGTTGCCGAACAAGTAGCCCTGCGCGGCGCGTGAGAGCGCAGAAGAGGCCACGATGCGAGGCGGCTTCTCGAGCAGCTCGCGCGGAAATCCTCGCAGTAAGCCCCGCTCCACCAGGCCGTTCAGGTCCACGGCGCCGGCCGGCACCGGCTCGGCGTGGGGCGCTCGAGGATCGCGATCCGGCGAGAGCTGCAGAGCGTTGAAACCGAGCACGGTGCCTGAGCGCCCCTCGTGACAAGTCCGACAATCGGCTCGGCCAGGGAGATCGTGACTCTTCCCGCCTGGCAGCCCGTGGACGTCGCTCAAGCCCGCCTCCGGCGCCAACACCGCATCACCGAGCGCGCTATCCCAAAGGTACGTCGCGAAGCGGAAGCTCCCGTCGGGTAGCTTTTCGAGATAACGGGTCTCGACCCGTTCGGTGCCGTGCTCACCCCCGGCAAACGCCAGCTCCTTCCAAAGGCGCGTGCCGGCCGGCAGCACCCAATTGTCGGGGTCGCTGCCGTCGATGCTCTCACCCTCCGGGATGGACACCCAGCGCTGCTTGGACGCGCCGTCTGACCAGAGCGGGTATTGGGGAACGAACGGCAGTACCTGAGGTTCCTGGCCCCCAGCCGCCATGAGCCCAGTCCCCGAAAGGAGTTGCGGCAGCGGCGACACCAGTGGGAGCCGAGGTGCAGCGGTCCCCAGCGCGACGCTCGCTGCCGGCGCCGGACTAGCCTGCCGCGCCTCGCTGCTCGGTATAGTCAGCACGCCGGCAACGCCGGCCAGCAGCGCGAAACCGAGCGCCGAACACGCTCCTGCGATGAGTCCTGCGTCCATCCCCCAGATTCATGCAACATTCGCGAAATCCGGGTTGCTAAGAAGTCCCTCCGCGGACCTTGAGCCTTTGCTAAAAGTTCCTTAACGGTCCTTAAGTCCCCGATGGCCCCGCCCTCAGCACCGCCCGCGCCCATCACCGAAGAGCTCGTGGAGCTCATTGCGTCGGGCGTGGACGTTTACGTGGCGACCTGTGACGCCGAGCTCGAACCTGAATCGATGTTTGGCATGGGTGTGCGCGCGCTCGCCGATCGCAAAACATTGATGGTGTATCTGCCGCAGGCATTGGCGGCCGCGACCTTGCGTAACCTCGAGGACAACGGGCGCGTCGCGGTCACGATGAATCGGCCCAGCGACTTCAAAGCGGTTCAGCTCAAGGGGCGCTTCGTCAGCGTTAGGCCGAGCGACGATGTCGACCGCGAATTTCAACTCATCTTTCGCGCGGCGCTCGTCGACCAGCTGGAAGCAGTGGGCGTCCCGCGCTCGGTCACGCGGCGGTTGGTGTGGTGGCCGAGCTTTGCCGTGGAGATCGCGGTAGACGATATTTTCGGGCAGACGCCTGGCCCTCGTGCCGGGGAGCGGCTGGCGGCGCCGTAGTCATGCAAAAGGTGACGCTCGAATCGCTGTGGCGCTGCTTCGATGGAATCGTGCCAGCCACCATCGCCACGACCAGTCGTGATGGCGTGCCGAACGTGAGCATGATCAGCAACGTCAAGTACGTCGACGCCAAGCACGTTGCGTTGTCTCGCCAGTTCTTCAACAAGACTACGCGCAACCTGCTCGAAAATCCCAAGGCGCTGGCCGTCATGTGGGATCCCATTAGCCTCGAGCACCATCGCTTGCGGCTGCGCCACGTTCGCGCCGAGACCGAGGGCCCTCTGTTCGAGGCCATGGCGGCCCGGATTCAGGTCATCGCCTCGCATGTCGGCATGAGCGGGGTGTTCAAGCTGCTGGCCGCCGACGTCTTCGAGGTGCTCGACGTCGAGAGCGTCCCGGAGCTGCTCGAGCCAGCCCCTCCACGCTTGCCCGAGGAGCTGCTCCCGCCCCTGACGTCCCCCACGGAGACGCGCGGTGAGCTCTGGGCGCTGCAGCGCCTGATTACGCGGATTCGTAGCGCTCCCGATCTGGACTCGCTGCTGTCCTGCGTCCTGGCCACGCTCGCCGAAGACGTCGGCTTCACGCATGGCATGGTGCTCCTTCCCGACGAGACAGGGCGGCGCCTCGTCACTATCGCTAGCCATGGCTACGGTGAGCATGGCGTCGGCGCCGAGGTTGCGTTCGGCGACGGCCTCATCGGCGTGGTCGCCGAGCGGCGCGAAGCCATGCGCGTAGGCCCGCTCGACAGCGCGCTGCGCTACGGTCGCGCGGTTCGGGGCCGCATAGCAGCCGAAGGTGCGCGTGACCTCGTAGGGGAGATCCCTTTGCCGGGGCTAGTCAACGTGCAGAGTCAAATGGCGCTGCCGCTGTTGGTTCGCGAGCGGCTCGTCGGCGTACTGGCGTTCGAGAG
>JBEHXA010000527.1:0-5494 GCA_048498935.1 Myxococcota bacterium
CGTTGCTGACCTTGCCGCCTTGCGGGCGCTGGCGGCCACCGAGACGATCGACCGCGCGCTGCGCTCGCAGCGGAGCCGCGCTCGCTACGCGCGCGACACGCAATCGTTCGCCGACCTGGCGCGCCTGATCAAGGCGGACGTCGGTTTGCAAGTCGCGTGGCTCGACCTGACGGGGTGGGATACGCATCGCGCGCAAGGCAGCGTCGATACGGGTGACTTGCCGCGGCAACTCGATCGCTTGGGGCGCGGCCTGTCCGCGCTGCGCGCTGATCTGGGTGAAGCCTTCGAGCGGGTCGTCGTCGTTGTCATGACCGAGTTCGGTCGCACCGTGAAAGAGAACGGCACCGGCGGTACCGACCACGGCCACGGCAGCGCGATGTTGGTGCTCGGCGGCAAGGTGAAGGGCGGGCGAGTGCTCGGCGACCTCCCTAGCTTGGCGGGTGACGCGCTTTATCAAGGGCGAGACCTGCCGGTTCGCATCGACTTTCGTCAGGTGCTGTCTGAAATCTGCGAAAAGCACCTCGGGGTGGCTGGCGCATCGAGCCTCTTCCCGGGGTTCCTGCCCGAGGGGACGCCCAGCCTGGCGCTCTTGTAGCTCGCGCTCACACGAAGAAATCGGGCAAGAGCTCGGAGTCCGGCACGTCGGCGTAACGGCTGAAATCGGTCATGCCAGAGCTGCGCAGCACCTCTTCGTCGATCAAGAAACGCCCCGTCAGCTCGCCGCTGCGTGTGGTGAACACGACGTGAGCCGCATCGGCCACGATCTCCGGATCTCGTGCGCGAGCCATGCTGGCATCGCCACCGAGCAGATTTTGCACTGCGGCGGTACGAATTACCGTGCGCGGCCAGAGCGCATTCACCGCGATTCCATCTGGCCGGAGCTCTTCGGCGAGACCGAGCACGCACAAGCTCATGCCGTACTTGGCGATGCTGTACGCCAGGTGCGGCGCGAACCAGCGCGCGTCGTGCGTGAGCGGCGGCGACAGCATGAGCACGTGGGGGTTCGAGGCGCGCCGCAGGAAAGGCACGCACAGCTTGGAGCACAAGAAGGTGCCGCGAGTGTTCACCTGGTGCATCAAATCGAAGCGCTTGAGGTCGGTGGCCTCGGTGCGCGTTAGGCTGATGGCGCTCGCGTTGTTGACCAGCACGTCGATGCCGCCGAACATTTCGACCGTGCGTTGAACCGCTTCACCGATCTGCTCTTCTGAGCGCACATCGGCTACGCAGGCTAGTGCGCGGCCGCCGGCAGCTTCGAGGTCCCGCACGGTGTCTTGTACCGTGCCCGGTAGCTTGGGATGCGGAACCTCGGTCTTGCCGACGACGGCGATGTTGGCGCCGTCGCGCGCGGCGCGCATCGCGATAGCCTTGCCGATACCGCGCGTTGCACCAGTGATGAACAGCGTTTTGCCCCGAAGAGACACGGGGTCACCCTACCAGATCTTTCGGGGCTATTCCCGAGTCGTGGCTCCGAGGCAGGCCAAGAAGGCCGTGGCGCCCGGCGCCGGGGTATCAGGCCCCACGAAGCGGATCAGCCGCTTGCTCTCGCCGCATTGGCTCACGAGCTCGGGATTACCCTGGGGCGGCTCTCCGAAGGGATCGAGGTAGCAGTACCCAGGCTGCGCCGAGCCGGCGGGATCGTTCAGGCATTGGTTGCGCGTTTCGCCCTCCGCCTGTGCCAACTGACAGAAGCAGAAGGCGGAACAATTGGGAGTACCGGGGTCGCCGCACTCGTGTCGCTCGGCCAAGCGGCGCTGCACGAGCGACTTTTCCGAAGTGGTAGCGGGCGAACGCCCCGCGGCCGAACAAGTGCAAGCCGCCCCATCGCTCGGAGCCGGCAGCGCTTCGACGACGACGCACGGCAGTTTGCCGTCGGCTCGTTGCTGCACCGCGAGCGGTCGCGGTGGGCAGCGGCCATTCAGCACCGTCTTCAAGCGGTCGATGATGGCGTCCACGGCGGGCTCGTAGCCGTACCCCGGCTGTCCCGTCGTGAGCACCTTGGGGCAAATGGAAGCCACAATCGCGCTGTCGCCGATGCCGCGCAGCACCTGAAGCGGTCTGAGCCCCGGGTAGGCCTTGCCGAAGTATTGCGTCGTTTGCGCAGCGCCGCCCTGCGGGGGTTGGCAAAGTGGGCGGTTGCGCGCGGTCTCGTCGCCTTCCGGGCTTTGCGGCCCGTTGCAGTCGCAGCCGTGGCCCTCGCAAGGCTCGGGCGTTTCGAGGGCGAAGGTGCACGCGTACTGCAAGTCGTCGCCAGCATCGATTTGCTCGTGCCCATTGATCGGGCTTTCGCGCGGGTTGGTCGAGGTGGCGGCGACGATCGGATCGCCCGTGATGGGGTTCGAGCCAGAGCGTGGTGCGGTCGACTCGTGCATGAACGGATCGCTCGGCAGCTGGTTGGCGTCGGGGTCACCGAGGATCACGTCCCAGCGTCCAGAGCGCTCGAGCTCGGCCGCCGTCAGGTAGCGCAAGCCAGCACCGGTGCGACTGGCGTCGTCTGCCACGTCCTGCCAGGGCACTCCGACGATGCCAGCCAGGTAGACCGAATCTCGGGAGCGTCGCTTGCCCTTGGGACCGGGTTGAAATAGCGGGTTTTCCGTCATTTCTCCGGTGGAGCGGCGCACGACTTGGGGTTGGGTGAGCCCGTCGACGTAGCGCGAGACGGGCTGCAGGAAATCGTACCCATAGCGACGCTTGTTCTCCAAGCAGCGGAGGTTCATCGGATCTTCCGTTTCGGTCAGTCGTGCGCCCACCTGACACGCTGCGTCTTGCGCGACCGGCGTGCAACCAGCCGGAACCTCACCATCCAGCACGCAGGGCAGGCAGCAGCGGTCGTTGGGATCGCTCGCGCAGGCGGAGGTGCCGCGCGGCATCAACGTGCGCCTGTGTTCCGGGCCCTGGTTGGCGAGCAGGTTTCCGAACTCGTCATCGCGGATCGAGCAGTCGTTCTCGTCGGTGAGCATGACGATGGCGACTAGTGAGTCCGGACGCAGGAACGCGGCGCGTTGCGTCAGCACCTCTTGATCGATGCCGCTCGCCACGCTCCGCCCATCCGTGGCGAGCGAGACGCCGAGCGGCGGCTCCGGGTCGATCAAGAATCGGTACCAAGACTCGAGGGCGGCTTCGTAGCCGCAGCCGTCTTCGCCCGCCGCGCGCACCATGTCCCCGAATTGCTCGCCGAGGCGAACGCGATTCCCTTCGCCCGGTGGGTGCTGCAGCTGCGCCGGATCCCAGGCTAGAAAGCCTCGTCCATCGTAGCTCGAGAGGTCCGGACGGACGCTCGGCAACAGCAGCGCGCGGTCGTCTTTCCGACCACCCTCGCACGCCGAATTCGCAGCGCCCTGCCCGCCCAAGCTCGAGCTGATCACGGCCACGTGGATATCTTGCACGGCGCGAAACTCTGGAGCGCTGCCGGTCGGGCAGAGTGCGTCGGGCGCGCTCCGCTTCTGGTCTTGGCCGCCCGGGTCGACACAGCGCGGCACCGCCAGCCGATCCAGCAGCGCTGGCACGGCCTTGGCGAGTAGCGCTTGCTTGTCGCCCATCGATGCCGAGTTGTCGATCATGAACAGCAGATCGATCTTGTCGATGACCTCGTAGTGAATGGGCTCCACGTACAGATTGGTGGTGCGTGGCTTCACGGTCGATATGGGGCGCTCCGTGCAAGCGAATCCCATCCCTAGTACCAGCGCCACCATCCCCACGCTCGCGAACCATCGAGCTCTTTGCATGCCGCTACCTCTCTCTCGGAGCAGCACTCAAGCAAGCGTCACGCCAACGCGCTGATTTGTGTTTCTGGCCTCATTATTGGAGTCGGGCGCTAGCTCTGCGCCTTCGAGGGTGACAACTGCAGTCGCATCAGCCAACCGCAGTTGTCGTTGTCACCGTGCGCCCCGCGTCGACTGCATTCGAATTTGCGCGCCGAACGCTCAGTTCGACCTCGGGGGGCGACACACCTATTACAGGTCGCAGTGGCGCCGGGCGTTGGATCAAAGGTAGCCCTGCGCGCGCAGCAGCCGCTCGGTCAGGCCGCGGCGGAGCGCCATCACGTCGATGCCTTCGGCATGCCCGTCGATCAGGGTCGCGTAAAACACCCGTCGCGCTCCCAGCTCGACCCAGCCGACCAGCCAATACACCTCCTCGGCTTCATCGGGCGGGCCTGCCGAGCCAGTCTTGCCGCGCAGCACGTACTTCTCGGTCACGTCGAGCGTCATGATGTCGCGGACGATGTCGGCGGTACGCTCCGAGATGGGCAGCTGATTACCGTCGAAGCGGCGTAGGAAATCGATCTGCTCCAGCGGCGTGATGCGCAGGCCGCCCCAGAGCCAGAACTTGTCGACGCCGCCCGAGGTGTCGCGGTTGCCGTAACCGAGCTTCGTGACCCAGTCGTGCTCCTGCTGCTCGCCCACCTTGCGCGCGATGGCGCGGTAGCAAGGCAAACACGAGACCCGAAACGCATCGCGAAAGGTGAGGTCTTGATTCCAGGCTTCGACCCAGTAGCGCTGCTTGTCCCAAGGCAAGATCGTGTCGGGGCCCTCCACAGTCCCGGTTTCGAGGGCGATCATGCTGTGCGGGATTTTGAAGGTCGAAGCGGGCGTGACTGCGCGCGAGCAGCGTTCGACGTCGCTGCAACCGAGCACGCCGGTTTGAGAGTCGTAGAGCGCGATGGTTCCGGTCACCCGCGCGGCGTCGAACTCGCTTTGCAGCTGCGGCAGCGGTTGCACGGTGGCCGCGCTCGGGGCGGGGCGGCCAGGCGCGGCAGCCCCAGCGGCTTTCGGCGCAGCTGCCGCAGCGCTCGCCGCGGGCGGGTGCGCCGCGCTACACGCGGAGAGGAGGAGCAACGGCAAAGCAAACAGGCGATGCATGCGCTAGCCGCTAGCATCGCCTGCAGGCGGCGTCAGTCCCTCGGTCCGCCGCCCTTGTGCAGCCGGGCGCCGAGCGGAAAACGCCGCCCGCGCTGCTCCATCAACTCGCCGAAGCGCTTTTGTTGCGGTGGGCTCAGCACGGCGCGAATTTCCGAATCGACCCGCACGCGCAGCCCCTGCAAGTCGCCGCCGCATTGCTCGAACATGGTGCGCGTCATGTCGCGGTTCTCGGCCCGGTGTCGCTCCATGATGGCGCGCACCTGTCGGCGTTGCTCGCGCGTCAGGTCGAGCTCGCTCGAGAGCGCCTCGAACCGCCGCGCGTTGAACGCGTCGGGTCGGTCGTCGCCGACCAGCTCCGCCACGCGCTTGCTCGCGACGGCGTATCCGGCGGCTCCGCCCGCACCCGCACCGAGCACGAAAATGCCGGCCACCATGGCGTAGACCTTCAGCTTCGGGCTCACCATGCGGCCAGCTCCACGTCGTCACTAGTGGCCATGGCTTCGTCCACTTGGCGATCGACCGCCACGGCCCAAATCAGCGCCGCGGCGGCCGCCAGCATGCTGATCGGAAACAGGCGCCGCGCCGGCAGCTGCAGCGCGATCAGCCTGCAGGTCGTTTCCTGCTCGATGCGCTGCATC
>JBEHXA010000528.1:0-5477 GCA_048498935.1 Myxococcota bacterium
CAGCCTCGATGCTCCTCAGCCCGACGTCCATCCCCGTCTCCTAGGGATCTCTCGGCATTTGTCGAGATGTGTAGGATCCTCAGACGTGCACGTATCCAACAAGGCGTGAATAGCTCGCACTTTTAGGGGGTGCTCGGTGGCTTATTGAATACGTGCACGTAGTGACTTTCGGAACGCATCGGGGGCTCGCAGCGCGCTGCTCTGACGTTGCGGGGACCGTCAGCGCCAGCGCGGCGTCTCGGCAGCCTAAACCGATTGCGAGCTAAGTCCTCAGCTAGCACTGCCGTCGGGTTCGGGTCCGGCTTCGGCTTCGGGCGAGGGGCTGGGAGGGCGGACTGAAGCGGTTTCAGCCGGGGGTGGGGCGGAGGCGGCGGCTTGGTCGCGGGCGGCTTTGCGCTCGGTATCGTCGAGCGCGGAGGTGGCGCGCTGGTGCTCGGGTTGGTTTTGCTTCCACCACAGGGCGGCGCGCTCGTCGGTCCAGGGGCGTTCGAAGGTGAGGGCGCTGAGGGCGTCGGAGAGCTCGCGCGCGGTCTGGGGGCGCTTGTTCGGGTTCTTTTCGAGGCACTGCATGATCACTGCCTCGAGGCCGGGGTGTACGGGTCGGTCGATGCGCTTGGACGGCAGCACCGGCTTTTGGTGCGCGTGCATGACGAGCATGTCGTGGCGCGTTTCGGCTTCGAAGACGCGCTTGCCGGTGATGAGCCAGTAGCCGACGCAGCCGAGCGCGTACAAGTCGGCGCGCGCGTCGACCGGCGCCTGAAAGCGCACCATCTCGGGCGCCATCACGGCGGGCGTGCCGACGAACTGCTTTTCGTCTTCGAGCTCTTGCGACGTGAGGTGACGATCGAGCACCAGACCGAAATCGAGCACCTTGACGAAGTCGTAGTCGCCACCGACCGCGCAAGCCAAGATGTTGGCCGGCTTGATGTCGCGATGCACGAAGTTGCGCTCGTGCGCTTCGCGCAGCGAGTGGCACACCTGCTTCATCAGGCTCGCGGTGCGCTCGGCCGGCTGCGGCCCGAAACGCTCGACCAGCGTCATCAGGTCGATGCCGTCGAGCAGCTCCATCACGTAGTAAAACGCGCCTTCGCGCGTGATACCGAAGTCGTAAATCTGAATGGTGTGCGGCGAACGCAGGGACGCGGTGGTGCGCACCTCGCGCGTGAACAAGCGGAGCAGGCGCTCGGAGTCGGCGGGTCCGTGGTCGACCAACACCTTGGGCCTGATCAGCTTGACCGCCGCGGGTCGGCGCAACATGCGGTGATTGGCGCGCCAAACCTCGGCCATGCCGCCCATACCGAGCCGCTCGACCAGCTTGTAGCTGCCGACCTCGCGCGCCTTGGCGATGCCGGCGGTGAGCTGATGCACCACCTTCGAGATTTGCACTGCCACCAGCGCGGAGAGCAGCGGCGACGACAGCACCACGATTAGCTCGCGCACCGAGTAGTGCGTGTGCGCTCGCATCAGCACCAGGCCGAACGGATCCATGGCTGCGGCCATGAACATGACGGCCCTGGCTTTGCTGGGAACGCTGGGGATGAGCGCGCCGAACGCCAGCATCGGAATCACGACCGGCGACACCTGCCGCAGCAGGTCGCTGTCGGTCGACGCTTGCGAGTGGCGCAGCACCCCGAGCGCGAGCGAGATGGCGAACAAGTAGATGTTGCCCAGGTCGGTCACGTTTTGCGCCGGGACCTTGCGAGCCTTGGTCACCGCGAACAGCGCCAAGCTGAGCACGATGCCCGCGATGGCGACGTTGAGCGCAATGCCGGCGACTGGCCCCAATGAGCCCCAACCGAGCAGCCCGAGCCACACCAAGTACGCCGCCGACGCGCCCGCCCCGAACAGCGCGATGTTGCCGAGCCGGTGCACCGCTGCCTCCAGCAAATTGCCCGAGAGCTGGCGGTTGGCGGCGCCACGCATTGCTTCGGCCGCGTTCCAAACGCTCTGGTCCAGCCGCTGGGGCGCGGCTTCGATCAGCTGAACGTCGTCAGGCTCGAGCCGCGGGAGGTCGCCTTCGGCTTCGGGCCCGGAAGCCCTGGGAGCGACCTTGGACGACACGCCGGGAGCATAGTCCAGCCCTCGACGTGGGCGACATGCAATCTGGTGCGCGGGGCCGAAGCACGCCCGAAACTAAGCGCTTTCGGTGTCGTCTTGCCTGAATACTTCGCGGTCGAGCACGATCTGAATCTGCAGGAGCTCTGCCTGCAACTCGGCCGTAGCCGCGTCGACACCCGACAAATCGCCCACTTTGGCCTGGCGCTCGCTGGCCTCGGCCATGCGCGACATCCGCACTGCGCCGAAGTTTCCAGACGCGCCTTTGATGGCGTGAATCACGTTCAAGTAAGCGCGTTGGTCGCGCGCTTTGCCGGCGAGACCGAGCGCCACCAAGCGCCGCGCCACGTCGTCCAAGAAGATGCGCGACAGCTCGGCCACGAGCTGCGGCGTCCCTGCTTCATCGGCGAGATCGCGCAAGCGCGAGAGATCGACGGCGGGCTCACCCGGAGTGCGCGCCGGGATGGCGTCGGGTTCGCTCCGGCGATCGCCGTCGGTCGGCGGCTCCGAATCGATGCTGGGCAAGAGCCACTGCAGCACCTTCTTGCGCAAGCTGGAGAGCGCGAACGGCTTGGCCAGAAAGTCGTCCATGCCGGCGGCCAGGCACGCACGCCGCGCGCCCGAGACGGTGCCGGCCGTGACCGCCACGATCGGGACGTGCCCACGGCCGTCCTCGAGCGCGCGGATTTGCCGCGCCGCCTCGAGCCCGTCCATTTCGGGCATCTGACAATCCATCAAGATGAGGTCGTAACGGCCCGGGCGAAACAACGCGACCGCCTCGGTACCCGAGCCGGCCACATCGAGCCGACAGCCCATCGGGTCGAGCACGTGCTCGATCAGCGCGCGATTGAAGGCGTTGTCCTCGGCCAGCAAGATGCGCCGGCCGGACAAGATTGCCGAAACCCGCGGGACGGCCCTGAACTCGCCGGAGCTCGGCGGAGAGCTCTTGCCGATTTCGTGCGCGTCGAGCAGGCGATCGATCACGTCGAGCAGCGCGCGCCCGGAATGATGCACGTTTTCGGCTGCGAGCCGCTGCGCGGTGTCGAGCTCACTCTCGAGCAAGAGCTCGGTCGAGCCGAGCACGTTCGTCATCGGCACGCGCAAATCGTGGCTGAGGCGCCGGAGTATCTCGAGCGCTTCGCCCTTGAGCTGAGGGGGCCCGCCGCCCTTGCTCACGCCACGTCCCGTGAAAGGTCCAGCGTGGCGATACGGCGGTACAGCGTGGCCCGGCCGATGCCGAGCAACTTGGCAGCCCGGCCCACGCTGCCGTGGGTGGCGCGGAGGGCGCGCTGAATCGCGCGTCGCTCGAGCTCGCGCAGCGGCACGATCTCCTCTTCGCTCGGCTCCGCGAAGCGGGCACCGTTGACGCCGTTCACGTGCACGGTCGGCAAAATGGTCGGCAGCGCCAGCTCGCGAATGTCCGGCGGCAAGTCGGCCAGCGTGATCTCGTCACCGCGACAAGCCAGCAGGCTGCGGTGCACCACGTTTTGCAGCTCGCGCACGTTGCCGGGCCAGTGGTGGCGCCCGAGCGCGCCCAGCGCCTCGGCCGAGATGCTCTTCACCTCGCGACCCACGTCCTTGGACAGCGCGCGCAAGAAGTGGCCCACCAGCGTGGGAATGTCTTCGATGCGACCGCGCAAGGGCGGCAGGTGGATCGGGTACACCACGAGACGGAAGTACAGATCTTCGCGGAAGCGCCCGGCCTCGACCTCGGCGCGCAGGTCGCGGTGCGTCGCGCACACGATGCGCACGTCGATCGGGATCTCGCTCGAGCCGCCGACGCGGCGAATCGTCTTTTCTTGGAGGGTGCGGAGCAGGCTCGCCTGAGTCTGCAGGCTCATCTCACCGAGCTCGTCGAGCAGTAGCGTGCCGCCGTTGGCTTGCTCGAAGCAGCCGCGCCGCATCTGCGTGGCGCCCGTGAAGGCGCCGCGCTCGTGGCCGAACAGCTCGGACTCTTGCAGCGACTCCGGGATACCTGCGCAATTGATGGCCACGAACGGGCCGCGCCGCCGCGCGCTGCCGGTGTGAATGGCGCGCGCCACCAGCTCCTTACCGGTGCCGGACTCGCCGAACACACACACCGCCACGTCGCTCTCGAGCACGCGCTGAACCTGCTGCGCCAGCTCGCGCATGGGCGGGCTCTTGCCGACGATCGAGCCGAGCACCGAGCGCTCGGTGAGCGCGGACTCCAGGCGCCGCACGTTGGACAAAAGCTCACGGCGCTCGTTGGCGCGATGCACGGCGAGCAGCAGCCTATCGCGATCGAGCGGCTTGGTCACGTAGTCGTAAGCGCCCGCCTGCATGGCGGCGACGGCAGTCTCGAGCTCGCGCTGTGCGGTGACGACGATGATGGGCAGCTCGGCGTCGCGCGCCTTCAAGTGCTGAATCACCTTGATGCCGGTGACCTCGCCCAACCCCAAGTCCACGCAGGCCAGGGACGGAGTCTCGGCTTCGCCGTCGAGCACGCTGCTCGCCGACTCGTGCTCGACTACTTGGTAGCCCGACCGCTCGAGCCAGAAGCGCATCAAGCGCCGGGCAGTGGGATCATCGTCCACCACTGCCACGCTGATTGGGGTGGGGGCCGTTGATGGAGTCGGTTCGTCCTCGCGCATTGCTCTGGTTACAAAACGCACGATTTGGTCCCGGGTTTAGACGGCGCCGTCCAGGTCGCTCACTTTGAGACGTCGGCAGCCCTTTCGACGCCACTTCAACCTGGGCAAAATCTCTTTAAGAGTTCGATTTTGTTTAATAATTTTCGAGCCACGATGAGACGTTTGCTGCGGCTGACGTTGGAACACCTTTCGCTAAGCGCGGGGTGTCTTGGTTGGTGCCTTCAGAAAACCCGAGCCCCGTCGACTCCCCTTTCAGCGTGGTCTGCTCCGCATCACCGGAGACACCTTGGAGGGCCCGCGCGAAACCGACGCCTTCGACGTGGTGTCGGGTCCGGGCAGTGACATCGGCGTCGTCATCATCGACGTCCAAACACGCCACGCGACTCCGGGCCAGGCTGCTCAAACCTTGCTCCGCAAGGCAACGCGAGGACTGGCCGAGGGCACACCGCTTCACGCCATCACGCTCGACCTCGTGCGCGGTCTCTTCGAGTTCCCGGGTAGCGAGCTGCGCGTCACGCTGCTGCGCTTCAGCGTAGCCGACGCGCGCGTCGAAGTGACGACCGCCGGCATGCCGCCCGTCGTGTGCGTAAACCCGGGCGGAGTCCTGAGCGTGCACGCAGCCGCTTCGCCCCCCCTCACCGCCACGGCCTCGGTGCCGCCCCCGGTCGAGGTCGTGCCGCTCATTTGGGGCTCGACCTGGCTCGCGGTCTCGGACGGCTTCACCTCGGGCTCGGATCATCCAGAGGTCGTGCGCCGCTTGGCGATGGATCTCGAGCTGCGCGAAAAAGGTTTGGCGCTGAGCGGACAGAC
>JBEHXA010000529.1:0-5477 GCA_048498935.1 Myxococcota bacterium
CCGTGCACGGCTGCCAACACCGCGACGTGCGGCCGCCTCGATGTAGATGGCAAGCCTCAGCTGGTCGTGAACAACCAGGCCACTACCGGCATCTTGAATGCCAACACGTTCGGTCTCTGGTACCGCGACTCGAATCCCAACGCGGTCAAGAACCACCTGAACAACACGATCGCGATGAAACCGCCGATCGTGTCGACGCTACCGCTGTCGCAGACCGGCGGCGCTCAATCCGAGACGTACGTTTACGACAGCAACGGCAACAACTTCTACCCGCTCGACGCGACGCCGCTTGCGAACCGGTTCGGGTCCATCGGTAGCGAGGTGGCCCTGTGCAACAACAACGGCGGCGTGACCAACGTCACCGGTTCGCCGGCTTGCGACGGCTGCGACGGAAACTGCCAGGCGCGCGACTACAACTTCACCACCGAGCTTCGCTACTTCTTCCAGTACAAGGGCGGTGAAACCCTCTCGTTCATCGGCGACGACGACGTATGGGTTTACGTCAACGGCCGCCTGGCGGTCGACATGGGCGGCTTGCACGGCGCCACGTCGGGTCAGGTCGTGCTGGGCGACGACGGCACCGGCGCGAACGGCGTGGACAGCAATTGCTCTGCGCACTCCACCAACAATGCGCTCCCGGATCCGGCCACCTGCTACACCCCGGGTGAGAAGGCCGACAACACGGACACCCGCTTCAACCTGACCAAGGGCGGCGTCTACGAAATCGTGCTGTTCCATGCGGAACGTCACACCACGGCCTCCAACTTCAAGCTGACGCTTGCCGGCTTCTTGGCACCTCGCACCTTCTGCGAGTCGATCTGCGGCGATGGCCAGATCGTTGGCGACGAGGTTTGCGACGACGGCGCCAACAACTCCGACACCATTGCCGGGCGTTGCAATACCAGCTGCACCGCCAAGAACTACTGCGGCGACGGCTCCACCCAAACGGGTGAAGCCTGCGACGACGGTACCAACATCACGTTCTACAAGACCGCCAACACGCCGGCCAACGCCTGCGCGCCTGGCTGCAAGACTCCGGCGAGCTGCGGTGACGGCATCGCGCAGCCGGGTCAGGGCGAAAAGTGCGACAAGGGCACGGCTCAAAACACCGGCGCCTACGGCGGTTGCACCGCGACCTGCCAGCTCGGCGGTTACTGCGGTGACGGCACGCCCAACGGCCCCGAAACTTGCGACCACGGCGCCAACAACGGCAAGGACTACGGTCCGACGTCGTGCGGCTACGATTGCAAGCTCGGGCCGCACTGCGGCGACGCCATCCCGAACGGTGACGAGGAGTGCGATCTCGGCGCCGACAACGGCATGGCCGGCAAGTCGTGCGACGCCACCTGCAAGAAGGTGCCGGGTTGTGGCGACGGCATCAAGCAAGCCAACGAGTCGTGCGACTACGGCCAGTTCTACTCCGACGCCTACGGCGGCTGCACCAACATGTGCGAGTTCGGCCCGCGCTGCGGCGACGGCACCGCGCAGATGCCGTACGAGGAGTGCGACGACGGCGCGGCCGCCAACACCGGCGGCTACGACGGTTGTAACGCCACCTGCGATCTCGGCCCGCGCTGCGGTGATGGCACCGTCCAGGCGGATCACCAAGAGGCGTGCGACAACGGCTTCAACGACGACGACTACAAGTTCGACGACACGTCGTGCGGCGCCGGCTGCACGCCGCCTCCCTACTGCGGTGACGGCTCCGTCCAAACCAGCTTCGAGCTGTGCGACAACGGCGCCGACAACGACGACGACGCCTACGACGGCTGCACCACCAAGTGCGACTTCGGCCCGTACTGCGGCGACGGCATCCCCAACGGTGCCGAGGCCTGCGACGACGGCGTCGACAACGTGTCGTACGCTGCGGCCAAGGGTGGCTGCGGTTACGACTGCCAGGCGGCTCCGTACTGCGGCGACGGCATGCGCAACGGCCCCGAGCAGTGCGACCTCGGCACCGACCAAAACACCGGCGAATACGGCACCTGCAACGCCGACTGCAGCTTCGCCCCCCGCTGCGGCGACGGAAAGAAGCAGGCCGAAGAGCAGTGCGACGACGGTCCCAGCGGCAGCATGAGCTGCACCGCGACCTGCAAGCGCCGCTCGATCCTGCAGTAAGGCCGACCGCGAGGCGTTTGCCTCGGCATCCGGGCGGTGCGAAAGTGCCGTCCGGATGCGGATCGCCCTCCTTTACCCGCCGCCGTGGAAGGTGCCCGCCTCGGGCGAGCAGCGGCTATCTCCGTCCGAAGGAGGCCCGCCCTCCGATTACCGTGAGGGCGATCTCGACGCCGACTTCTTCCAAACGCCCTACGGTCTGCTGAGCCTGGCCGCTCAGGCGCTGCGGGCTGGGCATCAGGTCAAGGTCTTCAACCTGTCGGGCTTCGCTTGGAGCCGGGTGGAAGAGGTGGTCGCGGCCCTCGACGCCGACGTGTTCGCGCTCTCGTGCTGGACCGCGAATCGTCGCGGCGTTGGGCTCACCGTGAAGGAGATCCGCAAGCGCCACCCGGGCGCGCATATCGTGGTCGGTGGTCCCCACGCGACCCCGCTGCCGCGTGAAGTGATGCGCCACTACCCCGAGATCGACACGCTGTGCGCCGGCGAGAGCGAGGGCAGCTTCATGGAAATCGTGGACCGCCTCGAGGCGGGCGTTTCCACCAAGGGCGTACCCGGTACCTGGTATCGCGAAGGGGGCGACGTGGTGCAGGCGAGCTCTCGAGACTCGATTCAAGATCTCGATTCGCTGGCCTCGCCGCACGCCTACTTCAACACGCACATCTTCATGACCTCGCGAGGCTGCCCCTGGGCCTGCACCTTCTGCGGCGCCGAGAGCAGCTGGGGTCGCGGCTTTCGCGGTCAATCCGTGCCCTACGTGCTCGACGCGCTCGAGCATGCGGTCGCGCGCGCGCCCGTGAAGATGCTCCAGATCAAGGACGACACCTTCACGACCAACAAAAAGCGCGTGCTCGAGCTGTGCCGCGGCATCCGCGAGCGCAACCTGAAGTTCTTGTGGAGCTGCGACACGCGCGTCGACGTGCTGAACGAAGAGCTGTTGCGCGAGATGCGCCTGGCCGGCTGCCAGCGGCTGAGCTTGGGCGTCGAGACTGGCTCGCCCCGAATCCTCGAGCAGATCCACAAGAAGATCACGGTCGACGAGATCATCGCGGCCGCCGACATGGCCAAGCGCTACGGCGTGCACGTCCGCTTCTACATGATGCTCGGCAATCGCGGCGAGACCGCCGAGACCTTCCACGAGACGCTCGACTTTTTGAAGCGCGCCAAGCCGCACCAATACATCTTCTCCTGCTTGTCGGTGTTTCCCGGCACGCACGACTTTCGCGACGCCGAAAGCGCTGGCTGGCTCGATCGAGAGCGCTACTTCACCGAAGACTTTCAGGAGCTGAAAGTGCCGTTCGACGCCAGCGAAGCCGACACTGCGCTGATGAACGACTGGTTTTCGCGCAACAAAGGCCTGCAGGAGGGCTACCTCGAAACGGTCGCAGATTGTCGCGCGACCCTCGAGCGCCTCGGGGATCACGCTCCCGCTCATTTGGATTTGGCGGCAGCACACTACCGCGAGGGCGAGCTCGAGCTGGCCGCGCACCACGCGCAAAAGGCGCTCGAATTCGGGCACCCGGCGCCCGGCTTATGCCTCAACTTGCTGGCCTGCCTCGCGCACGCGCGCGGAGACATTCCTGCCATGCAGGACCATTTCATGCAGGCCGCTCGTCGTGATCCGCAGCACCAAGTGCTCATCGGCAACGTGCAGCGCGCGCGGGCCTGGTTCGCCGAGCGAGGACCCGAGCGCGGGCTGCCGCTGCAACTGCACGCGCGGCACGATTTTCAGTTGCTCGAGCGCACCGAGCAGCCCGCGCTGCCCGGAGCCTTGCCCGCCGATTTCGCTGCCTGGGACGCTGAGCCTGCGCGCCACGAGCCGCTCGGGCCCGACGGCGGCGCAGGCAGCGTCGTCGATCGCCAGCGCCAGCCGATCGAGTTCCGAAGCCGTCGCTTGCCCGTCGCGCGCGGCTGACGCGCGCTTGACGGATCCGGCGTGCGCGGCTTATGCGTGGAGCGCTTGCTCGGTCGCGCCGTTCACCTTGCGCTCCGCTCCGCTCCGCTTTTTGCAATCGCGGCGCTCTGGACCGCGAGCGCGCGGGCTCAAACGACGGACGGCGCGGCGCCCGCAGGATTGATCGTCGGCTGGCAGGGCCCGGAAGACTGCCAGCGCGGCGACGCCGTTCAGGCCAAAGTGCAGCGACTTTTGGGCCGCAGCCCGCACGCGCTCGAGCCCTTCGAGGCGAAAGTGACGGTGCGGCGCGAAGGAGCCAAGCGCTACGTGGCCGAGCTTCAAACGCGCGCCCCGACCGGCAATGGGAGAAAACGGCTGGAAGGGGAGTCATGCGACGCCATCGCACTGGCGAGCGCGGTAGTGATCGCGCTGTCGATCGACCCCGCCGCAAGCCTCGACGCCGAGCCTGAGCCGGATGGAGATCCTGGGCCCGAGCCCACGCCCGAGGCAAAGTCTTCACCGAGCACCGAACAGCCCCAGGCCGAGCCGGCGCCGCCAGCGCCGCCTCCCCGCGAGCTCGTCGGCTACGTTCACGCTTCGGTGGGCGTACTGTTTCACATGCTCGATGAGCCCACCGGCTTCGTCGGCGCAGGCTTCGGTGCACGCTACCGACGCTTCACCCTCGAGCTCGGCGGCGCCCTCTATCAGAACCGACAGGTCACGCGCTCCGATCGGCCTAATGTTGGGGCGGACCTTCGCCTGTACACGGGCGAGCTACTCGGCTGCTACGCGGTGCTGCAGTCTCGATCGACCGCGCTCGACGCGTGCGCGGGGGGGCGCCTCGAATACTTGTCAGCCACTGCCTTCGGAGTGAGCAACCCGGATCGGGGCAGCGTGCTCATGCTCGCGGGCCTCGCCGCTTTGCGCGGGCGCTTTCGAGCCACCTCCTGGCTGTCGGCGACGCTCGACCTCGGTGTGGCAGCTCGGCCGTTTCATCCGACCTTCGTCCTGGAGGGAGTGGGCGATGTGTATGATATCCCAGCCATTTCTGCTCTCGCGCGCACCGGGCTCGCGCTGGAATTTTGAAGCGAATCAGTCCATCGTCGCTCGACCGATTGCGTCAGATCACGGAATCCCCGAGCCGCTTGCACTGATATCCTGAGCGACGCCGCTGCCGCCTTCTCGGCCGTTGGCCTCGCGAGTCTTGTCCCAACCCGAAAGTGTCGGATCGTTCGAGACGCGGCAGTCGTCACCGCCCGCCTTTGCGGAAGTGTACGAGAGCTGCGTCAAGTTGGTCTGGCGCAATCTGCGGCGCCTCGGTGTTCCCGAGGCGGCGCTCGAGGACGCCGCGCAGGATGTCTTTCTCGTCTTACACCGCCGACTGCCCGACTTCGAAGGGCGCTCCACGCTTCGCACGTGGATCTTCGGCATCGTGCTGCGAGTAGCCGCGCGTCACCGCCGCAAGGCGCAC
>JBEHXA010000530.1:0-5467 GCA_048498935.1 Myxococcota bacterium
CCTGGCCGCCGACGTACAGCTCGTTGGGATGCACGGGATCGGCGACCAGGGCGAGATCTGGAAGTCGGTCGACTACGGCCTCACCTGGAACAAGCTGAACAGCAACCCGAACCCGCCTGCGCTCGCGCTCGGGCACGTGCTGGCAGTCGCCGGCACCACGCCGCCCACGGTTTGGATGGCCAACGTCCGAGGGCCGCAGTTCGTGTACCGCTCACGCGATGGCGGCCTCAACTTCGAGCTCACCGGGACCATCCCGGAGGAGCCAACCGCGCAGAGCCTGTACTCGATCGAAGTGAACCCGAACGATCCCACGCACCTCATCACCGGTCTGCATGAAGAGGACGGCGTGCTCGAGTCGACCGACTCCGGCGACACCTGGCACTTCATCAACGGCCCGGGCTGGATCAGCGGCATCTCGTGGTTCATCTACTTCATCAACACGGGAGACCCCGAGACCAGCCGCAAGACCTTCTTCGCGATCGCGCAGAGCGGCGGCTCGGGCATGATCACCCGCGACGGCGGCAAGAGCTGGAAGGTCGCGGGCGGCCTCTCCAAGATCGAGCATCCGCACGGCGGCGGCTCGATGTGGCAAAACAAAGATTCGCTCTTCGTCGCTGGTATCTACGGCGAGAACGGCAACGGCGTGTACCGCAGCACCGATCAAGGTGAAAACTGGACGCGCGTCTCCGAAGGCAACAGCGCCGTGGTCTGGGGCTCGGACAAGAACGTGTACACCGGTTGGGGCTGGGCGTGCGCCGCCTGCGACGCTGGCGCTGACGGACCCGGCTTCAAGGTCTCGCCCATGCCCGGTGATACCTGGACGCCGGTCAAGACGCCCGACCGCCTGAATTGGGGCCCCAACAGCGTGGCCATCACCACGGATGGCGAAAAGACCATCTTCGTCGGCTCCATGTGGGGCACCGGGATGTGGCGCTACATCGAGCCTTAGACGCCTGCGGCGGCTAGGTCTGGCTCGGGCTTGCTCTGTAGGCTCGAGCGCAGGTGGAGGATGCTGGCGGCGAGCGCGAGCGTCATCGCAACCGGAAACGCGATGCGCAGCGCCACCATACCGGCGTCGCCCACCAGCGAGGTCGCAAGGCGCTTGGTCACCTCGATCGGCAGCAAGGCCATGATCGCCAGAAGCGGCAACGCCAGCAGCGTCGGCCAGTCGGGGCGCACCGGGCGCCTGCCGATCAGCAAGAGCGCCAGCAGCGGCGCCCACAGCACGGTCACGTCGTAGGCGTGGTGGTACGTGATCATCAGGTTTACGCAGACTAGCGGTAGCGCGAGCGTGGCGGTCGCTTGGGGCGTGAGCGGCTGCGGTAACCGATAGGCGGTCCGCAACAGCCACACGCCGATGCCGACGGCCAACCCGAGCGCGAGCAGCTTGGCGAGGCTCAGGTCACCGGTCACGCCGGTGAACAGCGCCACCCAATCCAGACGGATCCCGGCCTGAGGATCCAGGGGGTTTGAGGTGTGGGTGGTGCCGGCTCGTTCGAGCGAGCCTACCGCCGCGCGATAGCCCGCCAGAGCAGAAGCGCCGCCCATGCGCCAAAAGCCCAGCGCATTGAGCGCCACCACCACGGCGCCGACGCCAAATGCCGCCGCGAAACGCCGATGCATGAGCAGGAGCACGACGAACGGCGGCCCCATCGTGACCTTCAGCGCGCTCGCGAAGCACGCCACCAGAGCCGCTAGCGCCGGACGCCGCCCGTGCAGCACCGCGATCTCCAGCGCGAGCGCGCCGAACATCAACGGTGCGCTCTGCAAATGCGTCATGCCCCAGCGCACGCAAGCACTGAGCAAGACGAGACCAGCTACCCAAACCCAGGTTCCGCGCGGAGCCTCGGGCTTGAACAACCTGACGATCCAGTACGCTCCTGCAACCACAGCCACGATGAGCAGCACGTGCAGCACGTGTGCGAAGGCGCTGCACGACAGCGGAGCCAGCAGCAACATGGCAACGCCAGTACCGGGCGGATAGAAGACGCCTTCGCCGGGCGCCGCTCTGCCGCACGCCTGTGGAACGAAGTCGGCTCGCCACGCTGGATCGTAAATCGGTGCACCCGACGCGACGCCATACGTCGTGAGATACAGATGCATGTAGTCGTAGCCGTGACGGGATGTGGCCAGCCAGCTCGTCACTACGCCGAGCAGCAGCAACGACGCAGCGCCCACGCGGCGCAAGGAGCGCATTCCCTGGAGGCGAGGCCCGGTCCTCATCGATCCCTTCCCGACCAGCTTTCCCACAACGACCAGCGTCGATCGCTGGTCATTTCAACGGTATGTCGCGGGTATGGCGTTCGTGAAGCGATTCGTCGCGAACCCTCGCGCGCCGCTGCGATTCGCTACGAACGGTGTCGGGTTCAGGTGACGCTTGGCTGATCCGCTCGGGAGCGTGGTACGCTGGGTCGCGTCCGTGGGGGGTCGGACGGCGAGCCGCGAAAAGGGATCTACATGCAGGACACCGACAAGGCGTGGAAGTACTACGGCGAGAACGATCCTTACTATGGAGTCCTCACGCAGCCGGACTTCAAGAGTGATCGTCTGACGGACGAAGGCAAAGCGCAGTTCTTCGAGTCAGGCTCGCGCTACATCGACCTGGTGCTCAGCGTCGTGCGTCAGCACCTGGACCCGACGTTCGTGCCCAAGCGCGCGCTCGACTTCGGCTGCGGTGTGGGCCGCCTGGCGCTCCCGCTCGCTTCGATCTGCGAGTCGGTGGTCGGCGTGGACGTGTCCGACGCGATGCTGTCCGAGGCCCGCAAGAACGCCCAGATAATGGGCAAGACCAACGCCAAGTTCGTGCGCAGCGACGACGCCCTGTCGGAGGTCGAGGGCACCTTCGACCTGCTCAACTCGCTGATCGTGTTTCAACACATCCCGCCGGAACGCGGTGAAGTCATCCTGGGACAACTCATCGATCGGCTCCGCGAAGGCGGCGTGGGCGCGCTCCAGTTCACCTACGGGTTCGAGACCGGCGTCTCCCGAGCGCGCAGCATGTTGGTGCAGGCCTACAAGACCGTGCCGTACCTGTGGAACGCCAGGAATCTGCTGAAGGGCGCGCCTTTCGAGGAGCCCATGATGCAAATGAACGCGTACGACCTGAGCCGCTTGATGCGCATCCTGCAAGAGAAGGGCTGTCACCTCGTCCATATGCGGTTCACCGAGACCGGCTCGTTCGGCCACACCTTCTACGGAGCGATCATCTTTTTTCAGAAGAAGCGCCTCGATACCGCCGCGCACGCCTGATTATGGGGGCGTTTCGCGCCCCGTGGTCGCGTGCCAGAGCCCATGCTAACCCCTGCCCTTAGCATGGGCGGCCGGCGTTGAAGAAACTCATCCTGCTGTCGATCATCATCGCGTCGATCGCGATCCCAGCGCGCGCGGCGCGCATGAAAAATCCGCGCGAGGGCCTGAAGAAGATGCTCATCCAGATGGCCATCTTCGAGGTCATCTACCTGCTGCTCATCACGCAGGTTTGGATCCGGCTTTCGTAGAACCGGAGCAGCATGGTCGAGCGAGTTCCCCCCGACGCCAAATTGGCCTTTGCAGTCCTGCTGACCCTGGCCGGGGCGGCGGCGCTGCTGGACGTCGGCGCGATCGGCTACCTGGTAACGCCGATCTGCATCCTGCTCGGTTGGTACGCGATTTTTCGCTCACCGCTCCGCGCGACGATGCTGACGCTGATGTTCTTCGCGCTGATCCTGGAGAACCCGTCCGAGGGTCCCGCGAACGGCCAGTGGAAGTCACCATTCTTCTCGATCGGCGCGGTGATGCTCACGCACTGGAAGACCATCATCGGTGGCTTCTGGTTCTTCGGCGGCATGGACTTGATGCTGCTCGGGGCAGGCGTGACCTGGTTCGTGCGCTATCGCGGCCGTAAGCGCGGCGTGCAGACACCGGAGCCGATGATTCGGCTCGCGCACCTGCTGTACGCGACCATCGTCTTCATGTGGCTGGTGGGCAAATGGCGCGGCGGCAACTCCAGCATGGCGCTCTGGCAGATCGACCGGGTGATGTACCTGCCCACGGTCTTTTTGCTGTGCCAAGCCGCGTTCACCCATCCCAACGACTACATCGCGGTGGGCAAGGTTGGCTTGGTAGCGGCAGTGCTGCGCGCGCTGCAAGCCAGCTACGTGCGCATCATCGTGCCGTCTACTTACGACGAGGTCGCGGGCGAGTCTTCGCTGCCCTACGCGACCACCCACCACGATTCGATGCTGTTCGGCATGGCGGCCGTGCTGCTGGTCGCGCTGATCCTGCAGCGCGTCCCCAAAGCGGTCCGGCTGGCGCTCTTGCTCGGTCCAATCTTGGCGGCCGGTATGGTGGCCAACGATCGACGCATGGTTTGGATTCAGGTGATCGGGGTGTACGTCGCGGTGTACCTCATCACCGAGCGCAACGCCTTCAAGCGCAAGCTGGAGCGCTGGGCCATGCTGCTAGTGCCCGTCGTCGCGGCCTACGTCGTGGCGGGTTGGGGCTCGAGCGGCGGCATCTTCAAGCCCGTGCAGGTGATCCGTTCCGCCGTCGACTCGAGCACCGACGGCTCCACGGCCTGGCGTGATCTCGAGAATTTCAACCTGATCTACACCACGAAGGTGTTCCCGTTGACGGGCGTCGGCTACGGCAACGGCTTCCACGAGCTCTGGCCATTGCCGGCGGTCGACTACGACCTGGAGCGGTACATCCCGCACAACAGCTTGCTCGGCCTGTGGTGCTACGGCGGCTACCTCGGCTACACCGGGCTCACCCTGCTGTGGGTCGCTGGTGTGTACTTCGCGATCCGCGCCTACCACCACACGAAAGTGCCACTCGAAAAGGCCGCGGCGTTGGTGTCGTTCGGCACGGTGCTCATCTACTACGTGCAATGTTTCGGTGACCTCGGGCTCGGTACGTTCACCGGGGTCTTCCTGGTCGGTCCCTCGCTCGCGATCGCCGCAAAGCTTGCGACGAAGAGCGGCGCATGGTTGCCACTACGCGCCGCGCCACGCGTCGGCACGAGCGTTCGCGCCGAACCGCAAGGCTAGCCAAAGCGCTCCGCTCCCAGCGTAACGCCCGAGGCCGGGCTTGCCGCCCCTGGTCAAGCTGCCCTATGCTGCCCGCGAAATCAGCGCCCGAACGCGACTGGAACGAGATCGATATTCATGGACGAAGGACCCGAGGCAGAAGCCGAGGAACAGGGCGGCGGAGGTTTCAACCCGGAGCTCATCCGGAGCTACCTACAGTTTGCGAAGACCGCGCTCAAAGCTCATCGCCTGATGATCGGGCTGGTGGTGTTCGCAGGCGTGGCGCTCACGACGCTCGTCAGCATGTACATCCCACGCACCTACTCGTGCCTGGTGACGCTGATGGCGGTCGAGAACGCGGTGCTCGACCCGAATGGTGGCGCGCGCCCGCTAGCCGGCGCCGAAGGCCTGATCATGCGCCACGAGAACCTCGAGGCGCTGATCAAGGCGACCAAGTTGGC
>JBEHXA010000531.1:0-5464 GCA_048498935.1 Myxococcota bacterium
ATTCACTACCTCGGAGTCGACGTCGAAGAGTTCGACCTCGACGCCGCGCTGAAGCGCCGCCCGCAACTGCTGTTGGTAGACGAGCTGGCCCACACCAACGCGGAGGGCTCGCGTCATCCCAAGCGCTGGCAGGATGTGGAGGAGCTGCTCGACGCGGGCATCGACGTCTTCTCGACGATGAACGTGCAACACGTCGAGAGCTTGAACGACGTGATCGCCAAGATCACCGGCGTGCGAGTGCGCGAGACCGTTCCCGACTCGGTGCTGGCCCAAGCGCATGAGCTCAAGCTGGTCGACCTGCCCCCGGACGACCTGCTCGAGCGTCTGCGCGAAGGCAAGGTGTACCTGGGCGGGAACGCACAGCGAGCGCTCGACAACTTCTTCAAGAAGGGCAACCTCATCGCGCTGCGCGAGCTGGCGCTGCGCCACACAGCCGAGCGCGTCGACGCGCAGATGCGCGAGTACAGCGAAGCACAGGGCATCGAGCAGACCTGGGCCATCTCCGATCAGCTACTGGTCGCGGTCAGCCCGAGCCCCTATTCCGCACGTTTGGTGCGTGCGGCACGCCGCATCGCAGGCTCGCTGCATGCGCGCTGGTACGCTGTCTACGTCGAGCCGCGCAGTTCGCGGCCACTCTCCAAGTCCATGACCGCGCGCCTGGCGCAAAACCTCGATCTCGCCGAACAACTCGGTGCCGAGGTCGTGACGCTCAGCGGCGACAACCCGACGGAAGAGATTCTGCGCTTTGCTCGCGAGCAGCACATCACGAAGTTGATCATCGGCAAGCCGGTGCGAGGTCGGCTGCGTGACCGTCTGAGGCCATCCTTCGTCGATCGGCTGGTCCGCGAGAGTGGCGACATCGACGTCTATGTCACCGCGGGTGACCCCGACGACACGCAAGCGCAACCGGAGGCACGCGCACCTCTTCATCCCCCGCATTGGCCGATCTTGGTCGCTGCCGCGCTGATACCGGCTCTCGCCAGCGGCGTATCACTAGGCGTGTTCGGGCGCGACCAGCTGCCTGACGTGGTCATGATCTACCTGCTCGGGATCATGCTGGTCTCTAGCAGGCTGGGCTTCGGTCCCTCGATTTTTGCCGCGTTCTTGAGCGTAGCGGCGTTCGACTTCTTCTTCGTTCCACCCTACCTGACCTTTGCGATCGCGGATTTTCGACACGGAACCACCTTTACGGTGATGTTCGTGGTCGCGGCAGTCATCAGCGGTCTGACCCAGCGCGTGCGTAATCAGGCCACGGCCGCGCAAGAGCGCGAGCTTCGGACGGCGGCGCTATTTGCGCTGACGCGAGAGTTGGCCGCGGCGCAAGGACTGGAGCGCGTCATTCAGGCGGCGGCCGGACAGATCGAGAAAGCCTTTCGCTCCGGCGTCACTGTGTTCATCCCCGACACCGTTGGCACACTGACGCGCAACTACGCTTCGCCGAACATCGGCGCACCGACCGAACGTGACATGAGCGTGAGCCAGTGGGTCTGGGGCAATCAGCGCGAAGCGGGACTCGGCACGACTACGTTGCCCGGTGGCGCCACGCTCTATCTACCGCTTTTGGCGTCACAAGGCCTGGTCGGCGTATTGGGTCTTACGCCGGAAGATCCCGAGCGTCTCCGTCAGCTCGCGCAGCGCAAGCAGGTGGACGCATTCGCAGCGCAGATGGGTTTGGCTATGGAGCGGGCCAAGCTAGCTCAGGAAGCCGAACGCGCGCGTGGTGAGATGGAAGCCGAGCAACTGCGCAGCTCCCTGTTGAGCTCGGTGTCACACGACCTGCGCACGCCGCTCGCCGTGATCACTGGCGCCACCGGCACGGTGCTTCAGTCAGGCGAAACCATGAGCGATGCCACCCGGCAAGAGCTGCTCAAGACGGTGCTGGAGGAAGCCGAGCGCCTCAACCGCTTGATCCGCAATCTGCTGGACATGACTCGCCTCCAATCCGGAACGATCAAGGTGAACAAAGAGTGGGTCCCACTCGAAGAGGTGGTCGGCGGCGCCTTGGCTCATCTCGAATCACGATTGGGCTCACGCGAGGTACGCGTCGAGCTGCCGAGCAACCCGCTGCTCGTGCCGTGCGACGCCGTGCTGCTGGAGCAGTTGCTCATCAACCTAGTAGAAAATGCCGTCAAGTATAGCTCCGGTGCGATCGAAATTCAGGCAGCTCTCGGAGCGGGAGAAGTTGCGGTAGACGTCAGTGATCGCGGCCCCGGCATTGCACCGGGCGAGGAGGAGCGAGTGTTCGAGAAGTTCCACCGCACGAGCAAGGACGCCAGCCGCGAGGGCGTGGGCTTGGGCTTGACCATCTGCCGCGCCATCGTCGCGGCCCACGGCGGTCGAATCTGGGCGCTCAACCGGCATGGCGGCGGCGCGACGTTCCGGTTTACATTGCCGCTCGATGGTCCTCCGTTGGCAGCTCCCCCTCCAGAGACTGCGCTGATGGAGAAAGCCGCTCCGTGACCGAGCCCCACCCCGTCGTGCTCGTCATCGAGGACGAGATCCAGATGCGGCGCTTTCTGCGCGCGTCGCTCGCGAGCAACGGTTACCAAGTCTACGAGTCGGAGACGGCGGCAGACGGGCTGGCGCAGGCTGCTGCTCGCAGCCCCGACTTGGTGCTGCTCGACCTGGGCTTGCCGGATCAAGACGGTTTGCTCGTCACGGAGCGCCTGCGCGAGTGGGCAAAGATGCCAATTATCGTCATCTCCGCGCGCGGCAAGGAAGAGGACAAGATCAAAGCCCTCGACGCTGGCGCAGACGATTACCTGACGAAGCCGTTCGGGATAGGGGAGCTCCTGGCCCGGATTCGTGTGGCGCTTCGGCACTCAGCCCGAAGTGAATCGGGAGAATCCCAGTTCACTGTCGGCGACGTCAGGGTTGACCTGGTACGCCGCCAGGTGACCAAGGGCGACCAAGAGGTGCACCTCACGCCAATCGAGTACAAGCTGCTGTCCACGCTGATTAAATACGAAGGCCGCGTGATCACGCACCGTCAACTGCTGCGCGAGGTTTGGGGACTGAACTCGAGCGAACAGACGCAATACTTGCGCGTCTACATGGCGCAGCTGCGACACAAGCTGGAGACTAACCCGAGCCGACCGCAGTTCTTGACGACGGAGCCTGGGGTCGGCTACCGGCTACGCACCGATGGTTAACCGCCGCCGCCCATGATGCCGCCACCCGGCAGCGAGGCGATGAGAGGCGTGCCCTGCGGCACGATGTTGACCTCGAGCCGATTGGCTTGAAGGAGGTTTTGCGTCTCGAGGAGCTCGAACAGCGCTGCGCTGATCTCGGGATCTTGCGCGACGCGGGCGAGCGCGCTGCCCACGATGTGCGGGCGCGTGGTAGCGGCTTTGGCGAATTCCACGGCGGCCGAGCGATCCGCCGTGGAGCGGATCACGTTCACGCGGTTCGCGCCGTCCTGCTGGATGGCGGCGGTCACTTGGCGCAGGCGGTTCACGACCTTCTGCTCGATTTGACCGATCATGCCGATGTCGCGGAAGTGCACCTTGCGGATGTAGGTACTGCCTACCATGTAGCCCCATTCGCGTGATTTGGCCGAGACCTCTTCGCGCACCATCTGGCTCATCGGGTGGCGATTTTCGAGCATGTCCGACAGCCTCATGTTCGACAGGCAACGCACCGTCGCGTTCGATACGTTGGCGCGGAGCGAGCCTACCGGATCGGTGTTCTTGTAGAGGTACGCCAGCGGATCGCTGACGAACATTTCGCACCACACGCCGATGCCCATCGGCGCGCCCTCTTCCGAGTTGACCGGCTGGCTGCGCAGGTAGACCTGATCGAGCCGCATATCCACGCTGCGCTTGCGCCCGAACACGGGCACCAGCGCCACGAACGGCCCCATCGTGAGCCACGGGAAATGCAGCCCCGGCTCGACGATGGTGAGCCGCACCTTGCCGAACAGCTCGAACACCACGCACTCGCGCTCGCGCACGATCACGTAGAAGCCCAGCGCGCGAGCCCAGAACAGCGCGATCGGCATGGCGATGAAGCTACCGAAGAACGAGACGCCCAGAGCTATGAGAAAATCCATTACTTGGCCTCCCCTTGCCCTACCAGCACGAGCTGCCGCGAACGTTTGAACAGGTTCAACTTGGCGTTTCTAACGTAGGCTTGGAGCGCGCCCGGGCCCTTGGCGCGAAGCTGCCCGAGCTGATCGGCCAACATGACGAGTGGCTCGACCTCGGCCTGAGCGTTCAGCGTCTCGATCTCGACTGCACGCTTGGATTGGACGATCTTTTGGTCGGCAGCGGCCTGAGCCAAGCTGATTTCGCTGGAAACGTGGTTGTGCGCGGTGTTGATGGCCGCCAGCGCCGAATCGACCTCGGGCGGGGCGTCGATACCGGTGATGAGAGCGGCGTCGAGGTCGATGCCGTAGCGAGCGGCCGCCGAGGCGCACTGATCGTCCATACGATCGCTCAGGTCGCGCAGGTTCTTGCGCAGGTCGTTGATCGAGATGCCCTGCACATTGCCGAACGGGTCGCTGCTGGTCGCGTCGGGCAGCGGCTGCGTTTCGGGCGGCGCCTCGAAGTTGGCGATGCGATCGCGCAAGACCGAGATGAAGTAGCCCATGACGTGGGCCACCGGGTTCTTCACTCCGAACAAGTAGGCGTACAGGTTGCGTTCGGCGACGGTGAAGCGCAGCTGCCCGGAAAGACCGGTATTGAGCTGATCTTTGGTCACGGCCTCCAGCAAGCGCCCGCCGTGATTCGCGCTGGCGTCTTCTGGATCGTAAGCGATCGAAACCGTGACCGTCGCGATCGACACCTTGTGCACGCGCTGCCAGGGCAGCTTCCAATAGAAGCCGGGGCCGACCACGCGCACCTGGGGGTAGGCGTAGCGTTGTCGCTCTTCGGGGCGCAAAGTCTCCGAGATGGGGTCTTGGAGAGTCGTCGTTTCACCGATGCGCGAAGCGCGTCCGAACGTGGTGAGCACGGCGCGCTCGTTCGGCCCGATCGTGTAGAAGCCGAGCAAGCCGTAGCGGGTGAAGAACCAGAGGATGAACCCGAGCGGAAACGCGACCAGCACCTCAGCCATACCGGCCAGCGTACAACAACTCCGGCTCAGTCGATGGGCCTGAGCATCACCACCGAATAAACAATAGCGGGCCTGCGCCCGCGGTTCGCGTACGAATGGCGCTGATCACCGCGGAACACCACCACGTCGCCCTCTTGCATTCGAAACGCTTCTCCCGAGGCCACCAGCTCCAGCTCCCCGGCCTCGCAGCTGAGGTACTCGCGCGTACCGGCGGTGTGCGGCACCCCGACCATCCTTCCGCCGACCGGCAGCTCCAGCCGCTCGATCTGCATGCCGGGGACCTTGTCGGGCAGGAGCGAGCTCACCTGCACGTTGCCGCGCAAGCGGGTCGGCAGCGTGCCCTTCCGATACAATCGGGCCGAGGCGCGCGGCTCGGCCACGATCTCCTCCAGCGAGACCTGGAACGCCA
>JBEHXA010000532.1:0-5464 GCA_048498935.1 Myxococcota bacterium
CTGCCAGCACCAGCGGCACCAACACTCTCCCGCGCGGCGAACGTCGCTGCAGCCAGAACAAGGCGAGCGCAATCGCGGCCGCGTCGATGATTGCGGCGAGCGTTTCGGTCAGCTGTGCCGCGCGAAACGCCGCGAGGTTGGCCGTATCGGAAGCGTCGAGCGTGAGCTTGCGCGACAGCACGTGGATCAGCCCCGATGTCGCGAGCAAACCCAGCACGAGCGCGCCGGCGCGCCGGTCGCGTAGCTTCACGCAATGCCTTGCTGAGAGCGCGCCCACGATGCCTGCGCTCGTGCCCAGCACCAACGCCAACGCGGGTTCGAGCGGTCGAAAGCTGGCCAGCAGCAAGAGCAAGCAACCCAACGCCACACTCGGCACCGCAACGAGGCGCGCCGCCAACGGTGCCCGCGGCGCTGCCGCGATGCTGGTAGCGAGCCGCGCGATACCCGCGACTAGCCCGGTCGCCGCGAGCAGGGTGCCGAGCGACGCTGCCCAGGACACGAGCGCGATCGTGCGGTCCCCCGCCACACCACGCAGCGCCGGTGAAAGCCCGCGAGCCAGCAGGCTGGCGGCGAGCCCCAGCGCTACGACTACTCGCAGCGGGACGCCGTTGTCGCTGGGCCTGTCGCTCACCTGGCCTTTAGCTACACCAAACGGCGTCGCCAAGCGAATCCCCGGGCTCGATCAGCCTTCGGGCGCGGGACGTTTGGGGGCGGGCGTCGGCGCCAACATGCCATGGCGCTCGTTCTTCGTGGGTTGCTCGTCGTCCGGGCCTCGGAACGGGGGCAGCGGCGGCGTGGTCGGCAGGGGCGCAGGCTTGGGCTGACCTTTGAGGATGAAGGGATGCGCGAACAACGTCGAGCACGCCATCTGGTCGCGCCGAAATTCCCAGTGCAGGTAAACGTTGCCGTCAGGCGAGACGATTTCGCTCGGCGGCGCCCCGAACGGGGCAGCGCGATCCACCGACGCGATGGCGCTGACGTCGAACGCGGTCACGCCGCTGGTGCGCGTGACACCGCGCCGAACCAGCCGACCCGATTCGTGGTCGAGCACGATTTCGAGCGCGGTGACGAGGCTCGGGTCGTTCATCGGGTGCGAGGAGGGCAAGGCGTCTAGAGACGCCAGGAAGTCGTCGGCGAAGAGCGGGTGAATGCGCACGTGAATCTGGTTCAGGTACGACGCGAACGGCACCGCCGCCGTGTTGAGCGCGGTCTGATTACCGGGCTTCACGCTCGGCACGTAGTTCTCGATCGCGCTCCGGTAGCGCTCGAAGCTCGGCGTGCGCCAACTGCCTCGGTGCGCGCTGCGGCGCCGCTCGCCGTCGGCTCGAAGCAGCCGTGACATCTCGTCGGAGCCGACCGCTTCGTTCGCCAGGTTCGGCGTGAGGTTGAGCGCGACGCCGTTCGAGGTGCGGCCGGCGGCGCCCAAACCGAGCGATTCGATGAGCGAGCGAGGGCGGCGTGGAGGCAGGCGCTTTTTGGCTTTTTGGGCGCGTTGTTCGGCAGTGGGAGCTTCTGGACCCTTGAGCGCGAACGTGCCCGATTCGCTAGCCACGGCCTCGGGATTGCCCAAGCGTTCGGGAGTCGCCTGCTTGGCGATCTGGTTCTTGTCCTGCGACTGCGGGGTGGACGAGTGCGACTCGGCTTGAGTCGAGCCGACCTTGCCCGGAGCTGCTGCGCCGGCTGGACCGGGCTTCGTCGCTGCGGCGGCCGTGGCGCGCTCGGCTTTTTCACTCTCGGAACCGCCGGGCGCCAGGTCGCGCACACCGGGCTGATCCATGTCCTGACGCACGTGAGTCTCTTCGGCGTTGCCGGGGTCTTCCTTGGGACCGCTGGGGGCAGCGCCCGGGTTCGGCTTGGCGTCGTTTTGGTCGGTCGAGGTGATGCGAGCGCGAGTCTCCTCGGCGACGTGATTGGCCTTGTCGGCGATGTAGGCAGCGTCCGGATTGTCCTTCTGGTGCTCGTCCTGGACGTGCTGCTTGACGGCAATCTTGTTGGGAAGCTGCAGCTGCGCGACCGGCTTTTCTTCGGCCGGCGTTGCTGGCTTCGCCTCTTCGGGTTTGGGCTCCGGTGGCTTTTCTTCGGGCTTGGGCTCCGGTTTCTCCTCGGCCTTCGGCTCGACCTTCGGCGCCTTCTCCTTCTTCTGCTCGTGGATCTGATCGGGCTCGGGATCCTCTTCCTTGGTCGCCGAGTCGTCCGTTTGTGGCTCGACCGGGTCCACCTCGGGCGGGATCTCTTCGGGTGCAGACTCGTCGTCGATCGCGATTTCGAGCGGAGGAGCGACGGAGCGACGCACGTGACTGCGGATGCCTGCTGCGAAGCGACCCACGTCGAGGCGCTCGTCGATGAGTCGCGCGCCCTGCTCGGCACCGCCGCCCCAGAGCAGATGCACGAGTGCCGCCGTGGCAACCCACAAGAAGAGCGGAATGCTCGCTTCTCTACGCATCTGAAACTACTGGGCGAACGGCCGGCTTGCGGGGATAAAGCTAACACCCACGACCTAGCGCAGCAACGCCACCGGCCTTTGCTCAGGTTTTCGCAATGCTCGCAAATTGCTCGGCGATCTCGGCCGCCGTCCAGATGCCGGACGCGTCGTCTTTGTGACGACCTGCGCTCTCCACCAACTTGAATTGACTGATGCGCGCGCCAGCGACCGACAGCGTGACGCCGGTCACGTCGCGGCTGAGCTCGCTCGCCAGGTAGACGTGCACCGGAGCTACGTGCTCGGGCGACAGCGAGTCGCCGATCTTTTCGAAGAGCGGCAAGTCTTGCGTGATTCGCGTCTTGGCGAGCGGCGCCACCGCGTTCACGCGGATACCGAAGCGCTGCAGCTCGATCGAAGCAGTGCGGGTGAGCCCGTACACTCCCGCGCTCGCGGCGGCGTAGCTCGCCTGGCCGACGTTGCCCAGCAAGCCCGCGACGCTGGTGGTGTTGACGATCGAGCCGCCCTGACCCTGATCCTTCAGGCGAGCAGCAGCAGCGCGCAGGCACAGCAAGCTGCCGGTGAGGTGCAAATCGAGCAGGGCTTGCCAGTCCGGCAGCGCGAGCTTGAGCAATTGGCTGTCGCGCAGGATGCCGGCGTTGTTGATGAGCACGTCGAGGCGGCCGAAGTGCTGCACGGCGCTCGCGACCAGGCGTTGGGCCTCGGCCTCCGAGCTCACGTCGTCGTAGCTCGGCTCGGCTTTGCCCCCGGCGGCGCGGATCTCGGCCACGACCGCGTCGGCGGCAGCTCGGTTCGGAGAGCCATTGCCGTCGCGCTCCACGCCGCGGTCGTTGACCAGCACGCTGGCGCCTTCTCGCGCGAGCGCGAGCGCGGTGGCGCGGCCGATGCCGCCGCCGGCGCCCGTGACGATCGCGACCTTGCCGTCGAGCAATGCCATGGGCGGCCGATGTACCGAAAGCCCTGTCGGATGACAAGGGTCCGCGGCGCGGCTCGCGCCGGCGCGCGCCAGAGGCTATGCTCCGCGCCCTTTCGCATGACTCGACGCCTGCTCGTAACCAGCGCGCTGCCCTACGCCAACGGCCACATTCACCTGGGGCACTTGGTCGAATACATCCAAACCGACGTCTGGGTGCGCTTCCAGAATTTGCGCGGCAACCGCGCCACGTACATCTGCGCCGACGACACCCACGGCACCGCGATCATGATGCGCGCGCGCCAGGAAGGTCGCTCCGAGACCGAGCTGATCGCCGCCATGAGCGAGGCGCACCAGCGCGACTTCGCGGGCTTTCAGATCCGCTTCGATCACTACGGCTCGACGCACTCGCAGCAGAGCCGCAAGTTGTGCGAGCGCATCTGGGCTTCGCTGCGCCAGGCCGGGCTGATCAAGGAGCGCGAGGTCACCCAGCTGTTCGATCCGGAGGCCAAGGTGTTTCTGGCCGATCGCTTCGTGAAGGGCACCTGTCCGGTGTGCGCCACGCCCGACCAATACGGCGACTCCTGCGAAAAGTGCGGCAGCACCTACTCGGCGCAGGACTTGAAGAACCCGGTCAGCACCCTGTCGGGCAGTAAGCCCGAGCTCAAGAGCTCGCTGCACCTGTTCGTGGAGATCGAGCAGCTCAGGCCGTTCTTGACCGAGTGGACGCAAGAGCCCGGACGCTTGCAGCCTGAGATCGCCAACTACCTCAAGGGCCACTTCCTGGCTGAAGAGCTGCGCGACTGGGACGTCTCTCGCCCTGCGCCCTACTTCGGCTTCGAGATCCCGGATGCTCCCGGTCACTACTGGTACGTGTGGTTCGACGCGCCGATCGGCTACATGGGCTCGACCGCCGAGTGGTGCGAAAAGAGCGGCGAACTTTGGGAGGATTTGTGGGAGTCGCCGTCCACCGAGATTCACCATTTCATCGGCAAGGACATCGTCTACTTCCACACGCTGTTCTGGCCGGCGATGCTCAAGGCCTCTGGGTTCCCCCTTCCGAAGCGCGTCCAGGTGCACGGCATGCTCACCGTGAACGGCGAGAAAATGAGCAAGTCGCGCGGCACGTTCGTGCTCGCGTCCACCTATCTCAAGCACCTCGACCCGGCGTACCTGCGTTACTACTACATGAGCAAGCTCGGCTCGCGCGTGGAGGATCTGGACCTCAACGTCGAAGAGCTCGTGAGCAAGGTGAACTCGGATTTGATCGGCAAGGTCGTGAACCTCGCCAGTCGCACGGCGCGCTTCGTCGGTGAGCTCTCGCCGAGCTATCCCGACGACGGCGGGCTGTTCGCGGCGGCAGCCGCTGCCGGCGAAGAGATCGCCGACGCCTACGAAGCCTGTGATTTTGCCCGCGCCATGCGCACCATCATGGCGCTGGCCGATCGCGCCAACGAGTACGTCGACAAGCAGCAGCCCTGGGCGCTGAAGAAGCAGCCGGAAAAGGCCGAGCAGCTGCGCGACGTGTGCACCGCGATCCTCAACCTGTACCGGCAGATCGTGATTTACCTCGCGCCGGTGCTGCCGCAGCTGGTCGAGCAGAGCCGCGCCTTGCTCAATGCGCCGCTCGCCAGCTGGAACGAAGCGCAAACTCCGCTGCTCTCCGTCAAGCTCGGAGAGTTTTCCCATCTGATGCAGCGTGTCGACCCGAAGAAGCTCGAAGCCATGATCGAAGAAAGCAAGCCCACCACTCCGACTGCAGACGCTCCCGCCGCCGAACCCGCTGCGGCTTCCGCCGACGACGGCGCCGCGCTCGCCGCCGAGCCGCTCGCCCCGGAGTGCAGCATCGACGACTTCACCAAGGTGGACCTGCGCGTCGCGCGCGTGCTGAACGCCGAGCACATCCCCGAAGCGAACAAGCTGCTCAAGCTCACCGTCTCGCTCGGTGGTGACAACACCCGCACCATCTTCGCGGGCATCAAGGCCGCCTACGAGCCGCAGCAATTGATCGGCCGCCTCGTCGTCATCGTCGCCAACCTGGCGCCCCGCAAGATGAAGTTCGGCGTCTCCGAGGGCATGGTCGTTGCCGCCGGCGCCGGCGCGCTCGAAGG
>JBEHXA010000533.1:0-5463 GCA_048498935.1 Myxococcota bacterium
TCGGGCGCTGGCTCAAGCGTCCGCGACCTGTGCCGCCACCGCCACCGCCGCGCCCGCCGTGGGAGGTCGCGCTCGAGTCGCTCCATGACTTGCGGCACGCCGGGCTCACTCGCGAAGGTCGCTTCGCCGAGCACTTCGATCGCGTTTCGGACATCGTGCGCCGCTACCTGGGCGATCGCTACGGCTTCGACGGCTTGGAGAGCACCACGCGCGAAATGCTGGGTGAGCTGCGGCAAACCACGCCCCGCATCCCCGTTTTGAGCGAAATCGAGCGATTTTTGCGCCAAGCCGACCTGGTGAAGTTTGCGCGACTGACGCCCAGCGAGAGCGAATGCTCGACCGCGCTGGGCGAAGCCGAGCAGATCGTCGCGAGCACGCTGCCGCCACCGACGCCCGCTGGCGCCCCCGACCCAGCGCCCCCGACGGCGCCGACCGAGACAGAGGAGGAAGAGCGTGGCTGACCCCACCCCCGCCCTGCCCTCGCAAGCGCCCCCGGCAGCTCCGCCTACCCAAGGCGCCGAGCCAACAGCGCCCACGCCGACCGAGCGCCCGCAAAGCAAGAAGAGCACGACGAACTGGCGCCGCGTGATGCGCGGCTTGCTGCTCGTCGCCTTCACGCTGCTCACGTTCGCACTCGCCATCGCGTACCCAGCGCTCGCACGCGGCAGCGAGATCCTTTACGCAAGCTTTCAGAGTCGCTGGCTGCTGCTGCTCCTACTCCTCGTGCCGCTGCTGTTCTACCGCAGCACGCTCGGCGAAGACCGGCGCTTGCCGCGCGCTCGCTTGGGAACGCTGAGCGCGCTGCGCGTAGGGCCGTCTGGTTTGAGGGTCTGGCTGCGCGACCTGCCCGGGGTGCTGCGCTCCGTGGCGCTGGTATTCGGCATTCTGGCGCTGGCTCGGCCCGTAAATACGCTGCGTCCCGACGTTCAGGACGAAGAAGGCATCGACATCATTTTGGTGCTCGACCTGTCCGGCTCGATGCGCGCGGCCATGGATAACTTGCCGCCGGATCTGGAGAGCTACGTGCCCCGGCGCCCGCCCGGCATCCGCCCCACACGCCTCGATGCCGCTCGCGCGGTGATTCGCGACTTCATCGCGCAGCGCAAGACCGACCGCATCGGCGTGGTGGTGTTCGGCGCCGATGCCTACGTGCTCTCACCGCCGACGCTCGACTACCATTTGCTCGACGGCTTGGTCGGGCGCATGGATCTCAACTTGATCGACGGCAATGGCACGGCCATCGGTGACGCTTTGGGCGTTGCTGCAGCGCGGCTGCGGCGCTCGAGCGCGCGTAGCAAGGCGGTGGTGCTGCTCACCGACGGCGACAACAAGGGCGGCAAGCTCGCCCCCGAATACGCCGCACACCTAGTGAACACCGTCGGAGCGCGTCTGTTCACGGTGCAGATCGGTCAGGGCGACATGGCGCAGGTGCTGGACCGCAACCTCGACCTGTTCGGCCAGCCTCGCTACGTGAACGTTCCGTTCCCGGTTAACCCCAAGCTGCTCAAGGAGCTGGCCGAAAAGACCGGCGGTTCGATGTATGTGGCTACCGACGCGACCGCGCTCCGCGCCGGCTTCCACGACGTGCTGAACAAGCTCGAAAAGACCAAGTTCGAGTCGAGCGTGGCCAACTACGAGGAGCTTTACCGCTTCATGCTCGTGCCGGCCGTGCTGCTATTGGCGCTCGACGCCCTCTTGCGCGCGCTGCTCCTGAGGAGGTTCCCGTGAGGTTCGCCGCGCCGATGTGGCTGTTCGGCTCTGGCCTCGCGCTGGTGGTAGCTGCGCTGTTGGTCGCCGGCTCGGTGCTGCGCGCCCGGGCCCTGCACAAGTTCGGCGACGAAGCGATCGTCATGGGCTTGCTCACGGCTCAGGCCGGCGCACGTCGCGCTTGGAAGGGCGTGCTGTGCGTGTTGGCGGTGGCGCTCGCGTTCGTGGCAGCGGCCCAGCCGCAGTACGGGCGAGGCAGCAAGCTCATCCCCGCGACCAATCTCGATCTGGTGATCGCGCTCGACTACTCGAAGAGCATGTACGCGCGCGACATCACGCCCTCGCGTACGCTGCGCGCCAAGGCGGAGGTCGCGCGCCTGATCGCGAGCCTGCCGGGCGCGCGCTTCGGAGCAGTGGCCTTCGCGGGGCAACCCATCGCGTTCCCGCTGACCAGCGACGGGCCCGCGATCGCGCAGTTTTTCCAGCAAATGACGCCTAACGACATGCCGGTGGGCGGCACCGCGATCGCACGGGCTCTCGAAGCCGGGCGCGAGCTGCTGGAGCGCGACCCGCTGTCCAAAAATCACAAGCGGGTGATGCTGCTGGTCACCGACGGCGAGGACCTGGAGGGCGATCCGGTCAGCGTCGCGACCGCTGCGGCGCAGCAGGAAATCACCATCATGGTGGTGCAGATCGGCGGCCGCACACCGGAGCCGATCCCGCAGGTGAGCGAGACCGGCGAGGTGCAGGGCATGCGCACCGACGAGGAAGGCAAGCCGCTCACCACCTCGCTCTCGGCTGAGGGTGAGGCTCAGCTCGGCAGCATCGCCAGCTCGACGGGCGGTTCCGTGGTGCGGAGCGAAGCCGGCCAGACCGGCATTACGGAGATCGAACGCCGCCTCAAGCAGCTGATGACCGAGGAGCTGACGGAGCGCGTCGAGACCATCTACGCCGACGTGTACGTTTACCCGCTGGGGCTCGCGCTCCTGCTGATGCTGCTGGAGGCATTCATCCCGGAGGCAGCGGCCCGCAAGCCCTCACTGATCCCACCACCGAAGAAGAAGCGCCCACGCCGTCGTGGAGCGCGAGCCGCCTCCGCCACGCTCATCCTGTGCCTGGCTTACGCCTGGCTCTTCGTGGGCTGCGCCAAGCAACGAAATGAGCTCTGGATGCGCCATGCTCCGGCGGTCGACGAGGCTATCGCGGCCTACGACGCTGGCGACGCCGGACAGGCCGTATCGCTGCTCGAGCAGTACCTGGCAACCGGGAAGTGCGAGCAGGGCAATATCGGTACGCCCGAGAGCGTGCGCAGCAAGCCGGGTGCCGGCTTCGATCTCGGCCTCGGACTATTCAAGCTCGGCGAGCAGTACGGCAAGCGCTTCGGCGAGGAAGAAGTTTCGACCGGCGATGCGGGCAAGTCGCCGGAGGACGAAGCCGCGCACGAGAAGCGCAGCGCCGAAGTGGAGTGCGCGCTCCGGATCGTGCGCATCGTGGCCGCCGATCAGACGGTGCCGCTCGACTTGCGCGCGCGAGCCTTCTACCTCGCCGGTAACCTCGAGTTCTTGCGCGGCGACTACGAGTCGGCCGTGAAGGGCTACGACGCCTCGCTCGAGCTCATCCCGGGCTCGCCCGCCGATGCCGGCGGCGACGGCATCGGTCGCGACGCCGCTTACAATCGCGCCATCGCGCTCGCGCGCATCGAGGACAAGCAGAAGGACGCCGGACCCGACGCGCCACCCGACGCCTCGCCCGACTCAGGCGAGCCCGACAGCGGCCCCCCCGACGGCGGTGATCAGAAGCCCGACGGCGGCAAAGACGACAAAGACAAGCAAGACGACAAGCAAGACGACAAGCAGGACCAAAAGGACGCTGGGGACGACGGAGGCAAGCAAAACCAGCCCGAACCCGACGCAGGGCCACCCGACGCTGGTCAGCCCCCCGAGCCCAAGCCGACCCCGCAACCGCAGTCCCCGTCGCAAAATCAGGACGAGCGCATGCTCGACATGCTCGAGCGCGCGCCCAGCGTGCAGCAGCAAGACGCCAAGAACAAGTCGCTCACAGGACGCCCGCGCACGGAGGACAAGTGAGACTTTCCGCCGCGCTCCCGCTGGCCGCAGCTGCGTGCCTGGCCGCGAGCGTGGCGAGAGCGCAGGTCGCGCTGAGCACCGAGGTGTCACCGCGGCGGGTCGAAGTGGGCGATCGCTTCGTGCTGCGGCTGCGCGCCATGAGCAGCGGCGACGACCGCGTCAGCGCGCCCGATCTCAAGCTCCCGAGCGGCATCTCGGGCTCGGGACCCAGCGTCGGCTCGCAGACGCAGATGAGCATCGTCAATGGGCAAATGAGCCAGTCGGTGGGCATCACGGCGACGTGGATGCTCAGCGCCAGCGCTCCCGGTACCTACCGCATCGGCCCCGCCAGCGTGATGACGGCGGCCGGCCGCAAGCAGGACCGCGTGGTCACGGTCGAAGTAGTACCGCGTGGCTCGCTTCCACAGAGCACACCGCCGCTCGGCGGCCAGCCGCTCGACCCGTGGGGCATGCTGCGCGGCATGGGCGGGCCCAATTTCCCAGGTTTTCCTGGATTTTCGGGCTTGGATGAGCCCGAAGAGCCGGCGCTGCCGCAGCTGCCCGAGGAATACCGTATCGATCGCCCACTCGATTCGAGCGCGTTCGTGCGCGCCCGCGCCGTGCCGAAGAAGGTCGTGGTGGGGGAGCAAGTCACGCTCTCGATCTACGCCTACGGTGGTCGCGGAGAATTTCGGCAAGGCGTGGTCACCGAGCCGAGCCGTGACGATTTCCTCGCGTTCAATTTGATGGAGGACGGCACCCAGGTGAACGCCTACGCGTTCGACCTCGGCGGGCAACGCTGGATCACCGCCAAGGTGCAGAGCTTCGCGCTCTTTCCGCTCAAGAGCGGCAAGCTGAAGGCGGGTGCGATGACCTTCAGCTTCGTGGGGCGCGGCTACTCGAAGGATCCGCTCGGGCTCAGCCGCTCGGCCTCGCCCGTCGAAATCACGGTCGTCGAGCCACCGCTCGAAGATCGCCCTCCGGGCTACAAGGTCGGCGACGTCGGGCACTACACGCTAAGCGCGCAGGTCGAGCCGCGCGAAGTTCCGGCCGGCGGCAGCATCTCGGTCGTGGCCAAGCTCGAAGGCACCGGCAACGTGCCGGCTTCGCTGCTCACCCCCGAGCAAAACGGGGTGCGCTGGCTGGAGCCGCAGCTCATCGAGCAAGTCGCGCCACGCTCCGGCGTCATCCAAGGCTTTCGCACGTTCACTTACGTGGTCGAGCTGAATCGGCCCGGTGACGTGGACCTGGGCGAGCTCAAAGTGCCGTACTGGGATCCCAAAGCACGCGCCTACGGCGTCGCGCGTGCGGCCCTCGGCACGATAAAGGTCACCGGCAATGCGCCGGTCGTCGCCGCAAGCGCCAAGGCCTCGGGGCAGCGGCTCAAAGGCATCATCAATCCGCCCGCCACGCTCGGCGCAGCGGTTCCCGGCAAGCGCGGCGTTCTGACCGATCGACCGCTCTATTGGATCGCGCTGCTTGGGACGCCGCTCACCGTGCTGCTCGGATTCGCGCTCACCGATCTGTTGGGTGGAGTCCGACGCCGGCTGAGCGAGCGCCGCGGCTCGCTCGCTGCCGCTGCAGACGACGCCCTCGCTCAGCTCGCGGACGCCGGCATGCTGGCCGAGCCCGCCCGGCTCGCAGGAGCGGCCGAGCGCGCACTGTTCTTGAGCATCGAAAGGGCGACGGG
>JBEHXA010000534.1:0-5458 GCA_048498935.1 Myxococcota bacterium
ATGCCGCCTTCGCTGGCGCCGTCCGTGCCGCCCGTGCCGCCGCTCGTGCCACCGGTGCCGCCGGTGCCGCCCGAGTTGCCGGTGCCGGGCGCCTTGCGGGTGCAGCGCGAGTCCGTCTCTTCACCCGAGACAGAGGGGCAGCAGCGATCGGTCTTGCTGCCCATCGTGCTCTCGGCAAGGTCGTTGGCAGGGATGCAAACCAGCGGCGGTTCACAGTCGGCGTTCTGGGTCTTCGCCTTTTCGCAGCGTTCGCCCTCGCCCTGGGCTTTGCAGCCGACAGCGGACGACAGGAGGGCAATAACTAGCGTGAGAGCCGGGAAAGGACGGACAGCGAAGGCCATGGCGGGCGCTGTCCTAACACAGGTCAGCCGCCGCGCCGCTGTTCTTTGGCTTCCACGGCCGCTGCAAAAAGCCTGACGTAGGACACCGCGCTCGAGATCGAGAACACGAGCGAGGCATAAATCAGGGCTCTGCCCACGTAGACCAGGTCGACCATGCCCAGGTCGACCAACCCGGGCAGGCTCAGGTGATACGGGTAGCCCAAGATCAGGGCCAGGATGCCGATCATCTGCAGGGCCGTCTTGCTCTTGCCGTCGTCACCAGCCGCGATCACCACGCCCTCGCTACTGGCGATGCCGCGGAGCGCCGTCACCGAGATCTCGCGCGCGAGCAGCACCGTGACGGCCCACTCGGGGATGCGCCCCATCGGCACCATGTAGATGAGCGACGCCATCACGAGCAGCTTGTCGGCCAGCGGATCCAGGAACTTGCCGAGGACGCTGACGACGTTCATGCGGCGCGCCAGGTAGCCGTCGAGCAAGTCGGTGATCGCGGCTCCCGAGTACACGAGCGCTGCGACCACGCAGTCCTTCGGCGTGCCGCGATCGAGCAGCACGATCACGAGCGGGATCGCCAGGATGCGTCCGAAGGTCAGCAAGTTGGGCAGATTCACCGCGTCTTGGCGCAGCGAGCGGCGCTGCCGCTTGCGCTCGCGTCGCCGTGCTTGGCGCTCCTGGCGAGCTTCTTCGCGCGTCGTCATCGGTTCAAATCCAAGAGCAGGGCGCCTTCACCGCTGAATGAAACCGCGCCCGGCAAGCGACCCGGCGAAGCTTCCGAGCCGATCGCTTGCCCGAGCAAGCGCCCGGTCCAACCGATCACGTCGTCGACGCGCGCCACGGCGCGCGTGTCTTGACCCACCTGCAGCGCCGACACCGGTCCGTGCGTCTCCAGCACTGCGAAGCCGCTGCCAGACAGCTGAACCATCGCGACCGGCTCGCGCCCGCCAGCCGCCAAACGCCCATTCTCGTAGCGAACGCTGCTCTCGAAGGCGAGCAGGCTCGCTTCGCGCACGTACACGAATTCTTCCGCGAGCTCGATCGCCCACAGCACCCGATCGCGACCGGCGATCACGATGGCGCGCGCCGCGCCGGGGTAGGCATGCCACAAGCTGGAGCCGGCGCCGAAAGGCTCGCCCGTATCGCGCCCGCGAAGCCGCCGCATGAGCTGCGCCGGAGCCAGGCCTGCGTCCGTCCCGAGCACGCTGGAGAGCGCGTCCGAGCGCGCCGAAAAGCCTTCACCGGTGACGAACGTGCCGATGCGCGCGCCATGGATCAAAACGCGCGCCGGCGGATCCGGAAACGCGAGCCCACCAGTGCTGGCAAGCGCGCCGGAGGTCGCGGTCGGGGCGCGCATCGAAGGCGGAGCGCGCAGCGAGGGTGGAGGCGGCACCGAGTCGCGCATCAGCTCGGCCGCATCCGAAATGGCTGGCACTGCCGGGCCCAGTCGTCCGACCAGCGACGGCGCGCGTCGCTGCTTGGGCAGAGGCGGCACCGACGCGTCGCCGAGCTCCACCGCGCGCCAGCGCCCCGAACGCGATGCGTCCGAGTCTTGCTCGGCGCTCGCGCGCGAAAACCCGCCCTCGCGGCCGTCGAGCTCCTGCACGGCGTCGGCTGCCGCCAGCCGCACCTCGACGCGCTCGGGATCTTCGGGCTCTTGCGCTTCTTGCGCTTGCTCGGCGAGCAGCTGCTGCATGCGTCGAGCGAGGTTGGGCTGTCCGGCCTTATCGAAGGCTGCTTCGGCTTTGGCCAGCTCGCCCAGGCGCTCGAACACCAAGCCCAGGTAGCCCCACGCGCGCACGTGATCGGGCACGCGCTGAATCACCTCTTCGAGCGCGCCTTGCGCCAGGTGCGATTGCCCGGTCTTGAGGTAGCAGAGCGCCAGGTTCACGCGCGGGCTGATCTCGTTCGGGACCGCCTTGATGATGTCTTCGTAGATGCCGATGGCGCGCGGGTAGAGGCCGAGCCGGAAGTACACGACGCCGAGCAGGCCCTGGCCTTCGGTGTCGGCGGGCTGCAGCTTGAGCGCTCGCTCCAGCTCTTCTTTGGCTTGCGGGACGCAGTTGTCCTGCAAGAGCTCGCTGCCTCGGTAGAGATGATAGAGGAAATCCTCACCGTCGAAATTGCTCGAGGGCGGAGCCTCCGAATCGGGCGGAGCTGCTGCAGCCAGGCGCGCCGAGCGTGAGCTCAGTGGACCGAGCGTCGTGCGCTGCGAGACGGGCCCGGCGGGGCCAGCAGCTGGATCGGCGTCGTCACCCATACGAGGAGGCAGGCTACCTTGACCGCCTAGCCCTGGCCCTAGCTTTTTGCCGCCTGCACGGCCTCGTCGAGCGAAAATCGCCCTTCGTGCAAGGCCCGGCCGACGATCGCGCCGACGATTCCAGAGCCGGCGCTGGCGAGCGCGAGCGCGCTCAGGTGCGCCAGGGTGCCGACGCCGCCGCTGGCGATGACAGGCACGTTGGTTTCGCGGCCGAGCCGGGCGGTGGCCTCGAGGTTGGGACCGACCTCCGTGCCGTCGCGATCGATGTCCGTGTAGAGCGCGGCCGCCAGCGCGTGGCGCGAGAGCTCGCGCACCAGATCGGTGGCTAGCCGCTCGGATTGGTCGAGCCAGCCGGCGGTGGCGACCTTACCGTCGCGAGCATCGACTGCGATGATGATGCGGCCCGGATAGGCCAACGCCGCTTGCTCGATGAGCTCCGGCTGGCGCAGCGCGGCGGTGCCGAGCACCACGCGCTCCACGCCCAGGTCGAAATAGCTCTTCACGGCGTCGAATGAGCGCACGCCGCCGCCGACCTGCACGCCGCTGCCGAACGCCTTGACCAGGCGCGTCACCAGCTCGCGCTGCACGGCTTGGCCGGCGTGCGCGCCTTCGAGGTCGACCACGTGCAGGCGCTTGACGCGACCGGCCCAACCCGCCGCTAATACCGGTGGGTTATCGTGATACACCGTTACGTCTTCGTAGCGGCCTTTCATCAGCCGCACGGCCTTGCCGTCGAGCAAGTCAATCGCCGGAATCACTTCCATCGCCGGCCCGCCTTACACCGATCCGAACGACTCCGCCAGCCGCTCGACGCCGCTCAATGGCTGAGAAAGTGCCGGAGCAGCGCGATGCCCGCGGTTTGGCTCTTTTCGGGGTGGAACTGGGTAGCAGTGACATTGTCTCGGCTCACCGCGGCGGTGACGACGTTGTCGCCGTGACGGACGGTGGCTTTCACCAGGCTCGCGTCGCTGGGGACGGCGTGGAACGAGTGCACGAAATACACGAACGCGCCCTCGCCACCGGCCGCCTCGAGCAACGGGTGCCCGCCGGCCTGCAGCGACAGCGAGTTCCAGCCCATGTGCGGGATCTTGATGTCGGGGCCGCTGACGAGCTTCTTCACCTCGCCCTTGAACCAGCCGAAGCCGGGTGAGCCGGGCGACTCGTCGCTGCCCTCGAACAAGATCTGGAGGCCCATGCAGATGCCGAAGTAGGGCGTGCCGGCGCGCATGCGCTCCAAAATGCTCTCGCCGAGCGCGGTGCCGTGCAGGTTCAGCGAAGTGTCGCGGAAGGCGCCCTGGCCCGGCACGATCAAGCGATCGGCACGGCGCACGTCTTCGGGCGAGCTGCTGCGCAGCACCTGCACGCCCGAGGGCGCCGCGGTGCGGGCCGCTTGCACGACGCTTTGCAGGTTGCCCCAGCCGTAATCGACGACGACGGTGAGCGAGCTCACACCAGCATGCCCTTCGTCGACGGCACGCCCGGCGCCCGCGGATCCAGCTCTACGGCGGCACGGAGCGCTCGCGAGAACGCCTTGAAGCTGATCTCGACGATGTGGTGCAGGTTGTGCCCTTCGTGCAGCACGATGTGCAGGTTCGCCTGCGCGGTTCGGGCAAACGCCTCGAAAAAGACCTCGGCCAGCTCGACGTCCCAGGTGCCGATCTTGGCCTTGGGCAGCGGCACCTTCCACACGAAGAACGGGCGACCCGAAAGGTCGATGGCTGCCGTCACGAGCGCCTCATCCATCGGCAGGGTCGCCGAGCCGTAGCGGCGGATGCCCTTGTGGTCGCCGAGCGCCTGCTTCACGGCTTCGCCCAGCACGATGCCGATGTCTTCGGTCGTGTGGTGCCCGTCGATCTCGACGTCCCCCTGGGCCTTCACGGTGAGGTCGACCGAGCCGTGGCGCGCGATCTGGTCGAGCATGTGCGACAGGAAGGGCAGGGGCGTGTCGATCGACGCCTTGCCGGTGCCGTCCAGGTTTACTTCCACCACGATCTCGGTCTCGCGGGTCTTGCGCTCGATGCGAGCGGTACGGGCAGTCATTTCAGATCCTCGATTTTCCAAAGTCCGCGTTCGCGCACGAGCTCCACGCTGCCACCGGTGCCGAAGGCGAGCGTGGCGCGATCGCCAAACAGCTCGACCTTGGCGGTGGGCAACGACGCCTTGAGCGCGCCGGTCAGCCGGTCCATGTCGGTGCGCTCTTCGCCTTCCCACGACTTCTTGAGCTCGGCGCTGGTGAGCCCTTCGCTCTGATCTTCGGGGACGAAGCGCAGCAGCACGTCGTAGCGGCGGTTTTCGTAAGCTCGCAGGAAGGCGCGAACCGCCGCCTCCGGGGTGCGCTGGCTGTACAGGTCGACGGCCGAGGCGTCGACGCGCCACGCGCCCTGTTCGTAGACGAGCAGGATGGTCGATTCGCCGTCCGTACCGCCCACGGTGGCGGTGACCCGTGGCGGCCCTGCCTGAGGCCGGCGGAGGCTCTGTCCGAGCTCCCGAGCTTCTTCAGGATTTTCCTTTAAGATGCGCTGAAACTGCTCGAATGATATGGACTTTTTAGACTCGCTGCTGAGCAGTCCATACGCTTCCTCGGCGCGCCCTTGTTCAAGCGCGAGTGAGTACTGATGGAGCACCTTTTCGGGATCCGCGCCCGCCGCCCCACCACAACCCAGGGCCCCAACGAGCAAGCTTGCTACGACGGCCAGCCGCTTCGCACCCCCAAAAAAACTCCCCGCCTCTCCGCCTCCCTGTTGCTTGGGCAGTCGCCCAGAGCGGGCCGAGGGCTGTTGGAAGCGGCGCATCGACGGCGGGAATTACCACAGGCCAGGCGGTGCTGCGACTTTGGGGTGGGGTAGGCCTCGTTACCGGCTGC
>JBEHXA010000535.1:0-5452 GCA_048498935.1 Myxococcota bacterium
ATCGATCGCGAAACCAGCGGCGTCTTGATGCTCGCGAAATCGATCGAAAGCGAGCGCGCCTTCAAGCGCCTGCTCGAAGAGCGCTCGCTCGGCGGTGAAGACACCGTCAAAAAGACGTACGTCGCCGTTACTCACGGCGTGCCCGCCGTGACTTTCTGCGACTTGCCGGTCGAGCTCGATACCGATAACTCACTGCGCGTGAAGATGCGCATCGCCAAGCCGGGGCAGGGGCTCACGGCCCGCACCGGCATCGACGTCTTCGATCGGCGCGGCACCTACGCGATGTGCCGGATGGCCTTGCACACCGGGCGCCAGCACCAAATCCGCCTGCATCTGGCCGCGCTCGGCTGTCCGGTTGTCGGCGACAAGCTGTACGGTCCGGACGAACGCATGCTCGCGCGCGCTGCCGACGGCGAGCTCACCCAAGAAGATTTGGCGCTGCTCGAGCATCCGCGGCAGCTGCTACATGCGGAGCGTTACGACTTCTTGCATCCGATGACCCAATCGGACCTGAGCCTAGTGGCGCCTTTGCCGCAAGATTTGCAGGAGTTTTGGCAGGCGCGCGCATGAGCCGAGCGCTACGGGCGCTGTGCGCGGCTTTGCTCACACTGTTGCTCTCGGGCACCAGCCAAGCGGCGGCTGCGCGCACCTTGCAAGCTCCGATCGGCGGCGCCGCCATCGCGGTAGGTGTCGGCACCGTGGTGTGCGGGGTGAGCGGCGGCTGGGTGCTCGAAGGCAACGGCACGCAGGTGCGGCCACCCGTGAACGAAGACGCCGCCGGTAGTAGGGTGCTCGCAAAGATCGCGCCATCCTGGGGCGGCTGCGCGCAGAGCAAGGAGCAACTCATTCTCTTGGCGACCGCGCGCTTTCCCGCGCTCGACGCGGCGTCGGTCACGTTCTACGTGGACGAAGCGCGCGTCGAGGCGCGCGGTCGCAACCTGCGCGGCGCGCAGCTGCGCTGGCTCGCTAGCGGTGGGCGCTCCGGCACCGACACCTGCGTCGAGCCCAAGGCCGAAGGCGCGGCCACGAGTTGCGCCTGGGCCGTCGGTCGCGACCTGTCCGCCGATCCGTCGGCCGATGTCTTGCGGATTTTGCCAGCATTTGCCGAGCTGGGAGAGGGGAGGCAGCTCTTCGACGCGCAGGGGCAAGCTGTGCCGAGCGATGGGATGCCGGTCTCGGCGGGTCGCATCGTGATCGGGCGCCTGCTGACCGCCGACGCACCGATCGATCTCTCTCAAGGACGCACCGAGCTGCCGCTGCAACACCCCGAGGCAGTGGCGGGCGCAGATTGCGGCGCGCTCGAATGCCAGCTCAGCGGCAAGAAGGTACTCGTCAAGAGCACGGCACCGGTCGCGGTCACGGAGGTGCGGCTCCGCCTCGCCCCGCGAGTCGTGTTTCAGCGCCGCGCGGTGTTAGAAACGGCGCCCAGCTTCAAGCTGCAAGTGCTGCACTGCGCGATGACACTCGTCTCCGGCGAGCCGGCGCGCCGCAACGACGCCGCGAAGCTGGTCGTCAAGTTGGAGCGACGCTGCCTGGCATCCACTGACTCCCTGCGGTTTTCAATCGGCGATCGCCCGCTGCGGGTCTTGGGCTCGGCGGAAACCGACGCCGCGCTCTTCGTGGTACTCGAGCTCGGCTCCTACGCGCAAGACGAGCTGGAAATCACCGCTCGTCATCGCGCCACCGACGCCGTGCTGGCGGTGCTGTCCACGGCCACGCGCGACCTTCCCCCCGTGCGGGCGCGCTTGAGTCTGCCCGAGTACCCGCGCATCGACTTCATTCCTACGAATCGTCCCGCGCAGGTGAACGCATCGCGCCTCACCGGTCCCGAGCATTGGGAGCTCGTGAGTGTGCCCAACGTGTACACCGCGCACCGCTCCGCCGATCGCGTGAGCGTCATGGGCGAACCCGACGCAGAAGGGTTTACCCAGCTGCAGTTCGCGCTGCGCAGCGATCAGCTGCCGGCCGAGCTGGGTCAGGTAGATCTGGCCCTGGTGTCCGACCCCATCCAGCGGCGCATTCGCGAAGCCAACGTGCCGGTCAGGCTCAGTCCGGTCGGCACGGCTCAGCCGCTGGTCGAGTTCAAATGCGGTCCGCCGGGCAAGGTGACCGTGATCGCTCCCGGCGACCCCATCAACCTACCTTTCTCCTGGCGCGACACCTGCCGCATCGTGCTCCATCGCGAGCGCTTACAGCAGAAAAACGGGCGCCAGCGCATCAACCTCTCGATCGACGTGTTCTCCGCCGACGGCGCCAGCCGCTCCGAAGGCCACGTCAAGGACACGCTCGACGTGGGTCATGGCGCGGACCCGCGCGAAATCTGGATCCAAGGCGTGGCTACGCCCTTCGATCGCATCGTCGTGCGCTTGTCGCACGACAACGACGAAACGCACTACGTCGAAGGCTCCGAGCTCTTCGCGAGCGGCCCCGCCGTGCAGTGGTCGGTCATCCTCGGCACCGGCCACATTCGCATCTACGCCACCTCCACCATCCCGGCCGGCCTCTACCGCTTCGGCGGTGAAGACGACAGCGGCGTGCTCTCCCTCAACTTCGGCGTCATCTCACGCCTCACCTGGCTCACCGACGAAGGCCACGAAGGCCTGCTCGGCATCGAAGCCGGCGTGATGGTCTTCGGCGTCGGCTCCTCCACCAGCACCACCGGCCAAAACCTCACCCAAGTCGGCCTCCCCGTCGGCCTCGGCCTCTCGATCCCGATCGCCAACCGATTGCAGGCGACTGAAGCGGCAATCAACCTGCACGGCTGGGTCGAGTTCCCCATCTCCGGCCAAAATCACGAGCCAGCGTTCATCTTCGGCCCGAGCATCAGTATTGGCAATATTGGGGCGAATTTGTGAGGGTGAATTGTCCGACGGCCCGGCGCGAGAGTCTTTGCGCAGGTCGTCGGCGCTATCGGGCTGAAGACGGCGTCATGCGCGCCACGACGCGCGGGACGTCCTCGCAGGCGTAGAACGGCACTGGTACCCGATTGTCGCGGAACTTGATCATGTAGAAGGGCTGAAGCGCGCTCAGTATCGGCACATACTCTACTTGCGCGACTTCGCTCCACGCGATGAAACGAGTTGGCGTGCCGAGCTCGAGACCTTCAGGAGTCGCCCAAATGCGACCGCGGTGCCGAAACGCCCATGCAGACACGAAGAAGGTGGGCACGCCCTGAATCAGAACGTAGAAAATACCCGGATTGAAGGCGCCATCCTCGTACGAGCACCAAATGACGGCGCCAATACCGGCGACCCCTGAAAGGAAGAAGAACGACGCCGCGATATACAGCGCGCGGCCAATCAGGGAGTGCAGCTGAACTCGCTCACGCGACGCGCTCGCGGTCACAGCGGAGTCTCCAAGCATGTGCCAAGCGTCAAGGCGCCAATTGAAATTTTCGCGCAAAGCTCGTGGTTGCCATCTTGATCGAGATCGCGAACGCCGACACTGGCGTTGCCGCCGACGCTCGCCGAGAGACCGAGGGTGAGGCTGTTGGCGCCTCCGACCGTGACTTCCCCGCCCAGGGCAGTGAACTGACCGCCGAGATTGAAGCCGACGCTGCCGTCATCGTTGTGAATGCCGCGGTTGATTCGCAGGGTCATGGCTTCGATGCTGGTGTTGCCTTCGCCTGGCGACCGGCCCAATCGCACCAGGCCGGCTTGCCACTCCTCTTGCAGCCCAACCTGCCCTGATGCGCTCAGCACCTCGACTTCGAGCCCAGAGCGGGAGTCGCGCCCTTTCAGCAACGCGGCACCGGCGTAAACAGCGCCAACCGAGGCAGTTTTTCCTGCATTCGCGTACGGCGCTACGCCGTTCGTCTCAGCCGTGCGCCCAGCATTGTTGTGAGCCTGCGAGCGAGGACCTTCGGACACTGGAGGCAGTTGCGGCGCCGTTGGGGGCGTCGAGCGGACGAGGTGTGCGACAGCGACGTCGAATGGGGGTGAGGCAAGGGGACTCGAGCTCGACGAGGCAGGCGAGCTGGAGCTCTGCGCCGTGGAAGCGTCAGTGCTCTGCGTGGCGCCGGCACGGCAAACCAATTCGTGTTCATCGAGCGTAGGATCGTCGAACGACGCGCTCTCGGTGCGTCCCGAGAAGCCGCTGGTCGACGATGAGACGTTGTCGGGCATGTAGCCTCGCTCGGTCAGAAGCGGAGCGAGTTGCGCACCAAGCGCCCGCGTACGTGAACAAAAGCGCCGGTGTGCGCCGCCGTCTCACCCCCCGGCGCAAGAATTGCCGGTCACCTGCTGCAGCCCTTTCGCCAAAAAATCACTCAAATGCGCAGATTCTAAGCGCTCAAGTCCGGGAACGCTTCCTGCAAAACCCCGTCCTACATGCCGACCGCATCCAGTCTACGTCGCCCCACGCCCTGGTCCTTGCGCCAAGTCGGCCTGAGCCTCCCGGCGACACCCGACAACGCAAACACTACCTCGCAGTGCGAAGCAGTCGAATCAGCACCGCCGTGCACCGACCCTCGCCCGCGAGCCTTCCCCGATTCCCTGAGCCACTTCGACCCCGACGTGACAAACGACGTCGTGCCCTTCGCGACCACGCTGCGGCGCGTGAAAGTGTCGGGCAACTGAAGGCGCACGTGCCCGATGGGCGAGGCAACCAACGTCTGATGCCACGCCATGCTAAGCTCGCCGCTAGCTTCATGCACCCGGTCGCTCGCCGCCACAGCTACACGCTGCGCGACTACCTCGAAGTCGAAGAGCTGAGTGTCGTTCGGCATGAGCTCATCGATGGTGAGATCGTAGCGATGGCGGGTGGGACGCCCGAGCACGCGGCCCTCGCCAGCGCCCTCCCGGCTCTGCTCGGTCCTCAGCTGAAGGGTCAGCCCTGCCGCACCTATTCCGCCGACCTACGCATTCGTGTGCCGGCCACCGGCTTGGCCACCTACGCCGACGCCTCGATTGTCTGTGACCCAGTGCAGCGCGATCCGATGTCCCCGACCCACGTCGTCAATCCTCGCGTCATCTTCGAAGTCCTCTCTCCCGGCACTGAAGCTTACGATCGCGGCGAAAAGCGCGACCACTGCTTCCAAATCCCCGCCCTCCGCGAATACATCCTCATCGCGCAAGATCGCCGAAGCGTCGAAGTGTGGCACCGCCGAAGCGAATCCGACGCGTGGACACAGTCGTCCTACGGCCCCGGCGACACCATTGGCTTGTCATCAGTCGGCTGCAGCTTCCACGTTGCCGAGCTGTACGCGACCGCGGGCGTTGCCGTGGGGTAGCTCGGCGGGTGCGCGGTATCTGGGGACGTCCCCGCTAAGGGAGGTCGTCGTTGGACTGCATGCTGTGCCTTTCAGTTCGGTGTTCGGCCGCTCCTAGACGGTGGAAGGCCCGGACAGCTACGATGAACAGCGCGAACGAAGCGAATAGCTCGATTGCGAACGCGCGTGCAACGGAAGGGTTTCGCTTTGTCGCGATGTCGAGAACCGTCCGAGTCTTTTCCG
>JBEHXA010000536.1:0-5450 GCA_048498935.1 Myxococcota bacterium
TGGTCCTCCCGGCGCCACCGTCGTCGGTCGCGGTCTTCATGACCTCGGTGTCGCCGTTCGCGTCCTCGCTATCAGCCGAAAGAAGCGATGAATGCTCAGTGTGGCAGCCCCTGGCTCGAGTCTCGTTAGCGGACGTGGACTTGGCGTTCGGTCCAGCTGACTCCGCCGCGGTCGTCGCGAACGACGAACCAGAGGCGGAGGGTTTGGCCGGAGGCGCTGCGGCGGGCGACCCAGCCGGTGTAGGGCTGCTCGGCGATTTTGGTGTCGTACTCGAAGATGCCTTCGGTGGCGTAGTACTGGACGACGACCTGTTCCTCGAAGTCGCGACCGTGCTCGTCGCGGCCTGTTTCGGCGATGCCGGCTGGTAACACGACGCTCAGCTGGTGTTTGTCGGTGTCGGGGCACTGGGTGTAGTCGAAGTCGTCGCGATCGCAGGAGCCGACTTCTTTCACTTCGTCGGCGGGCCAGTCTGCGCCGTCGAAGGTGACGCCGCTGGCGGCGGGGATTTGATTGCGATCCGTTTCGCGCAGGCTGACGCGCTTGAGGCCGACGCTGAACTCGTGGAGTGCCAGCTCGCGGCCGCTGCCCGGTTCCTCGCACAGAAACGGTAGACCTGCGGGGCCGGCGGCGAAGCTGAGCTCACCGGGGCACGCGACCGAGATCACGCCCAAGCTGGCCGCGGCGCGGCCTTCGGCAGGCAGGCGGCTGATGGCGTCGCTCGGGATCGCGATATCGATTTGGTCGACACCGACGCCGCTGCCCACGAGTGACGCCTCCGTGTTGCCGTTAGCGCTGATGGCGTCCAAGCAGCCCTGCAGGCTCGTCGAATTCGGGTTCAAGCAGGTGAGCCAGGCCCACGTTACGGGGCGTGCGGCGGGGTCGAAGCTGAGTGAGCTCATGTGAACTTGCTCGCCCGGTCGCGCAAACGGCAGATCGACCTGTTCGGCGAGCACGCGGAATGAGTCGACTTTGGAGCCGGGCTCGAGCTCTTCGCCGCACGCGAAGAGCAACGGCAAGGCGGTCAGCAGCTGAAGAATGCGGGATTTCATAGCTCACCTCGGATGCCCAGGACGGGCAGGATGGGCAGGCCGTGCGTGGGCGTGGTCTGCGAGTAATCGAAGTTGTAACTGATGCTCTCGGTGTTCTGGCGGTTGTAGGCGTTTTGCAGATCTAGGTAGGCGCTGAGTGACCAAGCTTGGAAGCGCCAGGTCTTGTCGACGCGCAGGTCGAGCTGGTGAAAGGCCGGCAGGCGTTCGGAGTTGCGGTCGGGTGATGCGACGGGCGCGTAGGTCCCGGAGTCGTGATCGACGGTGCCGCCGAGGTTCGGTGTGTAGGGGCTGCCGGTTACGTAGCGCCAGCGTGCGCCGATCTGCCAGCCGCGCCCCAGCTTGTAGCTGGCCAGCGCGGTGAGGATGTGCGTCTGGTCGAAGTCGTAGGTGTAGTAGTCGTCGCCGGCTTGATCGCGGCGCTCGCTGCGCGACAGCGTGTAGGCGATCCAACCGAAGAAGCGCCCCGTCGGCTTGTAGCGCAGCAAGAACTCGCCGCCGTAGCTGCGACCGCGTCCCGAGTTGACGTAGCTGAGGCCGTTGGCGCTGTCGTTCAAATCGTCGTTCGCGGTGACGATGTTGCGCAAATCCTTGTAAAAGCCCTCGACCGAGAGCTCGAGGGGCGGCAGCAGCTCTTGCTCGACACCGAGGCTGTAGTGGTAGGCCTTTTCGGGCTTCAGGCCGTCGTTGCCGAAGGGCTGGAGACTTTCATAGGGCTCGGGCGGTTGATGGTACACGCCAGCGCCGCATTTCAGGGTGGTGCGCGGGTAGTCCGAGTGCACGTCCCAGCGTGCACCGATGCGTGGGTCGACCGACCATTCGCCGGTAGCCTGATCGTAGTCGCCGCGCACTCCTGGCATGAGCTTCAAGTGTTCGATGGGCGACAGCTCGAGCATGGCGTAGGCGCCCGGCCTCGTGTAGTTGCCTTTGCCGTGGATTTGCACCATCGGCTTGCCGTAGAGGGGGCTGGTGTCGGTGTCGTCTTCGAAGTCGTTGACGGGTAAGCGGTAGGCGGCGTCGTACCTGTCGTGCTGCACGTCGAGGCCGACGACGGCTGTCGCCCACGGTGCGAACTTCAAGCGCAGGTCTGAACGCGCTTCGAAGTGCATGAAGCCGACGTCCAAGTACAGGTCACCGAGGCGCTGATTCTGCTTGTCGTGTCCGATGGAGAGGCTCGTGGTCCAGCGGGTGTCCTTGTTGGGGCGCGTGTCGACCCGGCCCTGAATGCGGTAAAACCCCTGATGCAGGCTGCTATCGCCGCCGATCGCGGGGTCGCCGGAGTCGGGGGCGTTGAACGTGAGGGCCAGCCGATCGTCCGAGCCGAACGCGAACAGGCGCAGCGTGGTGTCCTTGCCCACGTCTTGCTCCAGCATTGCCTGGTAGTCGTAGTAGACGGGTGCTGCGGTGACGCCCACGCCCTGCTCGCGCAGCACTGGGCCGAGCCATGCGTCGAGCCAGGAGCGACGAGCGCCGAGCATGATGCGCGTGGACTTGGTGATGGGGCCTTCCACTAGGACTCGAGCGTCGACCGTGTCCGCCTGGATCAGGCCGCCGAGCTTGTCCTTTCTCGGAGAGCGCACGCCGACGTCGATCACGCCGCCGGTGGCGCGTCCGTACTGCGGACCGAAGTTGCCAGGGTAGAAGTCGATGCGCTCGAGCATCTCGCTCGGCACCACTGAAGATAGGCCGCCGAAGTGGTAGACCAGCGGCACGCTCGTGCCGTCGATGAACACCTGCGTGTCGCGCGGCGAGGAGCCGCGCACGATGAGCAGGCCGTCGAAGGCGCCCACCCTGGCAACGCCGGGCATGTTGCTGACCGAGCGCAGTGCGTCGCCGTTGGTGCCGGGAATTTTCGTGATTTCTTCGGCTTTTAGGCTGCGTTGCGTGGGCTCGCGGGGCGGGCGCTCACCGGCCACGTCGATGTCCAGGGCGGCTGCGTCTTGCGCGGCGTCTTTGGCTTGCGGCGCCGGGGCGGCGGCGGTGGCGGCGGCGACGGGTTGCGCCTGCGGAGCTTGCGGCTCGAAGCGGAAGCGGAACGGTACCTTGGCCGGTACGGGCTGTCCGTCGCGCTCGGCGGGAGCGAAATCCAGCTCTCGAGCGGCAGCGATCGCGGCCTGGTCGAAGTCGTCGCCGGCCGAGCTCGAGACGCTCACGTCGGTGACCTTTCCGGCAGCGTCCAGCGTGAGCACGAGCGCTACTTCAGCGCCCTCGCCGCTCGCGAGCTTGCTGTCCGGATACTGCGGCTGTGACGCCTTCAGCAGTTTGGGTGGAGTGACGGCGGCGCGAGCAGGCTCGCTTGCGGCGTCTGGAGTTTGGGCGAGAGCAGTGGCGCTGCCGAGCGACGTGAGCGCGGTCAGCGCGAGCAGGCGCAACGTTTTGGCTTTCTGCATGGTGATGTCGGCGCATCAGCAAGCGGCGCGCCAAGATGCGCGAGCCGCGATGCGCGTTGCAGTGAGCGAAAAGCTCCTCTAGTGCGCTTCGCTCGCCCCGCTGCCCTGGCTGTCCGGGCTGCCGCCAACCCGCGGACGGCTGTCTTGAAACGAGGCGGACAAACGTCCGTGCGTGCGGGATTTTAGCGAAAAATGGCGGGGCGGGGCGTTGGCACGCCGCGTGCTGAAAGGGGCCTGCCGCCGCCGCCCGCGTGGGCTCGGCCGCCCAAGGAGAACGCCAAGTCATGAACATCGTAGAACGGTCCAAGCTCGTGCTGCTCCACGTCGGCGCCTCGCCGATTCTGTACCTCATGCTCGCGCTCAGCGTCGCCAGCATCGCAGTCATGCTCGAGCGAGCGATTTTCTATGCACGGGTGCGCGGTGACTTGCAGACGCTAGCGAGCCAGCTTGCGGCGCTGCTCGGTGCCGGCAATGTGGCGGGAGCTCGTGAGCTGGTGGCCGAGTCGCGCTCCATCGAAGCGAGCATCGTGGCCGCCGGCTTGTCGCGCCTGCCTCACGGCGCGCAAGCGGTGGAAGAAGCCATGGCTGGCGCCAGCGCGGTGCAGCGCATGCGGCTGGAACGACGGCTGGGGTTTCTGGGCACGCTCGGCTCGAACGCGCCCTTCGTCGGGCTGCTCGGTACCGTGATCGGCATCGTGCAGGCCTTCGATCAGCTGCAAGCTGCCGGTACGGCAGGTGCAGGCGCCGGTGCCAACGCGATGAACGGCGTGATGGGTGCCATCGCCGAGGCGCTCGTCGCGACTGCGATTGGCCTCTTGGTGGCGATCCCGGCGGTGGCCGCGTTTAACGCCTTTCAGCGCCGAATCAAGGGAGTTTTGGGCAATGCGGAGGCGCTGCGCCACATCGTGCTTTCGCACGTCAAGGCCGTGCCCGGTAGCTCTTCCGGCTCTTCGGGTCATGGCGCCAAGCAAGAGGACTCGCACGTCGTTCGCTTCGAGCAACTGAGCGCGAGCGCTCACTGACTGCCTGCCAGCGCCGAAGGAGAGAACCCCATGGCTAGTATCCAAAATACCGACGAAGAAATTTCGGCGATCAACGTGACCCCGTTGGTCGACGTGACGCTGGTGCTGCTGGTCGTCTTCATGGTCACTGCGAAGCTGATCGCCGGCCAGGGCATCCCGCTCGATTTGCCCAAAGCCAAGACCGCGGGTGCCACGCAGACCGTGCTCAACATCGCGATCGATGCGGGAGGGGGAGTGCTGGCCAACGGCAGCAAGCTGGACGGCGACGCCGCGCTCCGCCAGCGCGCCGCCAGCGCGCTACGCGACGACCCCGAGCTCCGCACCGTGATCTCCGCTTCGGCCAGCGCGAGCCACGGCAAGGTCATGCACGTGCTCGACACCGTGCGCGACGCCGGTGTTACGCGCGTCGCATTCGCGGCCGACAAGCTTCCCCCGAGCCCCTGAAGAATGGCCATGAACGCCCCCACCGCGAGCTTGGGTGACTTCGTCAGCGATGTTTTTGGCCGCGCTAGCCACGGGCGAGCCTGGTCGCTCGTTGGCTGGAGCGTGGCGCTCGGCGGGCACGCGATCGCCGTCGCGCTGGCACCCGTCACGCGCGCTCCGAGCGCGCCGCCACCGCCGCCGCTCGTCGTCGAGTTGGCGCCGCCGCCCCCCGCGATGCCCGCCCCACCGCCGCCTCCTCCTCCCGCCGCGCCACCGGAGGTCGCACCGTCGCAACGCGCTGGCCGCGTTGCCGAACGGGCTCCTCAACCAGCCGCAGTGCCCGAACCAGCGCGGGCCGGCGCGCTCGTCACTGCCAAGGCAGACCCGGCGCCGGGAGCCGACGAGCCGGTCGACTTCACCAACGATCCCAGCGTGCTCGGCTTCGGCTCCGGCGTGGTGGCGATCGGAGGCAAGGCCCAGGTGGGCGCGCCCCGGGCGGCGCTCCCGGCTCCTGGACCACCGAGCGCGGCAGCACCATCACGGCAATCCTAACGAGCTCGACGTCGTGA
>JBEHXA010000537.1:0-5449 GCA_048498935.1 Myxococcota bacterium
CGATCGAGCAGATCCGTCGACGGGCGCCGTGGTGCTGGTCCTGGAAGGGGCCCGCTATCCGGGCTCGGGTACGTTCGAGATCGCGGCGCGCCCGACCGACGCGAGCGATCGCGCCGATGCCGAGGTTGCCGAAGCGCGTGGCCGTGCCGGCGGCATGTCACTGCTGGCGGCACGTTGTGCGCAAGTCTGGTCGATCACTGCGCAGGGCGAGCCGAGCGGCAGCGCGGAGCTGCAGCTCTCCGCCTTGCTCGCTTCGGTCGCGCTCGGCCCGGTGCTCCCGAGCGACGGCAGCACCCTGTACGGCGTGCGCGGGGCGATGGAACGAGCCGAAAAAGCCGGGCGTTAGGCTGCCTGCGCCGCTCGCAGCGCGCTGAGAATGTCTGCGGGACGCGCGCCGTCGAGCGCTCGACCCGAGAGCGGCGCGAGGACTTGCTCGTTGAACGGAGCTTGCGCCGTGGCTGCGGCTAGCTTTTCGAGCTCGGTCAGGGCTGCGCGACTGACCAGCAGATCGCCGCCGAGCTGCACTTCGGGCACGAGGCTCGCCTCGACCACGCCGAGCGGGATCGCTACCTGCGCCGGAACCACCTCACTCGGCGACGAGTCGACGAGTCGACGCCGTGCGGGCGCTGGCCGCATCGCGTCGAGCTCGGTCGCGGTCGCTCCCCGTCGCTCGACGAGGCCGCGCGTCACGCGCTGCAGCAGGTCCAAGGGCGCCGGGCGTTGCCGCAAGATCGACCACAAGCTCGCGGCTGGTTGGCGCGCGATCGCCGACCGCACGACGCAGGGATTTTCCAGGCCTACCAGGACTTCTATCAGCACCGCGCCGGCAGCAGTTTGGTCGTAGCCGACGAGCGCGACCGGGTGCCCCAAAAGCGACAGCACTTCCGTGCCGAAGTAGCGAAGCGGTACGCCGGCGGCAGTGTAGCCATTCAAGAAAGCGCGCAGGTTGCGGTTGAGCAGGGTGCGGGGCGACGCATCCGGGTAGAGAGCGTCCACGCTCGGCAGCGCCAGCGCGTGATAGAGCACGGGGCCGCTCAGTTGAGCTTCGGTGCCGGTGGTCACTCTCCGTGAAACCGCTACATCGAAACGAGCCGGGCTGCGATCGCGCAACGTCGCGACGCGCTGCAGCGCTCCGAGCACGAGCGAATCCGCCTCCACGGCCGCGCTCGCCAGCACGATGGTGCCGCAGGCCTCGCTGTGGGCCAGCGCTTGCCCGCCCAGGTCGAGCGCGACGTCGAGCTCCGCCTCTCGAGCTACGACGCCGATTTCGAGCGACATCAGCGCTTTGAAATCAGGAGCTGGTCCAGCTCCACACCTGCGAGCGACAGCGCTTGGCGCTGCACCTCGCACAGCTGGGCGATGCCTTCGAGCGCCAAGTCGGTCATCTTGTCGACGTCGGCGCGCGGCACTGCCTCGCCCTCAGCGGTGCCTTGAATCTCGACGATACCGCCGCCTTCGGTAGCCACGACGTTCAGGTCGACGCGCGCCGAAGAGTCTTCTTTGTAGTCGAGGTCGAGCAGCAGCTGGCCACCGACGTGACCGACGCTCACCGCTGCTACCTGGTCGCGAATCACGGGCGCGCGGAGCTTGCCGGCAGCGCCGAGCTTGGCCACCGCGAGCGCCAGCGCGATGAAGCCGCCGGTCACCGATGCAGTGCGGGTGCCGCCGTCGGCCTCCAGCACGTCGCAGTCGATGTGCAGGCTGCGCTCGCCAAAGGCTTCGAGATCGATGGCAGCCCTGAGCGCGCGGCCGATCAGCCGTTGAATTTCGCGGGCGCGACCCCCGAGGGGTCGGTCCCTACCGTCGCGACTCTCGCGCTTCTTCGGGTTGGCCCGCGGGTGCATCTGGTACTCGGCCGTAACCCAGCCTTTGCCGCGACCTTCCAAGAACTCGGGCACGCTCGAGTCGATCGAAGCCGTGCAAAGCACCACCGTGCCGCCAGCTCGGTACAGGGCCGAACCCTCGGAGAGGCGGTGGAACCCCGGCTCCACACCCACTGGACGAATGGCTCGGGCGTCACGATCCTCGCGCATGGTGCCCACCTTGTATCACAGCCCCCGTCGGGAGAACTTCGGGTGGCTTCGAGCGTATTTGAAGTGAGCCGCTAATCGGTGGTCGTTTTCGACCACTGAGCTGGGTCTTATTGAACGAGCATTTACTGGGGGGCTAACGGAAATCCGCTGACGGTCGTGCTAACCTGAAACCTCTCGACTCGGGTCGCCATGGAGGGGGCGGGACGGGTCCTCAAGAAAAGCCACTCGTATGCTCAGTACCGGCGACATCATCGACGGCAAATATCGAATCGTCCGCTTGATCGGGGAAGGCGGCATGGGCGCCGTCTACGAAGGCGAGAACATGCGCATCCATCGCCGCGTGGCGATCAAGGTGCTGCACGCCGGCGTCGCGCAAACGGGCGAAGCCGTGGCGCGCTTCGAGCGCGAAGCGCAGGCCGCCGGGCGCATCGGCTCCGAGCACATCGTCGAAGTGCTCGACCTCGGTAACTTGCCGAGCGGTGACCGTTACATGGTCATGGAGTTCATGGATGGCGACGCCCTTTCGGGTCGCATCCGCTCGCGCGGTCGCCTGTCCGCGGGCGAAACGTATCCGATCATGATGCAGCTGCTGGAGGCGCTGGCAGCGGCGCACGGCGCGGGCATCATCCATCGCGACTTGAAGCCGGACAACGTGTACCTGCTCAAGAGCCGCGGCGGTAAGGCCGACTTCGTCAAGCTCCTGGATTTCGGCATCTCCAAGTTCAATCAGCTGAGCGGCGACAGCGGCTTCAGCATGACGCGCACCGGCGCCGTGATGGGTACGCCGTATTACATGGCTCCCGAGCAAGCCAAGGGCTCGCGCGAGCTCGATCACCGCGTCGATCTCTACGCCGCCGGCGTGATTTTGTACGAGGCGATCACGGGTGAGGTGCCGTTCAACGCGGACACCTTCAACGAGCTGTTGTTCAAGATCGTGCTCGAGCAAGCGCGCCCGGTCGAACAGGTCGTGCCGGATCTCGATCCCACGTTCGCAGCGATCGTGAACAAGTCGATGGCTCGCGAGCCGGCAGCGCGCTTTCAAACCGCCCGTGAGTTTCAGGCCGCGCTGGATCAATGGGCTGCGGGCGCGGGTCCGCAGCTGGCCGCCGCCCTCAACGCCTCAGCACGCGCGCCTCAAGCCTCGGTGCCCGGCCACTCGCCGATCGGCACGGGCTCGTACCAGGCCGCGACCGGTACCGGTCAACACGCAGCGATGGCCCATCCGCTCGGCACCGGCACGCCCGGCAGCTGGGCCAACACGGGCGCGTACCAGCAGCCCGACGGGCTACCGAAGAAGAGCAACGCCGGCCTCTTCATCGGCCTCGGCGTGATGGCGGTGTTGGTGCTCGGTGGCGGAGCCTTCGCGGCCATGAGCCTGACGAGCGACAAGGACGCCGCCACGGCTGCCGCCGCAAAGGCAGAAGCCGCCCGCGTCGAAGCCGAGCAGAAGGCGAAGACCGAAGCCGCCGCCCTCGAAAAGGCTGCGAGCGCGGAGAGCGAGAAGGCCAAGGCCGAGGTCGACAAGGCCAAGGCCGAAGCGCAGGCGATGAAGTCCGAGGCCGACAAGGCCAAGGCCGAAGCGGCTGCGGCTGAAGCGAAGGGCGCAAAGGCGCCCGTGGTCGCAGCTGTCCGCCCGCGCGCGGGCGGTGCGAGCAAGCCGCCTACTGCTGCCCCCTCACCCGCACCTCCTCCGCCGGCTCCGGCGCCCGCTCCCGCCACGGCGTCGACCGGCCGCAAGATCCGCACGAGCCTGTGAACCCGAGCAGCCTCGAGGAAGAGCCGCGCAGCCACGAGGTGGTGCGGCTCTCCGAGATTTTCGACAGCCTGCAGGGCGAGGGCGTGAACACCGGTCAGCCGTGCCGCTTCGTGCGGCTCGCGATCTGCAACCTACGCTGCGGCTACTGCGACACCAAATATACTTGGGATTTCGAGCACTTCGACTACGACCGCGAGGTTCGAGAAATCGCCGTGGAGGCGCTGGCGGCCGAGCTCGACGGTGCGCCCGCCGGGCATGTCGTGATCACGGGCGGCGAGCCGCTGCTGCAACAGCGCGCACTCGCGCGGGTGCTCGAGCTCGCGTCGCCCCGCCTGTTCATCGAGATCGAGACGAACGGCACGCGCGTGCCGAGCGACGCGCTGCTCGCCCGGATCAATCAGTGGAACGTCTCGCCCAAGCTGAGCAACGCAGGCGATCCGGAAGCGCAGCGCATCCGCCCCGAGGCGCTGCTCGCGCTCCGCGAGAGTGGGCGCGCCTATTTGAAGCTCGTGGTCGCAAGCTCCGCAGATCGCGATGAAGCCGAGGCACTACGCGAGCGCTTCGGCTTCGAGCGGAGTCGCACCCTGCTCATGCCGCAAGCGGTGAGCCGTGAAGAGCTCGAGACGCGCTCGGGCGACGTGGCGGCTTGGTCGCAGGCGTTGGGGGTGCGCTTCTCGAGCCGGCTGCACCTGGCGCTGTGGGGCGGGCGGCGCGGCACCTGAGGGAGGAGCGATTTTGGCGAGCTGGTCGTGGCAGTCCCGCCTCTCGCTCGCTTGTCTGGGTCTGTTTTGTGCGGCAATGGCCGGCGCCGTCGCTTGCTACGCGGGCGGCAGCTGGTGGCATCCGCACGCCGGTGAGCACCTGTTCTTCGAGAACTTTTGGTGCGACCTGCTGCGCGAGCCGGCGCACAACGGGCGCCCCAACGGGCGCTCCGTGGCACTTGCCACGACCGGTTTCGTGGCGCTCGCGGTCGCGCTCCGCTTCTTTTGGAGCGAGATCGCGAGCTTGCTACCGAGTAGGCGCGGGCGCTTCGTTCGGGTCGCTGGGCAGGTGTCGGCCGTCGCTACCGCGCTGGTGGCGCTAGTCCCGTCCGATCGCTACCCGGCGCTACACGCGCCGGCAGTGCTGACGGCCGGAGGGCTCGGCTTTGCGTGCGGCTGCGTGTGCTCGGCCTGGGCGCTCGCGCACCATCGCGAGCGGCGCGCGTTCGCGACCTGGTCGCTCGTGCTCGTTGCCGCCGCGCTGGTCAACCTCGCGCTGTACGTGAACGTGGCCTATCTCCAGGGCCCCGATTCACGGGTACTGCCCGCAGCGCAAAAGCTGGCCACGCTCGCGCTGCTCGCTTGGATGGTCTCCGGACTCGCGGCGGTCAGCGCAAATCGCCCCAAACCGTGAGCGCGGCCTGGGTTTCGGCGTCGAGCTCGGCGCGCTCGCGCGGCCCGAACTGGAGCGCGGCGCGGGCGTCCGCCGAGGCGAGCTCGAACGCCGCCGACCACAGCGCGCGCGCCGCGATCGGACGCTGATCGAGCAAGTCGGTGGTGCAAGCGGGATCGATGTCCTGAGCGCACAGTCGCGGAAGCTTCCCGCGTGTGCCGCGGAGCAATGCAGGCCGACCTCACGTTGCTGCGGCGCTTCGCTTCGGAAGCCGCGCTGGCGCAGG
>JBEHXA010000538.1:0-5436 GCA_048498935.1 Myxococcota bacterium
AGGCCTCTTCGCTGGCTTCGAGGAGCAAGCTCACGGTAGGCATGCGCAGTAGGTGGCGCTGCAGAGCGAGGCTATCGGGCAGCGCTCGGAACAGGTAGTTGAGCTGCTCCTTCAGCGGACCTATCGGCGACTGGCGAACGTCGCGGGCCGCCAAGGCGGTCGCGAGGCGCTGCAAGTGCTGCGCTACGTCGCTGCCGGTAGGCCGGTAGGGAGCCTTGCCCGCCATGAGCTCGCCCACTTGCCGGAAAATCCAGGGATTTCGCAGCGCGGGTCGGCCGATCATCACGGCGTCGCAGCCCGTTTGCTCGAACATGCGGAGCGCCGACTCGGCGTACCAAACATCGCCGTTACCCACGATCGGGATGCTCAGCTCGCGGCGTAAGAGCGCGGTGATGCGCCAGTCGGCGACGCCACGGTAGTGATCCACACCGCGCCGCGGATGCACCGTCAAGAAGTCGAGCCCGCTGTCTTCGACCAGCCGCGCATTGCGAAGCGCGTCGTCGCTGGTGTCGAACCCGGCGCGCAGCTTGGCCGAGAGCAAGCCCGGCACCGAGCGGCGCATGCTGCCGAGCAGCTCCGCCAAGAGCTCCGGTTGCTTGAGCAGCGCAGCGCCCACTCCCTTGCGAGCGGCGTTGCTGGTCGGGCAGCCCAAGTTCAGGTCCACGACGTCAGCGCCCGCCCGGGCCACGACCGTGCCGGCTTCGGCCAGTAGCGGCGGAGCATTGCCCATCACCTGCACGCTCAGCGGCACGCCATCGAGCTTTTCCACTTGCCGCGCTAGGTAACCGGGCGCGATGCGATCGCCGCTGATGCGCACGAACTCGGTGCACACCATCCCAACGGAGCCATAGCTCGCTAGCACCTCACGCACCGCCGCATTGGTCACGCCCTCCATCGGAGCGAGGACCCACGGGGGCGAGAAGGGAAAGCGAGACACGACGCGACTGTAGCGCGGCGCGGGGGCGAGGGCTCACTTCATCACAGTCGCTGCGGCGGCGAGGGAGCGAGCTTGGGCCAGCATGGCCGTATCTTGGGTGAGGTTCGGGTTGTCGACCTTGGTCGACGTGAGGAAAAGCTCGGCCTTGTGGATTTTGCCGTCGAGAATTTTGGGGTTCCAGATCTGCGGCGTTTGCTGGAGCTCGTCGATGAGCACCCACATGAACATGCGGTACATGTTCGCGGTGTAGGTCTGGAAGAGCGCGCGCTGGGTCGGCTCCGTTGGCATCTTGTCGAGCTGGTAGTTGTTGATGGTGTTGAAGTTCTTTTCTTCGGCGAAGTTGGTCAGCACCGGAAAGTAGCCGGACCGCATGCTGAGCGGAGTGACCGGGTAGCGCCCCAAGTCGGGGTGGAAGAACGGGAAGACGTTGGGCGAGCGCGGCAGCTGTTCGTACGCCATCATCTCGAGACTGCGCTTGCTGACGATGAAAGCGGCGTGAATGGGAGACGAGCCGCTGTCGAGGAAGGTTTGCTGCGTGAAGTATTCGTCGGCCTCCGCGACGTAATCTGCCTCCACATTCATGGTGCTCGGGTCGAAGCTGAAGCCGAGCCAGAACCACGGCACGATCGCGCGCTGCAGTTGCTCGCTGGCGTCGTTGCGGGTGAGGCCTGCCAGTGTGGCTTGAGGAACGGAGAACTTGCCGCCGCCCGTCGGCAGCTCCTTACCGACGTTGTGAATGAAGTCGCGGAGGTTCGCGCCCACCATCCAGATCGAATTGAAGAGCGTGCCATTTTCGACCGGAAATGGCGTATTCGGCAGGGTGTCGAGCATCGGCATGCCCGAAACCTGTTGCCGGAATAGGTAGTTGGCCATCTGCACGGCCAGGTACTTGTTCTTGAACCACATCACGTCGTCGCGCGGAGCCGCGAGCAGTACCTGCTTGAGATTTTCGAGCGTCGGGTCGGCAAGGTAAGTGTCGTGGAGCGAGAAGAGCTTGGCAGCCGAGTCCGCGTTGAGCACCGGCACGTCGGAGATCCAATCGGCAATGGTGCCGTGATCGTCGCACTGATGGGCATCGGGACACGTCGGCGTCGCGCCGGCGTTGTTGAAGATGTCCTCCGTGTAGTGGTTCATCGGGATGCCGACCTTGAGCGTGCGCAGGTTCAGGCCCTTGAGCTCGTCCCAGGCCTTGTGCGCCTCCACCGCCGAGTTGATCGGCGGGCCCATGAGCGTGAGCCCCATGCCCTGAAGCTGCTGCCCGAATGCGCAGTCGCGCTCCGCGGCGGTGGCGCCGGGCAGCACCTCGCCCCCCGGCTGAAACGGCCGATAAACGGCCGGATCTGGCGGATTCGCGATGCTGTAGCGAGCTCGCAGCGCGTGCACCATGTCGATCACGTCGTCGGCGATTTGCTGATCCACGTGCGAGAAAGCGCGCCGGTAAATCTGTGCGTCTGAATAGCCGATGGCGGCAAACTCGATGGCATCGGGACCATGGCAGAAGACGCACGCATTACCGTCGACGCTGCCCGCGGTGCGCCAAGCCTTGAGACCGCGCTGGTAGGCCTCATCCACTTGCTCAGGCGACCAGCTCGCCTCCGGTCGAGAGAGGCAATAGGCCGCCGCTGGGGCGGCCGGGTTGAGCGGTGTTTTGAGATACTGGACGATGTCGGCCAGATCGGTTTCGCTGAGGTGGCCCGCGCTGAACGCCGGCATCTGCGCGGGAATGGTGTGGCCCTCGGCGGTAGTGAGCGTCAGCGTGGTGCTGGTGCGGCCCGACCGCACGACGGTGCTCAGGTCCGGCAAGCCACCGCGAATCGGCGGGTAGACGCCCTTTCCCTCACCACGCGGGCCATGGCAGCTCGCGCATGACGTGGTGAATGCGGGAGGCGGCGCACCCAAGGCCGCGTCGTAGTCGCAGGAGGGCGGTGGTGGGGTTGGGGGCGTGACTTGGGAACCGCTTCCACCCGTGCTTTCTCCGCTGGCGGAACCCGTCGTGGTGACCGCAGGCGTACCGCCCGAGGCTGCACCTGCGCCAGCTGCCGGAACACCGCCGCTCGCGCCGGCGAGAGGCGGTGGTGGAGCACTACTGCCACCGGAGCACGCGACGCCGAGCGTCACTGCGACCAGGGCTAATCCGGCCGAATCATAGAAATGCGACATGGCTACGCTCCCAGTGACGTTGCCGAATTTTGCACGAGACTCGAGCGCAGAGCGCTCACACGAACACCCGCCTTGTTGGAGTCCACCACTCACTGACTCCGTCGCAAATAATTTCGGATGAGTGAGGCAGTAGCGGAAACCAAGCTGTGGTCTGACTATGAGGCAGCACTCCGCAGCTCTACTCGTCACGCTCCTGACCACGCTCAGCGGATGTGGTGATGACGCGAACTCGCCACAGGCAGCGTCAGGCGTAGGCCCGACCACGGGCGGCGTTGAGCAGGGCGGAGCGTCAGGGACAGCCAATTTCGGCGGCAATGCTGGCCAAATCACGCTGCAGGGCGGTGCTGGCAATGGCGGTGCTGGCGGTGTCGGCGGCGTCGGAATGGGAGGCGCGGGAGCTGGCGGCACGGCGAATGCAATGGCCGGCACGTCGGGTGCACCCGCTAGCGCTGGTGCGGCTGGTTCCGGTTCCAACGACGGTTTTCCAACCGCGGATTGCGCTCCAGGCGCAGTGTTCTGCGACGGCTTCGAAGCATACCCACTGCACAATCCCATCTTCGATGAAAACAACGACCTCTACGATCTGATCCCCAACGGCGCGACCGAGCCTGCTTGGCTCGCCTACCACTTTCACGGGCCCGCGCGAGTCGACACCAGCAAGCCGTTCAAAGGTGCGCAGGAGATGCACCTCGATACCGAAGCTGGAGATTTGCGTTACGCCGACATCATCAAAGAAAGCGCTGACGGCGTGGAGCTCGTGCCACCCGCCCACTACGGCCGTGTGATGCTCTGGCTCAAGGCCATGCCGCAGGGCTCGCGTTGGAACATCATCCACGAGAGCGGGCTGCTTGCCGGCTCGACCAGCGAAGTCGCGCAGTTCAGCTTCGGCGGCGCGCAAGGCAAGCTGGCCATGACTTACTCGCAATACGGGCGCATCGTGAAGAACGCGGTGGGCGTGAAGAATCGGCGCGGCGGGGGACCGCAGAACGGCGACCCACCCCCGCAAGTGCAATGCTCGGTGACGGCCACGACCCAAGCGCTCGCACCTGGGAAATGGGTTTGCGTCGAATGGATGCTCGACCGCGCCAAGAGCGAGATGCACCTATGGCTGGACGGCGTGGCGCAAACTGAGGTGGACGTCACGGGCGGCGCGGCCAGCACGTGCAGCGTGGGCAGCGCCGCTACCTGGCAAGGGCCAGAGAAGGTCACGGAGCTCGTGCTCGGTTGGGAAGCGTACGAGAAGGATGCGCCGGGTCAGGAAGCTTGGTTCGACGAGGTAGCGATCGGGCGGCAGCGGCTCGGCTGCCCGATGCCTTGAGCTCAGTAGCGCGCGTCGTCGGTCGTGATGCCCCGGGCACCGAATGCCCTGGTCCCGCAGGTAACGATCCCGGAGGCGTCGACTTCCGTCGTCACGTCTGCAACGCGCCACATCAAGCCGTAGCTCGAGTAGGCTTGAGCCGAGAAGTCGGGAGGAGACGCGGGCGCCGTGACAGCTGCGACGCGCTCTCCGCCGCAGTAGACGAACACGGAGGGGTGAGCTGCGCTGTTGTTGAAGTTCTGCACCATCACGCGGAAGGTTTGGCCCTGCTGCGGATTGTCGAGCTGCACGCGCTCGGTCGTACCGACAGCGACCTGACCTCCGTTGTTGTCGTCGCCTGCGCGCGGATTCGGGCAGCGGCCCAGGCCGATGAAACTAGCAAAGGGCGGTGTCGAACATGCGCCCAAGTCCGAATCGGCAAAGCCCCAGTCGACGCGTGCTTGATTGAAGCGCAAACCCGATGAGCAGTTTGCAGTATTGCAAGTCGTGCTGTTCAGCCCAGTTTCGATATTGCCACCGGGACTGAACCAGGGCGCGCGATCGAACGGCGTGTGAAGATACAAGTCGAGATCGGTGGTGGTGCTGGTGTCCCAGCACAGCTCGACGCGCATACCGACGTCGTTCACTGGGACTTCGAAGGCGCAAGAGGCTTGCTCACCTACGGAATTGGTGACGTCGAGCTCGAGATGGTAGGGCGAGGGGCGCGAGGGTTGGAACCTCACGAAGCGCGAGGTGGTGTCCTGCAGGACGAACTGTGCGTTCTGCACCACCGCGTCGCAGTCCTCGGGCACAACGCTCCAGCGATAGGCGCTAACGTCGCCTTCCACGAAGTCGGCTGCGTCGAACGTGACGATTTCGTTCGCTTCGATGTCAGCGATGCGCGGCTGGTCGCCAGCCAGCACGCATTTCGGCGCCACCGGTGGCGCGCCGCCTCCTCCAACGAAACCGCAGAAACCGGTGCCCCCGAAGCCGCCAAAGCCGGTGCCGACAAAGCAGGTGCAGCCAAAGCCGGTGCCGCCGA
>JBEHXA010000539.1:0-5422 GCA_048498935.1 Myxococcota bacterium
TAATTCTTTTGCATTTTGCTCTGAAATTAAAGGGTTATTTACACTCAATAGTATTAAAAGAGCCATTTCTTAGCGACGTGGAGGCGCTGGCCGAAGCCGGAGCCTTCGAAAGCTTGTCGACTTCCCGACGGGCAGCGCTGTGGCAAGCGCGTACGCCGCGCGCGCCGGGCTTGTTCGCCGAGCGAACGTGGAGCGAACCTGCTGAGCGACTGCCCGAGCTGCGAGCCTCCGAGCGGCTGCTGCTCGACTACCGGCACAAGGGGTTGTCGGTGGACGATCATCCGATGCGGCACTTTCGAGACAAACTGCAGGCGCAGCGCGTGGTAACCGCGCAAGAGCTGCTGAATTGTCGACAGGGGCAGCGGGTGAAGGTGGCGGGGGTCGTCACGTGCCGGCAGCAGCCAGCCACCGCCAGTGGCGTGGTGTTCATCACTCTCGAAGACGAAACCGGCTTTTTGAACCTGGTTTTGTGGAAAACCGTCTACGAACAGTACCGAATGCCGGCTCGGCACGCCGCCATCATGCTGGCGCGCGGCACCATCGAGCGCCAAGGCCGCCCCCCCGGTGTGCGCGAAGCAAACCTACCAGCCCTCACCGACGACGAAGCAGAAGCCGCAGTGATTCACGTGATGGTGGAGTCCTTGGTGCGCCTCGACGTGCCGGGCCGTGACATCGAAAAAGCATCACGCGACTTCCATTAGCAACCTGCTCCGGGCTCGGCCGAGCAAGTGCCATGAGCAGATCTATCGGGGTGATGGGGTGGATGTCGCTGGTCCTGTTGAGCATGAGCGCTTGCGCGGCAGAGCTGAGCTTGCCGGACCTGGGCCGCAGTGAAGGCACGGGCGGGCGGCGCGCGGACGTACCTAACGACGGCATTACCGGCGTGTACAACGAAGGCGGGTCACCGCCGGAGCCTCCAAGCGCCCCACCCAAAACCGAGCGCCCGAAAAGCGCTGCCAGTGCAGGTGAGGGTGGGGCGGCCGTGACTGCACCGGTCACAGGCAAGGCCGGCTCCACGGCCACGCCTGCTGGTTCGGCCGAGTCGCCTCCACCAGCATCGAGCGGCTCCGGCGGTGCTGCCGGCACCGCTCCGATCGAGCCCGAGCTACCCCCCGACGGAGCGGGCGCTACAGGCGGCACTCCTCCCGTCGAGCCGCCACCACCACCACCGCCACCGCCACCACCACTGGTGCTGCTTTTCAGCGAATATTTGGAGGGTTCCGGCAGCACCAAAGCCCTGGAAATCTTCGTCGTTTCTGGCGACTCGCTCGAAGGTTGCGACTTGCTCACCTACTTCAACGGAGCGAGCGAGCCGTCGCGCCTGGCGCTTCACGGTCCCGTCAAAGCCAATGACGTCTACGTGCTCTGCTCGTCTCAGCTCGCTCAGGCCGAGTCCGATCGTTGCGACCGCTCCACCAACCTGACCTTCAACGGCAACGACGCGATCGCGCTAGCTTGTGCTGGCACGGTGCTCGATGTGTTCGGGCAAATTGGTTTCGATCCCGGCGCTGCCTGGGGTGACGGGCTCAGCGTCGATCACACGCTGCGCCGAAGCTGCAGCGTGACCCAAGGTCGTGTCGACGGCAGCGAGCCGTTCGATCCTTCGCTCGAATGGCTCGCCTTGCCGGTCGACCCAGCCGATCTGGGTAGCCGCTCGTGCCCGTAGCGATCAGCGCATCGCCGTGAGCACCACGTCGTGCTTGCGGGGGTCCGGGCCGCTTTGGGCGGGCGCGAGGGTCTTGAAATAGCGATAAATCGCGCGCAAATCGTTATCGGTCATGCTCTGGAAGGATTCCCAGGGCATGGGCGAGTCTCCGATGGCGCGGCCCGCCTTGAAGCGAGCGACGAAGGCGTCTTCGTCCCAGCCTTGCAGCCAGCCCCAACGCGGGTCCGGTGTGAGGTTGGGGCTGACGAACTTCTTCTCGGGGTTGCCGAACGCCTCGTGCTCGGCTCCGCCGCCGAACATCGGACCCGCGAAAGCGCCCGTGCGCATGTCGACCTTGGTGTGGCACATCACGCAGTTGCCGACGTTATGGGTCAGGTACTTGCCATACTCGGGCGTGGGCTCTGGCGTCACGGTCTTGCTCGGCGGTTTGCTCGGTCCCTTGGGCTGCAGCACGAAGGCTTGCACCACGCGCCCGAGCGCGTTGATCTCGTGCTCCGGGACGACGTGCCTGACCGGCTTTTGCGTGCGTAGGTAAGAGATGATGGCGGTGAGATCGTCGTCGGACAGATCTGCATACGGCATGAAGGGCAGCGCCACTTGCCCGTCGGGCTTCACGCCGTGGCGGATCATGCGCGCGATCGCTTCGTCTTTGATGTTGCCGATGCCGGTCTCTCGATCGCTCGTGATGTTAGGCACGCGAAAGGTTCCGACCGGCAGCTTGAACTCTTGCCCACCGACGAGCGGTCGCCCTTTGCGAGACGCGGCGGGTGGATCGACGGCGCCATGACATTCACCACAGTGCGCGGGACCTTCCACCAAATAGCGCCCCCGCTCGATCACGGCGGGGTCGGTGCTGGCGTGAATATTGGGGTAGGGGGCGTCCAGCGTGCGCTTGGCCCGAAAGTTGACGACGACGCTGCCGATCACGGCCAGCGCGCCGAACGCGATCCCCACACGACCCAGCTTCCTCTTCCAAGTTGTCTTCGGCATAGCGATGACCCCTGAAGTGGAAGCACCGAGCAAAGCGTTACAGGTCCTGGTTGATTTTTTGCGGGGCTCGAACCGCCCGGCCGAATTTGCTAATCTGACGGGGTGACGACGTCAGATCTCGAGCCCCTGACCGAACTGGTCGGTCGCGCCCGCCAGGGCGAACGCAGCGCAGAGGAGACGCTCTGCCGTCGTATGGCCCCCGCGGTGCGCGCTTTTGCTCGTCGGCGCCTGCGCGGCAAGGACGCCGTCGAAGAGTTTTCGCAAGACGCGCTGCTGCTCATGGTCGAGGCGCTGCGCGGCGGCCGCATCGAGCAGCCGGAGCGGCTCGGCGGTTTCGTGCTCGGTATTTGCCGGAACCTGGCCTTCGATCGGGCGAGGCAGCGCGAGCGGCGGCAACAACTCTGGCAAACGTACGGCGCTGCCCTGGAAGCGGTCAGCGTGGAAGCCGTGGCGCGCGAGACCTACCAGGTGATCCACCTGGAGGATTGCATGAGCCAGCTCTCGCAGCGTTCGCGCGACCTGATCAAGCTGGGTTACCTCGAGTCGCGGGGCCATGAGGACGTGGCGCGCGAGCTCTCGATCAGCGAAAGCAACGCGCGCGTGCTGCGCCATCGCACGCTCGCCAGCTTGCGCGAATGCATGAGTAAGCGCATCGCGTGGGAGGCGGCATGAGCGACCGCACGGCCCTCGAAGCGCTCGACGACTACCAGCTCGGCGGCATGAGCGATGCCGAGGCCGCGAGCTTCGAAGACTCTTTGTTCGAGGCTGCAGCGGCGGGTACGGCCGACGAAGCGATCTTCATCGACCAGGTGAGCCTGATCATGCAGCACTTGGGGCCTCGCGGCGGCCTCGACAACGGCAGCACCCGTCAGCGCATCGAGCAGGTGAAGGCAGCGGGCTTGCGCGTTCAGGTGCTGACGCCCGAGCCTGGGCCGGTGCTCCGCATCCCGCCGATCGATCCCGACGCCGAGATCGTCGTGACGCACATCCCGATCGACGTGCGCGGCTGGGACTCGCTCGACGTCGAGGTATCGCTCCCCGACGGTCGTCTGATCAAAACCTTCCGCGACGCGAACCCGGATCCGGAAGACGGCACCCTCTACGCGCTTTGTGAAGCGCCGCTGGCGCGCCTCTCGGCCACCAACCAGCACCTCATCACGCGCATCATCGGTCACCGCGCAGGCAAAACCGAAACCGTCGCGCAGTTCGAGACGTTCTCGCTGTAGCGTTCGAAGCACCGGGAGGCGGGGACGCCACCTCCCGGGCTGCTGCGTCAGGCGACCGCGGTGGACTCGGTAGAGGCCGGAGCGGAGGCGGGCTTTTCGGTGTCGCGCGGCGAGTGCGCGGCGAGGCTGTCGCTGCGGCTGATCGAGTTCTCGTTGACCTTCACGCTGACGATGCGTGAAACGCCAGGCTCGCCCATGGTGACGCCGTAGAGCACGTCGACGCTCTGCATGGTCTTCTTGATGTGCGTGATCAAGATGAACTGCGAGCTGTGGGTCATCGAGCGAATCGCCTCGTTGTAACGAGTGACGTTCGCTTCGTCGAGCGGAGCGTCGACCTCGTCCAGGATGCAGAAGGGCGAGGGGCGATGCTGGAAGATGGCGAAGATCAGCGACACGGCCGTGAGCGCCTTCTCACCACCGCTCATCAGCTCGATGTTGCCGAGCTTCTTGCCGGGGGGCTGCGCCATGATGTCGACGCCGCTGCCGAGCAAGTCGTCCGGATCCGTGAGCATGAGCTCGGCGCGGCCGCCGCGGAACATCTTGTAGAACGTCTTCTTGAACAGGTCGTTGACCGCGTCGAACGTCTCTTTGAAGCGACGCCGCGACTCCTTGTTCATGTGCTTGATGGCGTGCTCGAGCTCGACCAACGCCTTCTCGATGTCGACCTTCTGGTCGTTGAGCTCCTTGAAGCGGCGCTCGGCGTCGTCGTGCTCGGCCTTGGCGTCCAGGTTGACCGGACCCATGCGGTCGATGAGCTGCGTGAGCTCGTCGATGCGGCGGCGCTGCTCGTTATCCGGCGGCATGCGCATGTGGTAGTCGCCGACCACGCGCCGCAGATCCAAGCCGCGGAAGCGCTCGCGCACGTTGGCGAGCAAGTGCTCGCGCGAGAGCGCGATGCGCTGTGCGGCCATCTCGTGCCGGCGCACTGCTTCGTCCAGCACCTCGAGCTCGTCGCGCAGCGACTTGAGCTCGGCTTCTTGACCGGCCAGGCTTTGGCGCACTTGCTCGAGCAAGGTGCGAGCCTCGTCCAGCTCGGCGTGCGCGACCTTGGCAGCCTGCACGGCCTCGATGCGCTGCTCGCGAGCCACCATGATGCGCGCGGCGGTGTCGCCGTACGCCACGGAGGCTTCGTTCAACTCCTCGTCGAGCTTGGCCGCGCGCGTCTCGAGCTCGATCAAGGCGCCGCTGACGCGCTCGAGGGCGGCTCGGGCAGCTTCGACCTGCTCCTTGACCTGGGCTAGACGAACCTTGCGCTCGGTCACGAGCGAGAGCTGAGTCGCGACTCGCTCACGCCAGGCAGCGGCCGTGGCTTCGGCGCGCGACAGGTCGTGGTTCAGGTGCTCGAGCTGCGTGCGCAGGTCGTTCAACTGAGCGCGCGACTCGGATTCGAGCACCGCCGACTGCTCCAGGGTAGCGTCGACGTCGACCAGCTCGACGCCCAACTTGGCGATGCGCGCCTCGGCGCGCTCGATCTCACCGACCGTGCGAGCCAGGTCCTTTTCGGCCGTGATGTGCTCGAGCGCGCTCGGGAGCAGGCTCA
>JBEHXA010000540.1:0-5419 GCA_048498935.1 Myxococcota bacterium
GTCCTGCTTCTCATGTCCCTGGTGCCTTCGTCCCCCTGTGGTTCGTCTCTTCGGCGGTGCTACCCGGGCCGCGCGCGGCGGGGCCAGCGCTTAGTGGCCAGACTCACGTTGCTGTGCGCGCTCGGCGCTAGCTGCCTGGCGCACCGCAGTGCGCTGGCCGATCAGCCAGCAACGAACGAAGATGCGGCGAAGGAGCTGATGCGTCAGGGGTTTGCAGCTCAGAAGAAGAACGACTTCGAAACGGCGCGCGCCGCTTTCGCTGGCGCATGGCAATTGCGTCAACATTTCGCCATAGCGCTCAGCCTGGCCGAGGTCGAGACGCGGCTCGGCCGGTATGTGGACGCGGCCCACCACTGGGAGTTCGTCCTCGAAAGCTTGCCGGAAGACTTAGTCGACAAGCGCGACGAAGCCCAGGCTCGACTCAAGGAATGCAAAGCTCACATCGGCACGGTGACACTCCAAGTAGCGCCTGCCGGCGCCACCGTGTACGCCGACGGTGAGCGCATCGGCACATCTCCCCTCCAGCGCGAGGTCTACCTCGCCCCGGGAGACCATGAGCTGTACGCCGAAAAGGACGGCGCGCGCTCGCCGACGCGCTTCGTTCGATTGCCCGCCGGCTCCAGATTCAGCTTCCAGCTCTCCATCGTCACACCCGGTGCTTCGACTCCTGCCTCGTCGAACGCGGCGGCCGTGGCTAGCCTAGAACACGCGACGACAGAGCCGCCACCGCAGGCCGGGTCTGCGCAAATACCCCTCCTGATCTCGAGCGCCGCGCTGACGCTTGCATCGGCCGCCGTCGGCACCGTTTTTACGTTGAAGAGCAACGCTGCCAGTGACGACGCGGCGGACGCGCTCGCGCAAGCCGTCGCCGAGAGTGCTCCCGGTATCTCGCCAGATTCGGTCTGCGCCGTGAAAGACCGGCCAGCTGCGTGCGAGACCGCCCAATCGAGCCTTCACGATCGCGACAACTTCCGCACCGTCGCCATCGGTGCCTTCATCGCTACGGGCGTGTTTGCTTGCACTACTGCGGCAACCTACTGGCTCTGGCCGCAAAGCTCTCCGTCACGAGCGACGACTGGTCGCACGCAGGTGACGCCGATGCTCGGGCTAGGGACGGCGGGTGCTAAGGTGTCGGGCCTCTTCTAAGTGAGTGTGACGCACGACGCACGGACGAGCATGCGCAGCGGTGTTAGAAATCGTACCGGGGAAATATCGTCGTCAGCTGTTAGTCAGTTCGTTCCTGAAGCCCTGCTCATCATTTGTCTTCGAGCGGCCGGCGGAGTACCGCTGGGCACGCCATGAAAGAAGAAGCGTCTATGTTTATCCCTCGTCCATCGAAGCTACCTCTTGCGTGCGTCCTGTTACTGCTCCCGGTTGCGGCGGGCTGCGGCGCCGAGGGCGAAGACGTTTCGGAGGTCGGAGAGGTGCAGAGCGCGCTGACTTCCAGCTCCTACTCCTGGAGTAAGGGAGCCGCCCCCGTGGACATGGGCGTGAGCTTCGGGCGCGCCTGCTTCTTGACCCGTATTTCGGGCGACTTCGAGGGGGGCGGCGAAACCGTGAAGGCCGAAATCGTGTCCGGTCGATGGGTGCTGAGTGGAACGACGGGGTTGCCGGGCGGCATCAGCGCGCAAGCACGCTGCGTTTATCTCTTCCCTACGGCCTATGCCTCGTGGAGCAAGGGACAGGCGCGCGTGGCCGCCCAGACCGGCGGCGCGTGCTTTCTCACGCGCGTGTCTGGCCAGTTCAATGGCGGCGGCGAATCGGTCAATCTCGTTCGCGACTCCGCCAACCGATGGACGCTGGGGGGCTCTTCTCTTGCCAGCGGCTCCATCAGCGCCTCCGCGGTCTGCGTCGCCAACGAAGGGCATTCCATCAATACCCTTTGGCAGGCAGCGCCGTGGGGCGTTCCCATCCGGTGGGATGCGTCCGCCGCGCAGCCGATCCATGTCTGCGGTCTGCAAGCCATGAAGGGCGCATTCGAGGGCGGTGGCGAGTCCATCGCCGTGGCTCTCGAGACTCTCTCCACTGGACGGACTTGGACCTTCCGCGGCACGAGCGGCGTCTCCGGCGCCAGCTACACGATTGGCGGCACCGCCGGTTGCATCTCGGACTAGCAGTTCCCCAAGTCGAGCGATTAAAAGAAGGGACACCGAGTTGCCCGTAAGTGGTGGACCCGAACGCCGCTACACCTTTCGAGAATACCTCGAGCTCGAGGCCAGCTCAGACGTGCGCTACGAGTTCTTCGATGGTGCCGTCTACGCCATGTCCGGTGGGTCGCCGGAGCATAGCGGGCTGGCGGCGAACGTCATCCAGCTCCTGGGCGCTCAGCTGGCTGGCAAGCCGTGCCGTGTCTTTACGTCCGACCTCCGCGTTCGTGTGCTCGAGACTGGCCTGGCAACGCACCCGGACGTGAGCGTTGTTTGTGGCGCCTTGGAACGAGACCCCGAGGACAACAACACCGCGACGAATCCTGTGGTGATCGTCGAGGTGCTCTCGCCGAGTACTCAGCGCTACGATCGAGAAGAGAAGGCAGCCCACTACCGGCGTATCCCAAGTCTAGTGAGCTACGTGCTCATTTCGCAGGAAGAGCAAAGGCTAGAGGTGTTCAGTCGCAACTCCGATGGCAGCTGGACCCTGCGCGAAGCTCGAAGCGGCGCCGTGGAGCTGAAGAGCATCGGCTGCTTCCTGGGTGTCGCGGACGTGTACCGCAACCCGCTCCAAGGCTGAGCTCGACCCGCGCACTGGGCATCGGCACGCGCAATCTTCGGGGGCACTCGTTGCGCGATTTCTCACAGAGACCGGCTAGGGTGCTCAGCGGTCCCGGTTGAGCTCGTCGTCGGGCTGGTCATCGTCGGACCTGCCCTCCAGCAAACCTTCTTCCAGACCCCCGACGTCGAAGCCTTCGCCGACTGCCTTCCGCAGCTGGAGGACAACGTGCGCCATGTTGTCGTCAGGGCCAGGAACATACAAAGGTCGGTCGAGCGATGCCCATGGCGTCGCCAGCAGCTCTGCCGGGCGGGGCTCCAAGAGCGCCTCGTGAAAATCCGAGTTCGGAGCGAAGCCGAGCTTGGCTGCGTACTCGACGGCGTGAAACGCTAGAGATTGTGCGAATAGCGCGTCGCAATCGTCCATGCCGCCATAGGGCAAGCCAACCTGCTCGACGATCAAGTCGAGCTCATCGGCCGTCATCGGCGCGAGCAGCATGGCATTCTTCACGCCGAGGCACGTTCGATCGAGCAACAGCACGTGTGGCAGCAGGTCGCCGCCATCCAGAACGCGCGTGATGATCAGCGATACCAACCGCGGCGTGGTAGGGTCATCCCAACCAGCGCTGATGAAGCAGGGACCAAACGGAGCCCGAGCTCCTGCGCGGACCCACAACTGCTCCTCGCTCGGCCTGCGCTCGGCCTCCAGACGCGAGCGCTTCTTTGCCAGATCGCGCTTCTTTCGTTTCTCCTGGAGCTTACGCTGTCGGCGATCCATGCGAAGCAGCTATCGTCGACCGGCGTCGGCGTCCACGCTGCTGCGCGGGCGATCATCCACGGGGCGCACTTTGAAAATCAAAGTCACAAAACCGGAGACGGCTCCCCAAGTTGCCTCAGGGAGCCGCCTTTCACTTTGTGGGCCATCGCAGACTTGAACTGCGAGCCAACGGATTAAGAGGAGGCACGCGGATCAGGGGCTAAGTGCGGACAATCGTGCGTGAATTGGGCAAAACTTCAGTTCGTCTCAAATGGCCACGAAGGGACACGAGAGGACACCAGAGGGCAGCGCAACACTCACGCCTGCCCGCACCAGTTCGGCTACCACTGCAGCTCGGACACTGACGACCGCGATGGATCGCTGCCGCACTGCCCGTGGTGCCGCGGTGGCGCCCCGTAGTGCTGGCATCCTCGCTAGCCTCGTTGCGACTTCATGAGCTGCACCTGCTCCCAGTAGTCCAGCGGCATGGCGCGAAAATGTTGCTCCGGCGTCCGCCATCTCTGAAGGTAAAGGAGCACATCAGTCCCATCGAAGAGCGTCGCAACCGCCGCGAGACGCTGCTCTACGTGCTCGCGCTCTGGCGGCTCCAGCTTGTGCATTCGTTCCGTTAGCTGCGCGCAGAAGGAGCCGACCCGCTCGGCAAGGGCCCACTGCTCGACCAATTGCAGAAAGTCCTTGCGGCTCGCTGCTGCCGCCTCGCCTCGCCGCTTCTCGGTAGCGACCCGCGCCTTCTCCAGTTCCTCTTGGTCTCGCACGCGCGCGTCCTCTCTCGCCTTGGCGTCGGCAGCGTGTGCGCGGGCGGCTATATCCGGCGCCATTTGCTCGAGCGCGCCAACAATGTCCGGCACAAGAGCTCGTAGCTGGCCCCGCGTCTGTTCATGCCAGTACCGCGTCCAGTTGACGTGACGGTAAGGGCTATGAGCAAAGACGACGAGGCGACCATTGGGCAAGTGGCGCAGGTCCCAAGTGGAACGACTCGTGTCCTTGGGTCGAGCTCCGAGACCACGCACGCGCACGTAGCTACCCTTGGCGTCGCGCGTCGCCTCGACACGCTCGGCCATCTCAAATATGGTCAAGCCGAACGCGACCCCGCCTATGAAGACTAGCGTCGATCGAGCAGGCCACCAGCCATCTCGGCTGTTGTAGGGATCGCGCGGGGGCTTGCCTTCTTCAAAGTCGAACTTGCCGCGCCCGTAGTGAGGCTCCTTCGGAGCCAGCCGAACCCAATGGCCTTGGTCTTCGAGGGCGAGATAGAGATCGTTGGCAAGCCTGATTGCCGGCTGCAGGCTTTCCCTTGAAACGAAGAGATCGGGAAGGCTCCGTTCTTTGGGACTCAAATACCCCGGTACCTCGCTTGGTCTGTCGTCTTCCGCGAGAAACAACTCTTGGGCATTCATAAGGATCGGATGTACACGCGGGCGTTTGCCCCGAGGCGACCCGCGCGTCTCCGTCTCCACAAAGACCGGCGAAGGCGGCGGTCGCGTGAACGATTCGCCACCTCCTCGAATCCAGGCTGTTTCGTCACCTGGGTCGAGAGGTGTGAGCGGCGGGTGGTCGTCGTTCTGTCCTACTGCGCGCCGTGCCCAATAGCCCCGCGGCGGCCTGGGCACCTTTAGCTGCTCGCAGATCCTCGCGAGGTAGTTCGACGAGACAGCGTAGCGCTCGGCGACCGTCGTCATCGGCTCTGCCCAGATTTCTTCGTAGAGCTTCGTCCGAGGAATTGTGTCCATGGATCGAGCTTAGCTATCCACCGCTTCGCTGGCACACGGCAATGCGAGGCCCGGCGAGAGCCGCTCTGAACGTCTGCGGCCGAGTGGGGCTTCCGCGTCGTCCGGGGTTGCGTATGTCGCCCATCGTGATCACCTGTGTCGGCGCATCGTGATCACCCAAATCGGGCATCGTGATCGGAGCGAAGCGACGCTGGCAGGTGGCAGGT
>JBEHXA010000541.1:0-5395 GCA_048498935.1 Myxococcota bacterium
CTCGCGGTGGCATTCAGCACCGGTGACAGCGGCTATTTAGGCGCCGTGGGGCTACCGGCGGGCGACGTCCGCACGTCGGTCTCTGCCATCGTGGGATCAGAGCTTTCGTGGGTAGGCAATGAGTACGTCGCCTATCACACGGACTTGTGGAACCTTCACCCAGCTGACGGCTATCCGTTGCCGACTGACGACGGAGATCACTACCGCACCCACTCGTACGCGCAGCTAACTCCGACCGGATTTTCTGCCCCGGTCGAGGACCTGAAAGCGTACCTGGCACCGATTGTGCTGCTGCCTACTAGCGTCGGCTTTTACACGCTGGGCGACCCTACCCAACAAGTCTTCACGCTGCCCGAGGGCACCACCTACCGGCAAGGTTGGCACGCTAGCAGTCGCTTGATCAGCGGAAGCGGAGACTACGCGGTCGCGCTCGCCGACGATGGCGGCCTGCGGATTTTCACCGCCGAGGTAGGCGATGTCGTTGCGCCGGAAGCTAGCTCTGCACCGGGCGAAACTTGCACGCACCTTCTAGCGTGGGCCACCGGTAGCGAGCGTCTGGCCTGCGTCACCGACTTTGGCGATACCTCCGAGGCGCTGCCGCATGGGGAGATTCGCTTCTTCGACTTCACGCCGGATAGCGCCAGCTTGAGCATGTTCGGGCTCGCTGGCGCGTGCAGTGGTGCTGGCGGATGCGGACCCACTGGCTACCGTTACGACAGCGCTCAGGCCCAAGGGCAGGCGCGCGCCTTCTCCAGATCGGGTCGCTGGTTTGCGTTCACGACTACGTTCAGCGGCTTTCGCTGGCTGCATTGGACCGATCTGCAAGGGCAGGCGCCTCACGTCAGTCGGTTGCTCGGGTTCGCAAGTGAGGGGCCGAGCTGGGTGTCGTTTTCTCCCGACGAAAGGCTGCTGCTTGCACGACTAGGCGGTGAGCTGGCTTTGGTCGATCTGGCCGAGCCGCCGGCGCCGTCTCAGCTCCCGTTGCTGCCGTTCGGCGCGGGGCCCGGCGTCGACTGTTCCGAGGAGTTCATGCATGAGCCGCAGCGCTATTGCGCGGGCTCCCCGGCGAGCTCCGAGGCCGTCTGGTCAGCGGACTCCTCGGCGCTTGCCCATCAGGCCGCTGATGGCGTGCGAGTCGTCGATACGTCGCAAACGCTGACGAAGCCCAGCTGGAAAATGCCCGGAGCGCGGTGTGACGACCGTTGCTCGGGGAGACTCGCTTTTCAACCGGCGTACTGAACACGTTCTCGATCAACCAAAAGGAAAGCCCATGGCTCTAGTATCGTTCACTCAAGAGGTCATCAATACGACATTCATCAATGTCGACCCTGCGTCTACTGCAGCCCCCGTGCAGACTTGCAGCTTCACGTTCAAGCCGCCTACCTTTCACGGCCCCGAGTTCATTTCGGTGCTCAGCGTTCGGCGCAAGCTACTGACTGCGCCGTTGCTCGACGGCAGGCTCACCTTTGGTGCGAATAGTGCTGCGCCCAACGCTGGCAACACCATCTCCGTCCGTCACGACAAGTTCCTCGAGATCAACGGTTGGGCCAGAGACCGGAGCGGCTTTGCTCTCAAGATTACTTACGAGGACACCAACAAGACGATCGTCAACGTGGAGAAAGTCGCGGTTGCGCTAGCTAATGTTGCCTAGCGTTTCGGACAACGGAGCCGCTCTCGGGCTCGAGCCCGGATGAAGATGCTGCTAGGGCATGGGGCGGGCTTGGCGGCATCGTCGGGCGGCAAAGGCCGCCGGCAGGCGCCTTTCCCGTCGGGGCGAGACCGGCTTCGTTGGTCCGAGGGCCAGTGGGACGGGGCTTGTTTAGGGAAGGGGGGGAGAGCCGCTTGACTCCCCTGATTTTGGGCGCTACGGCGTCCCGGCCTTGGCTCTCGTTGTCCAGAAATTCGGCGGAACTTCGGTAGCAAATCTCGAGCGGATGCGACGCGTGGCCGAGCTCGGCCTGCGCGCGCAAGCCGAGGGTCACCAGGTGGTGATGATCGTGAGCGCGATGTCGGGCGAGACCAATCGCTTGCTCGCGTTGGCCCACGAGATCTCGCCCACCCCCGACATGCGCGAGATGGACTCGCTGGCCTCGACCGGCGAGCAAGTGAGCGCTGCGCTGGTCGCGATGACCATCCAAAAGATGGGCGGCAAGGCCAAGAGCTTTCTCGGTCATCAGATCCGCATCCAGACCGACGACGCCTTCACCAAGGCGCGCATCATGAACATCGAGGACTCGCGGCTGCGCAGCGCGGTCCAGAGCGGTCACATCGCCGTGGTAGCCGGCTTCCAGGGCATCGACCCCGGCGGCAACATCACGACCTTGGGCCGTGGCGGGTCGGACACGACTGCCGTCGCGATCGCCGCGGCCATCAAGGCCGATGTTTGCGAGATTTATACGGACGTGGACGGCGTTTACACCACGGATCCGAACATTTGCCCCGCGGCGCGGAAGATCGAGCGCATCAGCTTCGAAGAGATGCTGGAGCTGGCATCGCTGGGCGCGAAGGTTTTGCAGATTCGATCGGTCGAGGTCGCCATGAAGTACGGAGTCCCCGTGCATGTGCGGTCCTCTTTCAGCGATAAGACAGGAACCATGGTTGCTTCCGAAGAAGGTTTGGAGTCGGTCGTTGTCTCGGGTGTGGCCTACGACAAGGGCGAAGCCAAGGTGCAGCTGGTGGGCATGCCCGACCGGCCCGGCATCGTGGCCAAGATCTTCGGGCTATTGGCCGAGCAGAACGTGTCCGTCGACATGATCATCCAGAGCCCGTCGCGCGGTGGCGATAGCGCTACCGACGTGACGTTCACGGTCGCCAAGACCGACCTGGCCCGCGTTAAATCGCTGATCGAAGGCGCGGTGAAGGAGCTGGGTGGCGGTCAGGTCGAATACGACCCGGAGATCGTCAAGGTGTCGATCGTCGGCCTAGGCATGCGCTCGCACGCCGGCGTGGCGGCCAAGACCTTCGGCATTCTCGCCGCCGAGGGCATCAACATTCAGGCCATCAGCACCAGCGAGATCAAGATCAGCTGCATCATCGCAGCCAAGTACACCGAGCTCGCCGTTCGTGCTCTGCACGAAGGTTTTGGTCTCGACAAGGCTCCGGCCTGAGCTGACTTGACCCGCCCGGCTCGCGCTGGGATCGTTGAGGCGTGTCTGGATCTCGCGACGATGGACCGGTGCGCCGCGGTGCCGTAAGGCCCCCGCCCAGCCTCACTCCGGACGACGCGCCCGAAAGTGTCGACGTGCCGCGGATGGAGCCGCCGCCGGCTTCGCTCGAGGCCATGGTGCACAGCGCTCGTCGTCCGGCGGCGTCTGCCAAATCCGGCAGCTCGTGGCTGCTGTGGGTGCTGCTCGTGGTCGTGACGGCGGTCATCTCGGGCTACGTGATGAGATGACCGGCGTTTGGCAAGCGCGCGTCGCGGTGCCGGCTCCGCTGGGTCAGGCCTTCAGTTACCTGGTGCCCGAGGCGCTCCGGGGGCGAGCGCGTCGCGGCGCCCGCGTGCTGTGTGAGCTCGGTCGGCGCAAGGTGCTGGGTGTGGTGCTGGAGACGAGCGAGCGCGAGCCCGACATCGCGGTCGAGCGCATGAAGCCGCTGGTGGCGGTCGTCGACGCCGAGCCGGTTCTGCCCGAGGAGCTTTTGGGCTTCTTGCAGGAGCTCGCGCGCTACTACGTGGCGCCAATTGGGGGCGCCATCGAGCTGTCGCTACCGGCTGTCGAGCGCAGCGCCGCTGAGCTGTTGAAGAGCACGCAGGGCGAACTGGGGCAGGTGCCGGGCAAGGTCGTCGGGCGCTTGGTGCAGTTCGTGGTGCCGGTCGTGCCTCGACCCGCCACGGCTGCACCGCGAGGGAAAGCCGCGCAACTGCTCGAGCAATTGAAGGACGGCGCGCTCTCGGTGGCCGACCTCGAGAAGAGCGTGCCCGGTGCGCGCGCAGCCGTGAAGCGCCTGGAAGAACTGGGGCTGGTGACGCTCGAGAAGCGAGAGCCGCCGGCCGATCCGTTGCTCGCCGCCGCGCCCGTTGCCGACGAGCCGCCCGAGCTCAACTCGGCGCAAGCAGCGGCGGTCGCGGCCGTCACCGGTAAGCTCGAAGCCGCTGAGCGCGCGCAGTTCTTGCTCGAAGGCGTGACCGCTTCGGGCAAAACCGAAGTTTATCTCCGAGCGGCCGAGCGCTGCCTCGAGCTCGGCAAGACCGCCATCGTGCTCGTGCCGGAAATTGCGCTGACGCCGCAGCTGGTGGCGCGCTTCAGGGCGCGTCTCGGGGCGCGCGTGGCCGTGATTCACAGCGCGCTCAGCGACGTCGAGCGGCAACGCATGTGGCGCGGCCTGCGCACCGGTCAGCTTCGCATCGCGGTCGGTGCGCGCTCGGCCTTGTTCGCGCCGGTCGAAAATTTAGGCCTGATCTGCGTCGACGAAGAGCACGACGGCTCCTTCAAGCAAGAAGAAGGCGTGCGCTACAACGCCCGTGACATGGCGCTGCTGCGCGCGCACCGGGCAGGCGCCGTCTGCGTGCTGGGCTCGGCCACGCCCTCGCTCGCGAGCATCGCGCTCGTGAGAGACGGCAAGTTGCTGCACCTTTCTTTGCCGTCGCGCGCTCGTGCCACCGCGATTCTGCCCAGCGTCGAGGTCGTGGATATCCGGCGTGTAGGCGCCGGCATCGCGGGGGAAAAGCTGTTGAGCTTGCCGCTGGCGCGCGCGCTGGAGGAGGTGCTCGAGCGCAAGCAACAGGCGATCTTGTTCTTGAATCGGCGCGGCTTCGCGCCCAGCGTGATCTGCGAGAGCTGCGGGCACATCAGCGAGTGCCCGCATTGCTCGGTCAGCTTGACGCTGCACCGCTCGCGCCGCGCGCAGGTCGTGTGTCACTACTGTGACTATTCGACGCAAGTGCCCGAGCGCTGCGAGAAGTGTGGTGCGCCCGAGTTGGCCGAGGAGGGCGCCGGTACCGAGCGTATCGAGACTTTGCTCCAGCAACGCTTTCCACAAGCGCGCATCGGTCGGCTCGATCGCGACGTGGCTGCCGGCATCAAGAGCGAGAAGGTGCTGACGCGTATGCGTGAAGGCGAGCTCGACATTTTGGTCGGCACGCAAATGGTGACCAAAGGCCACGATCTGCCCAACGTGACCCTGGTCGGTGTGCTGAACGCAGACGCGGCGCTGTCGATTCCAGATTTTCGCGCCGCCGAGCGCAGTTTTCATCTGCTGGTGCAGGTGGCGGGGCGCGCGGGACGCGGTGACGTCAAGGGGCGCGTTTTGATCCAGACTCGTTCACCCGACCACCCCGCCATTTCGTTCGCGGCCGCACTCGACGTGAAGGGCTTCGTCGAGCAGGAGATGGTGCTCCGTCAGGAGCTCAACTATCCGCCATACTCGCGGTTGGCCCTGGTCCGTATCGACGCCGTCG
>JBEHXA010000542.1:0-5371 GCA_048498935.1 Myxococcota bacterium
GGGCGCCACCCCGTAAAGCGCTTCGTTCAAAACGTTCGCTGCCGAGTCGCCGCGCCGCAGCCGCGTGAGCGTGAGCAGCTCCCACAGCACCGCGCCCATCGCGAACAAGTCGGCGCGCCGATCGACCTGCTCGCCCGCCGCTTGCTCGGGGGCCATGTAGACCAGCTTGCCTTTCAGGGTGCCGACCTCGGTTTGCGCGAGCTTGACGGCAGTCTTGGCGACCCCGAAATCGAGCACTTTGACCGTGCCCTCGTAGGTCAAAAACAGGTTGTGCGGGCTGATGTCGCGATGCACGACGTTCAGCGGTGAGCCGCTGTAGTCGCGCAGCTCGTGCACGTAGTGCAGGCCGCTCAGGGCGTCAGCCACGATGCGCGCGCAGACGCGCGGCTCCAGCGGGCGCTCGAGCTTGCGCATCTCGCGGATGATCTTGTCCAGCGGTTGGCCATCCAAGTACTCCATCGCGATGAAGTACGCGCCGTCGGCTTCCGACACCTCGTAGGTGTCGATCACGTTGGAATGATGCAGCAGCGCCGCGAGCTTCGCCTCGTCCAGAAACATCGTACGGAACGAGTCGTCGCTGCTCTCGAGCCGTTTGAGCACCAGCAGCTTGTTGAAACCGCCTAAGCCGCGCACCACCGCTAGGTGCACTTGCGCCATGCCACCCTTGCCGAGACGAGCGATGAGCTCGTACTTGCCGACACGGGTCACGACCGAACGAGGACGATCGCTGGGGGAGTTCACGAGCAGGAGGGGAAGTGTGCGGACTAGGCGGCCCAGATGGGCGTCTGCCGCGACAGCTCTCGCAATAGCAAGCCCTCGCGCAATCCGCGCGGGGAGATTCGTAGCTCGCGTTGATTCAAGCCCGCGAGTATTCCGGCGACGACAGCAGCGCCTGCGGCCAGGGTTGTCGATCGCGCTTCGTCGACGCCAAGGCGCTGTAACTCCGAAGGTTTTAGTTCACGCAGTCGCGTACACAGCTTGTGCACCTGCGAAGTGCTCGCGCTGGCGACGCCGCCACCGAGCAATTTGCCGATGGCGCGGGCAGTTCCCCCCGAAAGCAGCAGCGTGTCGAAGCGGCCGAGCTGCCAGCGGCACTTCTCGAGCTCGAGCTGAACATAGCGAGCCATGCGCTCCGGTCCGCCCGGCTCGCCGATCGGAAACGCGCGCGAGAGACGCAAAAAACCGAGGGGCAAGCTGCTCACCGTGTCGCAGGTTTCGTCGGCACCGGCAGCCAGCTCGACCGAGCCACCACCGACATCGCACACCAGCACACGCGCACCTCGTGAGCGGACCGCGCTGCGCGCGCCCAGGTACGCGAGGCGCGCTTCATCTTCACCCGATAGCAACTCCACTTCGACGCCGAACCGGTCCGAGCACGCCGCGCAAAAGGCGGCGCCGTTGCGCGCGTCGCGAATCGCGCTGGTTGCTGCCGTCGTCAATTTTTTCGCACCTAGCTGGCGCGCCGCATCGGATAGCCGCGCCACGCTCCCGAGCGCGAGCTCGAACACCGCGTCGCTCAGCTGACCGGAGTCCTGCACGGTGCTGCCCAGACGCAGCATTTCTTTGCGCGATCCGACGCGCTTGAGCTCGCTTTCACCATTCGTCTCCGCGACCAACAGGTGAAAGGAGTTGGACCCGAGGTCGAGTGCGGCGAGCTTCATCGACCGAACATCCTGCGCTCCGTCGGTCACGGTCCCGTGTCACCTGAGTAGCAGCCACATGATGCCTGTTCAGGTGAGCAGTCTGTTTTCGGCATGCAAGGCGCTTTGCGGTGTCATCCGCGTGGAGGGACTCACGGCAGTTCCGGTTAGACTGCACACCCCCCGGAAAGGAACCTGCCATGGAGCTCGAACGGTCCGTAGGTCTCAGCGCAGACGGCAAGGTGAAGATGCTCGACCGGCGCACGGCGATTCGCGCAATTGCGTTGAAGCTCGCCGCGCTCGGTCACCCGGTACCGGAGAGCGTTGGCGACCAGGAGGTGCTCGATCTGGCACGCGACCTGTTCGCTCGATATCGCGAGCAAACGCGTCTGCTCAGCGACCACCTGTGTCCCGCTGATCAGCGCATTCAAGCCTTCCTCGATCAGCAGTTTGCGGGGCTACCGCTGAGCAAGCCGGTGCGCTTGCCGAACGTCACCTTCATCTTGGATCGCTATGGCTTGGCGCGTGAGCTCTCGCTACCGATCGACGCCAACGCCTGGCACAGCGATTTGATCTCGAGCTACCGGCTCGACAACGGCGTGCTCCACAACCCCATCAACGATCGCCGCACCACGCAGGGTGTCTTTCACGTCGCCGACACCGGCCTGCCGGTGCCGGCGGACAAGCTCGCGGTGCCGCCCATCGCGTACGCCAACATGCTGCGCGAAGCGCTCAATCCCCCGGCAGCGCTCAAGCGCCTGCCGTTCACGGCCGAGTGGGACGAGCCGGTCGAGACCATGGTCTCGCTGCTGCTGCGCCCGCTGGTCTGCCCGGCGGTGCCCAAGCGCTCCGCCGAAAAGCGCATGGAAGTGCGCTTTTTTTCGCCTGGCAGCCTGGTTTCGAATCTCGACTTCGTAGAGAGCATTTTCGAGAACGCTGGCGACCCATTCTTGCCCGAAAACGACGCCGGCCTGGATGTAGACCACTGGACCGGTCACACCGGTTGCGTGATCTTGGCTCCGCACCTCACGCGGCTGCGCAAGAAAGACCTCGGGTTGCCGCACGTGAGCCGAGCCTCCGACGCTCAGCGCGCTGCGGGCATGTGCTGGGCCAAGGACGACGAGCTGTACAACGGCGGTAGCGCCTTCAAGGTCACGCTGCGCTCGATCGACGGCTTGATGGTCACGATCCTGGCCGACAATTACTTCGGCTACTGTAAGAAAGAAGTAAAGACGCAGATTAGCTTCAGCGCCAACCTGTTCGGCCTCGCCGAAGAGGAGCACGCGGGCGGCGCACTGGCGTTCTCCACGTACAGCTTGGGCGATCGCCTGGACGCGCGCCGTGAGAACTCCGAGCATCGCTTTTCGGAAGTGGTGGAGTTGCTCGGCGACAGCATCGAGCTCCACGACTCGGGCTACGCCACCGATAAGCGCTACTCCGACATTCACTACGTGCCGGAGGATAGCGAGATCGACCTAAAGCGGCAGGATTTGCGCTGGAATAGCAAGGGCGAGGACCAGCACCTCAAGCTCCTGCCCGGGCACCAGTACATTCTGCCCAACGGCTACAAGGTGCGCATGGCCAAGCACCCGGCGGCGCCCAGCTGGCGCCTGATCGGCACCGCGCCGGAGGGCACGTTCTGTCACAAGCCGTGCACCGTGTCCGGCGGCGGTAAGTCGGAGATCAGCAAGAGCTTGATCGACGCCGTGCTGTACGGGCCCGTGTACGTCGGCAATTTCGAGGACGACATGGCGCTGGTCGGGTCCATCTTCGAGAAGGACTTTTCGGACGCGCTCTTGCCGGAGCTTCGTCAGGGTGGGAGCCGCGTGCGCCCGATCTTGTCACCGGAGCGCTCGCTCGGCTCGGTGATCAAGCTGCTCACGTCGAGCCCCGAGTTCACGCCCGAGCACAACGCGTGGCTGGCGAGCATTCCCAACTACGTGCGCGCGCTGGTCTTCGTGATCAAGCGCTTTCAAGCCGGCGGTAGTGAGAGCTGGCGCAGCCACTTTTCGGTCGATCTGATCAACGGTGCGCCCGGGCACGAGCTCAAGCACGACGGGCGCAAGCTGGTCGGCAGCTATTTGCGCGTCGGTTTCGAGCCCAACGGAGCGTGGCGTACCTACAAGCTGCGCCAGGATTTCGTGGCCGCCGACAAGGTGCAGATGGAAGACGACATCTCGGCCTCGGTCGTGGTGCCGGCGAGCAACCTGTTCGGGCTGCCTCCCGAATACGACGGTCACCCCAGCCTGAAGCTCGTTCAAAACTGCGAGTGGCGCCTGTTCCAACGACCGGACGACGCCATTCACCCCGGCTTCGACAAGCAGACCGAAGACGACATGTCGCGCGAAGGCTTGTTCTGTTCGAACTTCCAACCGCTCGACACTAGCGACGCCCGTGAGATGGTCGACGACGTCGCCCTGCACGACGCCTTCACGGAGCCGATGCGTCGGCACGTGGAGAGCAACGCGAAGCGGGACGACGACGGAAGCTTCGTCTGTTCCGCCAAGCCGCGGCTGGTCGGCGGCAAGCCGAGCAAGAACCCGCGCTACCTCCAGCTGCGTCCGGACGTGACGCGGCAACGGGAGAAGTACATCGCGCACATGGGCGCGCGCTTGTATCGCCGCTTACCCAGCGAAGAACCGGTGATTTTCCCGGTGATCAGCGTGCTCAGCGGTCGGCGCAACAACCCACCAGATGACGGGATTCGGCCGCTCTGCGTGTACGGGCCGATCCACTACCAGGAGCTGCCCGAGCTATTCATGGACTACGTGTGCTCGCTCACCGGCAAATCTCCCAGCACCACCGGGGCGGGTTCGGAGGGCGCGCTCACCAAGGGCCCGTTCAACGCCTTGTGCGCGACGGCCGACCTGAACAACGCGCTGGTTTCGATGCTGCTCACCGGTTACGCCGGGTTCAGCTCTGCTGCCGGTTACATCGGTCCGAACGGGCGCATGGATCACGACGTGAGCCTGCTGATCCCGGAAATTTGGTGTCGGCTCTACCCGGCGGAGCGCGATCCCGAGCGAATGATCGAGCAAGGTCACCTCGAGAGGCTCAACGACTACGAATTCGAGGGGCGCAAAGTGCTGGCCAGCAGGCTCGGCTACCGCATCAGCGCTAAGTTCGTGCACACCTTCTTCGGGCGTGTGTTCGACAATCCCGTCTCGGTCTTCAACGAACAGATTTTGAAGCCCGAGACGCAGGATGAGCGGGTCTTCGCCGACGGCGTGTGCAACATCGTCGAGGCGCAAGAGCGCGTGGCGCGGGCCTACTTCGAAGACGGCAGCATCGAAGACGCTTGCCCGCCGCTACGCGCGCTCTTGCATGTGATGGCGTACGGCACCTGGGAGGGCAAGGACGCGAGCCACCCCGAGTTCCGCAAGCTCTTCACGCGCCAGGCTCTGCTCGAAAGCGAATGGTACGCCGAGCGCCTGCGCGTGAAGCAGGCGCGCGACGTGGCGCTCTGGCAGCGGCATGTGCGCTGTTTGAGCGAGTTTTTGGCACTGCCGAGCCACCTCGAAGAAGCTGGGCGCCTCGGCGTCCGCGAGCGCTTGGAGCGAGCTCGGCACGAGCTCGAGCGAGTCAGCTCGAGTGAATACCTGAGCGAGCTCCAAGGGACGATCGGCGCGGATCCGATCCACCGCGGCCTCGAGGCGACGCGGGTGATTCGCGCGCCGGGGCAGCAGCCTCGACCGGCCCTGTCTCAGTTGGACAGGGCCTTCGACGGCTGC
>JBEHXA010000543.1:0-5367 GCA_048498935.1 Myxococcota bacterium
GGCTCGCACCGAGCTGCGCGCGATGCGAGCGGGCGCTTGATCGCGACCGCTCGCGCCAATAGCGACGGGGCTCGCCACGCATACGTGGCCGACGTGGCCGTCGCACCGAGCTGGCGCGGTCGAGGGCTCGGGCAGGCGCTGGTGCAGCTCCTGCTGGACCACCCGGGTGTGCGCGGCGCCGCGCTCGTGCGCCTCGCGACCGCGGACGCCCGCGCCTTCTACGACCGCTTCGGCTTCTTACCCGAAGAGGAGGCACAGTTCGGGTTTCCGCTCTCGCGCCTGCTATTGCGACGCGCCGTCGTCCAGCCAGCGTAGCGCTTCCGGCAGGTACTGGGCGAAGCTCGGCGTGAACAAGTGTCCGACCGGGCCGAGCCCCAAGAAGCGGGCATCGAAGCCAGAGCGCTCGAGCCGACGCGTTTCGCGCCGCATGTGCCCGTGCATCATGTCCCACTCCCCGGCGCTGAGCAGCAGGCGCTGCACGCCGTTTGCGCGCAGGAGCTGCGGATTGGGCAGGATTTTCGCTCCTATCAGCATCACCCGCGGGTAGCGCCCACCGCCGTGCTCGGCCAACGCGAGGGCACGAAATGCGCCCAAGGAATAGCCAATCAGGGTGCGCCCGCTCGCCGGATCGACGCGCTCCGCGAGGAGCGCCTCGGCGCGACCGACGGCGCGCTCCACTTGCGCTTCGAAACCAGCTTGCGGAAAGCTCGAGCCTCCACCGTCGCAGCGACGACTGGCACGCGGGCACACCAAGTGCTCGGTCTGGGTCACTTGCTCCTCGAAGTGTCGGCAAGCCCTGAGCGGCTCGCTGCACATACCGTGCAGAACGACCGTGACGCCGTGCGCGCCCGGCGACTTGGCCGGGTACACGAGCACGCCCGGCTCGCTCTCCGACTCCGGCAACTCGATCGGCGCGGCTTGCAAGCCTTTGGGCAGCAGCAGCCCGAGCAGCACCAACCATGAACGCAGCTTCGCCTTGGCGCCCCACGGGCGCAATTGCACACGCTTCATCGCGAGCCCTTCTTCGGCCGAGCCGAGGTTCGAAGGGCGCTACCGACAGCGCGGCACGCTGAGGCCTAAGCAATAACCCTTGCGGGTTAACAGCCAGGTCAACGGCGCGCCCTCATTCGATCATCGAATGAGGACGACGCAGTGTGACCGCGCTATTTCTTGCTCTGATTGGCTGGTTCGCTCCAGCTATCGAGCGAACTGGACGTTTTCTGCGGACGGGCAGGAGCCAGCAGCTTGGTCGGAGTCGGCTTGACCTTGCTCTTCGGCGAAGGCAGCGCGCTGGGCACGGCGCTCGGCGCAGCGCTGGAAAGCGGCGCCGCGCTCGGAGCCGGAGCTGCGCTGCTCTCCGGCGTTGCACTGCTTTTCGGAACCGGAAGATCCGAAGCGCTGCCAGCCGGGCGACTCGGCGGGGGCTCGCGCTGCACCGACGGCACGGGCGGAAGCTTCTCGCGTTCGACGATGTCGTGCGGTTGCCGGTGGCGCGACAACAGCCAGTAGTAGGCGCCACCAAAGCACAGCACCACCGCGAGCCCCGCCAGGGTCAACTCGGCCGCCCAACGTTCCCTGAGCAACCGGCGAAGCCGCGACACTCGCTTGCGCACGCGCGTCGCCGGCAGCTTCGCGTCGCGCGCGATGTGCTCGAGCTTTTCACCGTCGCCCTCGCGCAGCATCCATTCGAGGGTGTGCTTGGATTCGGAGTCGGGCAGCTCGCCTTCGGCCCAGCGTAAAATGTCACGCTCGGAGAGCGGAGCTTCGGGGCCGGCCGTTTCGTTGTCGTCGAAACCCTCCGCCTGGCGCCGCTGCCGCCTGAAATGATCAAAAACTTTGTTCCGCGCTACCCCGAACACGAAACGGCGGAATTCATCGTCCGCTTCGGGCACCCGAGGGGCGGCCAGGACGTCGGCCAGCGTCGCTTGAACGACGTCCTCGGCGTCTTCGCCCCGCACCCGACGTCGTACGGCCGCTTCGACGTCACGGCGCAGCGACGGATCAGCGAGCCGGGATTTCATGGGCGTCGAGGAATGCCACGTTACCATGTCGTAACAGTCATCGGCCGAGGGGGCCGAACTGTGACCCGCCATCAAGCCGCGGCTTGGCAGGGCATCCAACCCGCCGAGGTGACCAGTTACCGGCACGGCGAAAACCGGTCTATGGTGCGCCGCGATGGGCCAACCGACCGAACCTGCTTGGCTTTCCCGCGCGCTGCGTCCCATCACCGAGGTCAAGCCGGGTGAAGCCATTTCGGCGCTGCTGCTCACCGCCAATGTCTTCCTGCTCCTCACCGCGTACTACCTGATCAAGCCAGTACGAGAGTCGCTCATCCTCGCGGGTAGCTCGGGCGCCGAATACAAGTCCTACATGAGCGGCGGCATCGCGTTGCTGCTGTTCGGCCTGGTGCCCGCGTACGGCAAGCTGGTCGATCGACTGCCGCGTATCAAGCTCGTCATCGGCGTGTCGCTCGCATTCGGGGCGCAGCTGCTCCTCTTCTATCTGGCGATGGCGCTGGGTGCCGAGGGAGGGCTGGGTCTCGCCCTGCTCTTCTACGCGTGGGTCGGCGTCTTCAACGTAATGGTGGTCGCCCAATTCTGGGCGTACGCCAACGACATCTACGACAAGGAACAGGGCGATCGCCTGTTTCCGCTGGTCGCGCTCGGGGCGTCGATCGGCGCCGCAGTTGGCAGCAAAGTCGCAAACCTGGTGATCAAAGGGCTGGGGCTCAAGCCGATGCTCGCGCTGGCAGCGCTGCTGCTGGTGGTGTGCTCGGCGTTGTTTTACTGGGTGGAGCAACGACAGCCTGCTCGTCCCGAGCGTGCTCTCGAGGGCATGGCGCCCCACGACACCAGCGATAAGCGGGTGTCGAACATGCCGGGCGGCTTCCAACTCGTCGCGCGGCACCGCTACCTGCTGCTCATCGCGCTATTTTCGTTGGTCTTCAACTGGGCCAACAGCAACAGCGAATACATGCTGAGCAAGCTGATCAAGGCTGACGCGGCCGCCAAGGCGCTGCGCGATCACCTCGGTCCAGAGCATATCGGCGACCTGATCGGGGCGGCCTATGCCGATTTCTTCTTCTACGTGAACGTCGTCGGGGTGCTGCTGCAGACCTTCGTGGTGTCGCGCTTGGTGAAGTGGCTGGGGCTCTCGAAGGCCTTTCTGTTTCTCCCCGTCATCTCCGTCGCCAACGCGGCGGTCGTCGCTTTCTTGCCGATCATAGCGCTAGTCAAGGCGACCAAGACGGCCGAGAACGCGACCGACTATTCTCTCAACAACACCTTGCGACAAATGCTGTGGCTCGTGACGTCGCCGCAGATGAAGTACAAGGCGAAGCAGGTGGTCGACACGTTTTGCGTTCGCATCGGAGACTTTTGCTCCGCGCTCTCGGTGCTCGTCACGGTCGACTTGCTCCATTTTTCGGTCTCTCGTTTTGCCTGGATCAGCATCGCGCTCGGGGGGGTCTGGATCGCGCTCGCGCTCGCGATCGGCAAGCTTCACCGTGGCTTCGAGGAGCGAGGGGAGCGGCTGGAGACGTGATGGTGCGTCGTCTGCTCTCGACCGCCACGCTGCTGAGCAGCGTGTTCCAGAGCACGGTCGCGCTCGCTCAAGCCCCCTCCCCCGAGCCGACCGCTGCGCCCGCGCCGTCCCCTCCCGCTCCGCCGACAGCTGCAGCCGCGCCGTCGGCTCCCCCGGAGCCGCCTGCGGCTCCCGAGCAGGGCGCGCCGCAACCGAACGACTCGAAGCGCGACCTCCCCGACTACGACGGTCGCGGCGGCCCGCACCAGACTCCCGGCCAGAAAGCGCTCTGGGTTCCGCGCATCCTCTTGTCTCCGCTCTATTTCGTGAGCGAGTTCGTGATCCGAAGGCCGCTCGGGTTCGCGATCACGGCCGCCGAAAAGGCCGAGCTGCCTGCGGCACTCTACGACTTCTTCGCGTTCGGTCCCGATCACAAGGCGGGCATCATCCCCATCGCGTTCGTCGATTTCGGCTTCGAGCCGAGCATCGGCCTGTACGCATTTTGGGACGACGCGGGCTTCAAGGGGCACGACCTGCGCTTGCGCGCGTCGACCGGCGGTAGCAAGTCGCTCACGGCCACGGTGGTCGAGCGCTTTCATCTCACTCCCACCTGGGATTTGACGCTCTCGGGCACCGCGACGCGCCGCCCCGACTACGCCTTTTATGGCATCGGCTGGGACATCCCCGAAGACGACCTGCTGCGCTACTCATCGGATACCATCGAGGCCCAGGTCGCCACACGCTGGCAGTTCGGCGAAAGCTTGGTTGAGGTGGCGAGCGGCTATCGAAGCGCCACCTTCGCCGACACCGAGTACGACCGCGAGTCGGTGCACGACGCGATCGTGGGCGGAAAGATCGCGGCGCCGCCCGGCTACAGCGACGGCTTTCAGGCGCCCTTCGTGAACACGCGCGTCGTGCTCGACTCACGGCAACCGGGCGCTTCGAGCACCGGCGTGCGCCTGGATCTCGGCGCCGAACAGGGCACCGACTTCAAAAACTCCCCCACCTCGGCCTGGATCAGGTACGGCGCGTCGTTCGGTGTCATCTACGATCTGATGGATCGGGGCCGTTCGATCAGCTTGTCGGTCGCGACGCTGTTCGCCGACCCAGTCGGAGATCGCGAAGTCCCGTTCACGCAGCTGATCCAGCTCGGCGGCCCGCGCCTGATGCCGGGCTTTCGCGACAGTCGCCTGATGGACAGCAGCGCGGCGGTCATGACCCTGCGCTATTCATGGCCGATTTGGATTTGGCTCAACGGGTCGCTGCAAGCAGCGGTCGGCAACGTTTACGGCAAGCACCTCGAGGATTTCTCGGTCGAGCGCGCGCGCTTCTCGGGGGCCGTCGGCATCGAGAGCGACAGCTCGCGCGACTCGATCTTTCAGGCATTGCTCGGCTTCGGGACCGAGCCGTTCGTGAACGGCGCGAACCCGAACTCGGTTCGATTCACGATAGGAGCGCGCCGTGGATTTTAAGCGACTGACCACAGCGCTCACGCTCTTCGCCGCGCTCGCCTGCGCGGGCGAGCCGCGTTTTCCGCTCCGGGAGCCGCTGCTCAGCGACCCCGACCAGCGCTCGATCGCAGGAGCACCCGAGGAGTATTACTCCCCGTTCGCGTGGGACGGCGCCAACTACATGGTGTTTCATCCGATCGCGCGCTTCTTCGCGGTCGATCCCGCGGGCGCGGCCACGAACGTCAACGCGCTCGACGAGGTGCCGGACTCGAGCTGGTTCGTCAATCGCTTGAGCGTGCGTCCGATGACGGTCGCCGAGGTCGAGCAGGGGCCGTGCTCGAGCAAGGCGCTCGATCCGAACCTGCCCGATGGCGCTTGGACGATCGACAAGGGC
>JBEHXA010000544.1:0-5364 GCA_048498935.1 Myxococcota bacterium
CGGGTCCTCTTCTGGGTCGCACTTGAAGTTGCCGCAGTTGGGGCACTCCGCCCAGCAGGTCATCATGTCGGCGGCGTCGCAGCGGTTGTTGTTGCACGTCACGCCGCACTCTTCGGGGCAACCGTTGCTCTGGTCGAGCCCCTGATCGCACAGGCCGTTCTTGCAGGTGAGGCACTCCCCGGGGCAGCCGTTGGAGTTGTCGTAGTTCTGGTCGCAGCGACCGTTGCCGCAGGTGTTGCACTCATCGGTACAACCGTTCACGTTGTCGAAGAACCCGTCGCACATCCCGTTGTTGCAGCTGCACTGCCACGGGCAACCGTTCGACTTGTCGTAGCCAGGGTCGCAGGTGAAGTTATCGGTGCAGCTGGTGCACTCGTAGTAGCAACCGTACACCTTGTCCGTGTCCTGCTCGCACAGGCCGTTGCCGCACGTGTTGGGCTGCATGCACTGCTGGCCGCAGCCGTTGTTCACATCGTACGGGTAGGAGCAGCGCGGATCGGCGCACGAGTCGCACTCCTCACTGCAACCATTGGCGTAGTCGAACGGGTTGTCGCAGATGCCGTTGCCGCAGGTGCCGCACTCGTAGCTGCAGCCGTTGGAGGTGTCGTAGGTGCCGTCGCACGAGCCATTGCCGCACGTCGTGCACTCGTAGCCGCAGCCGTTCAGGTCGTCGTAGCCGCCGTCGCAGATGCCGTTGTTGCACGTCGGCGGGTACGGGCACTCGCCGGGGCAGCCGTTGGCGTAGTCTTGATCCCAGTCGCACTGGCCGTTGCCGCAGCTGCACTCCCAGGGGCAGTACAGGTAGTCGTCCTTGTCGCAGCGGCCGTTCTGGCAATTGCAGGCGCCCTGGGGGCACACCGGACCGCAGTCGGGACACACGCCCTGCTCGGTCAACGGGTCGCAGCTGCCGTCACCGCAAAAGCAGTCACCCGGGCACGTCTTCGGCGTCTCGCCGTAGTTGGGCTCGCACGCGGTGTTGCCGCAGGTCGTGGACCCGCAGTCCGAACAGCCTTGCTGCCGCTCGATAGCGGTGCAGACACCGTCGCCGCAGAAGCCAGGGCCGCAGTCGATTTCGCAGTTGGCAGAGTCTTCGGCGGGGCCGCAAACGCCATCGCCACAGCGTCCGGGGTTGATCGAGCCGCCGGCGCCGACGCCGGCAACTGAGCCACCCGAACCCGCGGAGCCGCCCGAGGCACCCGCGCCCGCCGAGCCGCCGTTCTCGCCGCCGTAGATCGGTAGCTCGGCGCGACCGCAAGCCACTGCCAGCACCGCGAGGAGCACGAGGACGACCACCGACCGAGCCACCGACCAAAGCTTCATGAAGTTACCCAACTCAGAGCAAACACCGAGCCAACTACCCTGCACCGAACCACCACCGAACGCCCGTCACATTGTGACCGATCCCGGTGCCAGTGTGCCAATTTCTTCGCGCGCTACGACAGCGCGATCTGCGGACGCGGCTGAACGGATGTGAGGCGCGGTGGGACTAGCCCTGACCGTAGCTGGTATTTTCCAGCAGGATGATGTTCGTCTTCGAGCGCGTTTCGCCGGCGTTCGTCACGTACACCGCGGGTTTATCGACGATGGGGCAGACCTTTTCGCAGGCGCCGCAGCCGATGCACAGCGACGGGTCGACGTGCGGGCGCTGCACCTTGATGGTCTCCATCGCCAGGTGCTCGCCCTGCGCCTTGTACTTGCTCTCGCGCTTGGGAACTTCGACCTCTTCCGCCCAAATCGCTTTGGGAGAGGTCGGGCAAAACTCTTCGCAGACGATGCACGGGGTCGCCATCGACCAGGGCAGGCAGCGGCCGTGGTCGTACATGGCGGTGCCCATGCTGATCGGCTTCTGCTCCTTGCGCGTCTTGTCGTCCTTACCGGTCTTCTCGAGCTCGGTAATCTTTTGGATCGCGCCGGTCGGGCAGACCTGACCGCACAGCACGCAGCTGTATTCGCAGTAGCCGATGCGCGGCACCAAGATCGGCGTCCAGAGCCCTTCGAGCCCGGCTTCGAAGAACGCGGGGTGCAGCGCGTTGTTCGGGCACACTTTCATGCACTCGGCGCAGCGAATGCAGCGCTCCAAGAACTCGCGCTCCTCCACCGAGCCCGGCGGGCGAATCACCTTCTCGCTGTAGGCCTTGTCCGGCCAGTTCGCGATGCGCATGGCCGGGATGGCCACGGCGCCGGCTGCTGCCGAGGCGAAGACGGTGCGGCGCTTCAGGTCCGGCTTCTGGATGGTGCCCTTACGGTTGGGCAAAAAGCGGAACTTGATGACGTCTTCCGGGCAGGCGCTCTCGCAGTTCAGGCACATGTGGCACTCGTCCTGGCGGTGTTTCACGCCGCCCTGCGGGCTGTCGGCGCCCTGGCAATTGACGAGGCACAAGTTGCAGTCGGTGCACTTGGAGTGATCCTTCTCCATCCCGAACAGGGCGAAGCGGCTCATCACGCCCAAGAACGCGCCGAGCGGACAGAGCGCGCGGCACCAGAAGCGCGGGATGAAGCGATTCATGAACAGAATCGCGACGAGCAGGAAAACGATGAACCAGGTCTGGTGGAAGTAGCTCTGGTTCGCGGTCCAGAGCTGCTGCGCCAGGACGTCTTGCGCGCCGTCGGCCGCGACTTGCAGCGGGCGCAGGTTGCTGGCCGCGACGGCGTTGTTGCCGTGAATGCCCAGGTACTGCAGCGCCGGGATGACGCCCAAGCCGATCGCGCGCACCGCCACGCATAGTGGATCGAGCAAGCCGCCGATCGCGCTGCCGGCGAGCGCCGCCGCCAGGAAGCCCCACATCAGGTAGTACTTGGCGGCTTGCCAGCCGTGCGTCTTGTTGGCTTCGACGCGCGAATTGCCGCGGCCGTGCGTGCTCGGGAAGATCCAGGCGAAGAAGTGATGCAGCGTGCCGAACGGGCAAATCCACCCGCAAAACACGCGCCCGAACACCAGCGTGAGCGCCACGATCGCGAGCGACCAGGCGAGGCCTCGGTACACGGCGTGCGTGCTCAGCAGCGTCATCGCCGCGACGAACGGGTCGGCGAGCAAAAAGGCTTCAACCGGGAGCGGGAGCCGAACCTTGCCGCCCGCAGCTGCCGAGAAGCTGCCGCGAAACGCCGTCTGCACCAGGAAGAAGAAGAACAGCGCGAAGAAGCCGATCTGTGACGCGCGCCGCAGCCACACCAAGTTGGTGATGATGCGCCGCGCCGGGATGCCCGAGCCCGGCCGCTTCTTCTTCGGCTTGGCCGGCTTCGCGGGAGCCTTCGCGACCGGCGGCACCACGTCCGTCGCCACCGTCGCCTGCACCACCGGCGCCGCGCCTTGCTGCACGATCGGCAAACGACGCTTCGGCGCTGCGTCGAGGCTCGGGACGGGGCCGGCGTTGCCCGTGAGCCATGGGATGGGGTCCGGAAACTGGTGACCGGCGCCGGGTTGCTGCGATGCGGCCACGACTAGACCTCGATTTGAGGCACTTCGTGCCAGTTCATGTTGCCGATACCGCGCTCGTGACCGAGCTTGAGGTAGCGCACGTTCTCGGGCTTCTCGCCGATGAGCGTGGCTCCGTAGGCGTCTACCGCCACCTGGTCGAGGCTAGCGATGACCTGATGCATGTCCTTCGCGTCGTCGATGTTGCCGCCCTGCGGGCCGTTGCGCATCAGCACGCGCGTGGCGTCAACGATCGTCAACGTAGGCCGCATGAACGTCGCCAGGTCCGCGATCGACACGTCGATGTTCTGGTGCAGGCGATTGCGGCGCCCGCCGAGCAGGCCGTACCAATTCTTCATCGCCGCGGTGTACTTGGACAGGTTGTGGTGCTTGGCGACCGGCACGTTGATCACCTTGTCCGCGTTCACGAGCGGCGTGTACACCGGCCAAAGGTCGAGCACGTCGCCCTTCATGCGCAGCTCGCGAAAGCGGTGCGCAGCCGGCAAAATCACCGTGGCGCCCAGGTCGTGCGTCATGCGCCAAATGCCCGACTTCAAAAAACAGCGATTCGGCTCGTTGCACGAGGCGTCGGTCACGATGACCTGCTTGGCGCCCGCGTCGAAGGCCAGCTTCACCACCTCCGCGACCACGCGCGGGTTGGTGTTCGCCGCGTGAACCGGCATGCGGTCCCAACCGATGTTCGGCTTCACGGCCACGATGTCGCCGTTCGAAACGAACTTCTTCATGCCGCCGAGCGCGTCGACCGCGCGGCGCACGAGCTCCTCAGGCTCCTGCGAGCTCTTGGCGATCGCCATCTGCAGCTTGGGGTCGCCCTTGACGCGGAAGTCGCGCACCTGGCGTTCGCCCACCGGCGTCGCAAGCCCGAAGCTGCCCGGATCGTAGAGCAGGCGCGCCGTGAGCGCAGAAGCGCCCAAAACGGCGCCCGTCAGGCCGATTCGCTCTAGCGCCTCGCGCCGAGTCGATTTTTCGCCAGCCACGGCTCGAACCTGGCCGAAAGGCGCGGGCCCGTCAAGTTTGCGTCCGGTCGCTGGACCAATTCAGTAACCAGCTGAAATATTTTGACTTTCCTTGTGTCATGGCGCCCCAAGCCCTGACTCGAGCACGGCTCCCGCGCTGACGCCCCGGCCCCGCGCGCCCGGACTTGCCCGACCGCCCTCCAGAGATTAGGTTGCGCGTCCCTTTAGAGCCCCCCAGCGACCGCGCATGAGGCTCAGGAGAAAGTCATGCAAGAAGGAATTCACCCCGAGTATCAGGTCGTCACCGTGACGTGCGCCTGTGGCAACAGCTTCCAGACGCGCTCCACCAAGACCGAGCTCGTGGTCGACGTCTGCGCCGCCTGCCACCCGTTCTATACCGGCAAGCACCGCTTGATGGACACGCAAGGCCGCGTCGATCGCTTCCGCAAGAAGTACGCCGCCAAGAAGTAACGCCGACAGACGGCTCTTCCCCGCTCCCGAATCAATAGGGAGGCGGGGAAGCGGGGAGGTTCGTTTGGTTCGCCGGGCCTTCGGCCCGCTTCGATACCGAACAAGCCCCGTTCGAGTCGTCTAGAGGTGTCCCAGCGCGTACCCCAAAACCTCCCCGCCTCCCTGTTCGCTCGACCCGGACAGAGCGAGCCGGCGTCGCTATAGTTAGGAGCAGATGTCGAATCAGCCGGCCGTAGTTGGACCTGACGGAGTGGCCAGGCCGTATATCGGCGGGCAGGCGCTGCTCGAGGGCGTGATGATGCGCTCGCCGCACGCGTTCTCGGCTGTCGTGCGACGACGCGACGGCTCGCTGGTGGTGCGCGAGCGCCCCATGACCGACGTGCGCCAGGGCAAGGCGGCGTGGCCGATCGTGCGCGGCATGGTCGCCTTGGTCGAGGCGCTCAAGCTGGGCAGCCAGGCGCTCCGCTTCTCGATTTCCTTAAGCAGTTGTATTTGTTTTTTGGA
>JBEHXA010000545.1:0-5348 GCA_048498935.1 Myxococcota bacterium
GCTGGTGCGCGACGGCTCGCTCGGCAAGCTGCTCACCATCACCTCCAACCGCCTGAACCTCGGCAAGTTCCGCACCGAAGAGAACGCGCTGTGGAGCTTCGCACCGCACGACATCTCGGTGATCTTGTCGCTGCTCGACGATCGCTTGCCCGAGTCGGTGCGCTGCATGGGCAACGCCTACCTGAGCAACAACGTCGCGGATTCGACGCTCACGGTGATGCGCTTCAGCGGCAACGTGATGGCGCAGATTTACGTGACCTGGCTGAACCCGTTCAAGGAGCAGAAGCTCACGATCGTCGGCACCGACGGCATGGCCGTGTTCGACGACACCAAGCCCTGGGCAGAGAAGCTCACGCTGTTCCGCAAGTACCTGAGCTGGCAAAAGGGCCAGGAGCCGGTGCCGCTCAAGGTGACCGGCGAAGCAGTGGCGGTGCCGGAAGGCGAGCCGCTGCGCGCCGAGTGCGACCACTTCTTGCAGGCGTGCCGCGATCGCTCGCGACCGAGGACCGACGGACCCGAAGGCGTGCGGGTGCTGCAGGTGCTCGACATGGCGCAGCGCAGCCTGGAGAGCGGCGGCGACGCGGTCGTGCCGCAGGTGATCGCGCCCGCGCGCGCCTTCTACGCTCACCCGACGGCAGTCGTCGACGGCTCGGCCGAGATCGGCGCGGGCACCAAGATTTGGCACTTTGCCCACGTCATGGGCAAGGCCAAGGTGGGTGAGCGCTGCATCTTCGGCCAGAACGTGAACGTCGCCGGCGGCGTCGTGATCGGCAACAACGTCAAGGTGCAGAACAACGTCTCGATCTACGCCGGCACGGTGGTCGAGGACGACGTGTTCTTGGGTCCCTCCTGCGTGCTCACGAACGTGACGAACCCGCGCTCGCAGGTCAATCGTCACTCGCTCTACGAGCGCACCATCTTCAAGCGTGGCACCACGGTCGGCGCCAACGCCACGATCGTGTGCGGCATCACGCTCGGTCGCTACTCCTTCATCGCGGCCGGCGCCGTGGTCGCGAAGGACGTGCCCGACTACGCGCTGATGGTCGGTAACCCCGCGCGACAGCAGGGCTGGATGAGCCGTCACGGCCACCGGCTGAAGCCCGGCGCCGACGGCGTGATGGTGTGCCCCGAGTCGGGCCTGAAGTACCGCGAGGTCTCGCCCGGCGTCGTGAAGTGCCTGGACCTCGACGAAGACGCACCGCTGCCCGACGCGCTGAAGGTCGGCCAAAAAACCTACGACGAGCTGAAAGCCTGATCATGCAATTCATCGACCTGAAGACGCCGCACCAACGCTACAAGGCCGAAATCGAAGGCCGCATGAACGCCGTGCTCGAGCACGGCGCGTTCATCATGGGTCCCGAGATCGCCGAGGTGGAGAAGCAGCTTGCGGCCTTCGTGGGCGTCAAGCACGCCATCACGACGTCGAGCGGCACGCACAGCCTCGAAATCGCGCTGCGGGCGCTGGGCATCGGCGCGGGCGACGAAGTGATCACGGTGGCCTTCACCTGGATCAGCTCGGCCGAGGTCGTGCCGCTGGTCGGTGCCAAGCCGGTGTTCGTGGACATCGAGGCGAGCAACTACAACCTCGACGTGAGCAAGCTGGAGCGCGCCATCACGCCGCGCACCAAGGCGATCATGCCGGTCAGCCTGTTCGGCCAGATGCCGGACTACGCGGCCATCAACGCCATCGGCGCCAAGCACGGCATCCCGGTGATCGAAGACGGCGCACAGAGCTTCGGCGCCACCCAGCAGGGCAAGCAGAGCTGCAGCGTCACCTTGGTCGGCAGCACCAGCTTCTTCCCGGCCAAGCCGCTCGGCTGCTACGGCGACGGCGGCGCGCTCTTCACCAACGACGACGCGCTCGCAGCAAAAATCAAGGCTATTCGCACGCACGGCGGCGAGAAGCGCCACCACCACACCATGGTGGGCACCAACGGCCGCTTCGACACGCTGCAAGCAGCCGTGCTGCTCGGCAAGCTGCCGCACTTTGCTTGGGAGGTCGCGGAGCGCAACCGCATCGGTGCGCGCTACTCCGAGCTTTTGCGCAACGTCTGCGTCGTGCCGGAAGTGGACGCGGGCAACACGCACGTTTACGCGCAGTACACGATCCGCGTAAAGGATCGCGACGGCCTCGGCACCAAGCTGAAGGAAGCCGGCATCCCCACGGCCGTGTACTACCCCAAGTGCCTGCACGAGCAGCCGGTGTTCGCCGGCACCTCTGCCTGGGGCGACCTGCCCGAGTCGGAAAAGGCTTCGCGCGAGGTGATCAGCCTGCCAATGCACCCGTATTTGAGCGAGGCTGACCAAGACAAGGTCGTGGCCGCGGTCAAAGCGGCAATCGGCTGAGCCCTTCGGTTACGAGCGAGGCCCGAGCTGATGCGCATCCTGATCGACATGGGCCATCCCGGCCACGTGCACTTCTTTCGGCAAGCCATCTTGCAGCTCGAAGCTCGTGGCCACGAAGTGCTGGTGAGCGTGCAACCCAAAGAGGTAACGCTCGACCTGTTGCGCGCGTTCGGTATTCGCCACGAGATCGTGGAGAGCCCCAAGCTGCCCCCGGCGCTTCGCCCCCTCAAGGTCGCGGGGCGAGACTTGAAGCTATTTCGGCTCGGAAAGCGCTTTCGGCCCGATGTGGTGACGGCCATCGCCGGCTCGTGGGCGGCGCAAACTGCGTTCCTGCTGCGCAAGCCGGCCGTGGTCTGGGACGACACCGAGCATCACAAGTGGGGGCACCGCGCCGCCTGGCCGTTCGCGACCACCATCTACAGCCCCGATTGCTACCTGCTGCCGCCGGTCAAAAAGCAGGTGCTGTACAAGGGCACGCACGACCTCGCGTACCTGCACCCCAAATATTTCACACCGGATCCCAACGTGGTGAGAGCAGTCGGGCTCAACCCCGACGAGCCGTACTGCATCGTGCGCCTGGTGAGCTGGCAAGCGGTTCACGACATCGGGCAGCACGGCCTGAGCGAGCGCAAGATGCTCGAGTTCATGCAGTCGCTCGAGCCCCACGCCCGTCCGCTGCTCACCTCGGAAAAGGCGCTGCCGCCCGAGCTCGCCAAGTACCAGCTGCGCATTCCGCCACATCAAATCCACCACGTGATGGCGTTCGCACGCCTGTGCGTCGGCGAGGGTGGCACGATGATGACGGAGTCGGCCGTGCTGGGCACCCCCGCCGTGCTCGTGAACACGCTACCGGCAGGCGTATTCGACGAATTCAAGCGCCACGGCTTGCTCAAGCAGACCACCGACACCGACGAGGCTCTGCGCTGGTGTCTCGAATGGATCGCCGACACCGACGCCAAGCGCCGCTGCCTGGAGCAGCGCGATCGCTACCTTGCCGATCGCATCGACGTCACGGAGCTGATCGTCGAGACTCTAGAAGACTACGCACGCCGCGGTCGCTGAGGCCAACGACCCGATGCTAGCGCGCCTCCTCCTCGGCACCGATCCCAAGCAGCGCGCGTTTCGCGTGGCCTTGCTCGTCGTCACACTGCTCGGGCTCGGGCTGCGCCTGTTCAACTTCGCGCTGCGGCCGCCGAGCCTCTGGCAAGACGAGGCCTACTGGGCCGTCAACACGCTGAAGTTCGCAGCCGTCGACGCGCAGATTCGGCCGCTGGGCTTCATGCTCACCACCCAAGCGCTGCTGCACGTGCTCGGCCCGGCGGCGTGGGTCTATCGGCTTCTGCCCTTCTTGGGCTCGGTCGTCTCGATGGCGCTCATGCCCTACGTGGCGCTGCGCTTGTTCAACTCGCCCTGGAGTCGCCTGCTCGCGGTGCTGCTGCTCGCGGTGAGCCCGGTCGCGCTCGAGATGGCGGCCGAGTTCAAGCACTACGGCGTGGAAGTGGGCGTGTACGTCGGCCTCTTGGCAGCGCTCCTCAACTACCGCGAGCGACGCTCCCGGCTCAGCCTCGCGCTGCTGCTCGGTGTCGCCTGGCTTTCCTTCTTCTACTCGATCACGGTGATCTTCGTTTACCCAGCCGTGTTCGGGTTGCTGGTGTGGGAGACCTTTCGCACCAAGGACTGGCGTCGACTCACGGCGAGCGCAGCGGTGGCGCTGGTGTGCTTGGGCACCATCACCACCGTTTATTTCACGACCTGGCGCACCATCAAGGCGAACAGAGCCGAGAACAAGTGGGGCACCTGGTACGACGTCTTCTATCTGAAGAACGGCCTCAAGACGAAGTACGACTCACGCCTGACGTGGAGCACGGCCAAGTACTTCGAGCTTGCGGCGACGCCCGGGGTGGGGCGCGTGCTCTGGAAATCCGAACACGTCTCGGCGCCCAAGCTCGAGCGCGCCAAGAACGTGGACTGGGCCGTGTGGAGCGCTTTGCACCTGGCAGGCATCGCGTGGCTGGTCCGAAGGCGCCGCATCTGGCAGCTCGCCGTGCTGTGGTCACCGCTGCTGTTCGTCACGGGTTTCAATCTCGCCGGCCGCTGGCCTGCGGGCGCTTTCCGCACCAACACCTTCTACGTGCCGTTCGCCATCTTGCTCGCGGCCGGAGCGTTCGATTGGCTGAGCCAGCTGCCGGGCGAGAGCACCGAGCATGCCCGACGCTGGTTGCACTGGCTCGCGCCGTGCTGCGCGGCTCTCTTGCTGCTGCCGACCGTGTACTTTCACCCTGGGCTCACGGAAAAAGGCCTGTGGGCCAAGCCGGGGCGCTTCACGGAAGCGATGCGACTCTTGCCGAGTTCCCCGCCCAAGTCAGAGCGGCGACTGATCATGGACTTCGAGAGCTGTCGCCCTTGGGACTACTACACGGTTTACGACAAGCCGACCGCCGACGTGGGCCCGGCCTTGCGGCGCGCCTATCCCAAGACGTGCATCCGCAACGGCAAAAAGATCGCGGCCGAGATGGCCAAGCAGAACCGCCGTAAGAACAGCTTTTGGATGCTCCTCACCGACTACCGCAAGTTCGACGGCATCCTGGAAAACGTGCCTCGGTATTGCAGCAAGAGTGACGTGCAGTGGGTGGAGCCGAGGCGCCACCTGCTGATTCGCTGCGTGAATCGCTGAGCTCAGCGAAGCCTGGCGCGGCTCAAGCTGCGTCGAGCACTGCGCGGTAGAGCTCGCGCTCGACGGGCGTGAAGCGTGAATTGTGCCAGAGCAGCGTGAAGCAACCGCCGACTGCTCGACACGCGCGCTTGAGCTCCACGAACTTGTCGAAAGCGGCGCTGCCCGTACCGAGTGCCATGTAGCGCGGGTCGATGACCGTGCATTCCATGGCGACCAGGGGCCTCAACCGCAGCGCCAGCTCCCGGTCCTGCACCGGATCGAAGCGAGAATTCTCCTTTCGATCTCAAGGAGACCCTGAAGGCGCGAGGATACCGCTGGAACGGTGATC
>JBEHXA010000546.1:0-5332 GCA_048498935.1 Myxococcota bacterium
TCTACAGTCCGTCACCGGCTCCCCTGACGGGCCGCGCTGATCGGGGATTACCCCTTCAAATAGGCGCGTCTCGCCGCGATCGCGGCGAAGGGCTCGCTCGCGGGCTCGAGCTCGACGACGTAGCAATCGCACGCTGCCGCTTCAGCCTCGCGCAAGATCACGCGCAGGTTGAGGTTGCCTTCCCCGAGCGGCACCGCCAGCGGGCGTTGCTCGGCATCCACCGCGTAGTCCTTCAGGTGCAAGCTCGGCAGCCTGCCGGAAAGCCGCGCGCAGTAGCCGGCCGGATCCCCGCCCCCGAGCTGCACCCAGTAGGTGTCGAGCTGGGCGTGGACCAAGAACGGATCCAGGCGGTCGTACAGCCAATCCAAGATGGCACGGCCTTGCAGCTTGCGGAATTCGAGAGCGTGGTTGTGGTAGGCCAGCAGCTGCCCGCGCGATCGAAACACCTCGCCCGCGGCACTCAACTGGTCGGCAAGCTCGAAGACTCGGTCGAGTGTGTCGAAAGGCACGTGCGGATACGGGTAAACGGCTAGCCGGCAACCGAGAGCGCTCAGCTCGTCGGCCAGGCGACGCGGCTCCTCGACCACCGCGCGCCCAGGCAAATGCGCCCCGCACAGCGCGAGACCCGCCGCCTTTGCCAGCCCCCCAAGCTGAGTCAGCGGCAGCACGCCGTCGCACAGCTCGACGTGCTCGTAGCCGAGCTGCCGGACCTGCTCCAGACAGCGCGCTGCCTCGTCCACCGAGCGGAGGTGGTCGCGCAGCGTCCAGAGCTGGAGCGCGACGCGCCCGGCGGTAAGGGCCATGGTGCGCGCATGCTAACCGGCTGGCCCGCTTGGCGATAGCACCCGACGGGCGCTAGTGTGGCGCACGTGACGACCGCACCGGCCAAGGCAGACGCCGCCTCGCTCCCCGCCTTGTTCGGCAGCGCTACCGATGCCGTGGCAGTCGTGGGTGCCGAGGGCCTGCTCCTCGGCCGCATCGTGGCTCGCACGGTACAGGGCAGCGTCGACCGCGCCGAGCTGGTGCGGAGCCTCTACCGCATGGGGTTGCGCTCGGTGCCGATCGTGGCCGTCACGGCGCTGTTCGTAGGCGGCATCATGGTCATCCAGGCGGCGCCGACGGTCGAGCGCCTGGGCGCCCAGGGTTTGCTCGGCTGGGCGACGGGGTTCGGCACGCTGCGCGAAATTTCGCCGCTGCTCACCGCGCTCATGATCTCGGGCCGGGTCGGGGCCAACAACACCGCCGAGCTCGGCACCATGACCGTCACCGAGCAAGTCGACGCGCTCCGCGCGATGGCCATCGACCCCATCGGTTACCTCGTGGCACCGCGGTTCTACGGCATCGTGCTCACGCTATTTCTTTCGACAATCTTGGCCAACGCGCTCGCGCTGCTCGGCGCCGCGCACGCCGGTAGCCTGCTGCTCGGAGTCGATACCAGCGTCTATTACAACGGCCTCACCGGCGGCCTACTGGGCATCTCGGACATCGTGCACGGCTTGGTCAAGAGCGTGGTGTTCGGCGCCGTAATCGCCCTTTCGAGCTGTCATTTCGGTTTGGCCACCGAGGGCGGCGCCCCGGGAGTGGGACGCGCCGTCAACTCCGCGGTCGTGGTGAGCGCCGCCGGCATCTTCGTCATCGACTACTTGCTATCTTTCGCCATCGCATGAGCGACTCCGTTTCTTCGGCTTCCGCGGGCGATCCAGGCCTGCTTACCACGTTCCGCGAGCTGTGGCGCCTCTTGCGCCTGACCGTGCGCTGCTGCCTGGAAGGCGGGCTCGAGCGCGGCGCGGTGCTGCGGCAAATGTACGAGATTGGCAATCGCTCACTCGTCTTTCTGTGCATCGTGATGGGTTTCATCGGCATGATCCTCACGTATCAAGCCGGGCTGCAGACGCAGCGCGTGGTGCCGGACTTGAGTCAGCTCGGTGCCACGTTTTTGGAGCTCATCATTCGCGATCTGGCCGCGAGCATTTGCGCCCTGATGCTCGCGACCCGCGTCGGTGCCGGCATCGCGGCCGAAATTGGCTCCATGGTCGTCACCGAGCAGGTCGACGCGCTCTACATGTGCGGGGCCGACCCGATCAAGCAGCTGGTATGTCCCCGGTTTTTAGCCAGTATCGCGATGTTCGCGCTGCTGGTGGTGGTCGCTGCCTGCGTGTCGGTGGCGACCGGCATTTGGACGGCTTCGGCCTTTTTCGGCCTCAACCCGCGCACCTTCCTGAATCTGAATCTGGTCGGCGTCGCGGACGTGACCGTGGGGCTCAGCAAGTGCTTCGCCTACGGCGCCGCAATTCCGATCATCAGCGCGCACGCCGGCCTCACGGCTTTCGGCGGTTCCGAAGGTGTCGGCAGCGCCACGACGCGCGCGGTGGTCGGCTCCTCCCTCGCGGTGATCGTGCTGAATTTCGTGCTCAGCGCGCTCGGCTATTGGCTGCTCGGGCCCTAGCCGCTCGCGCCGCTTAGAACGTCCAAGTCCCGGTCACGCCGGTGTGCTCGGAGCGCGCGGTGCGCTCGAAGCGGCCCACCTCAGAGCGAAACCGCCGCACGCCCCACTCGATGCCCAGGCTGGCCTGCCCATTACCGGGCGCCACGCCGATCGACCCTGAATAGAACAGCACGTCACCCCACGCAGGCTCGTCGACCGTGAGCTGCTCGGCGTGGCGGTCCATCCCCTCTTGCGACCAATAAGTCGCGTAGAGCAGCCGAAAACGACCACGCAACGGGCCCAGCCACAGCCGCGCGTCGAGCGCCGAGGACGGACCCCAACCGTAGAAATAGCCCTGCCCGTGCAGGATGTGTTTGCTCGTTTGTTCGAGGTTGGCCGCCGAAAAATCGTAGAACGCGCTGGCCATCAGCCCACCGAAGCTGGGCTGCACGCGCCCCGAAAGCTCGAGCCCGCCAGAAGCACCCCACAGGTAGTAATAGTCCGCGGCAATGCCCGGCAGATCGAGCGCCGCGTATTGCTCGCGTCGATTCGGCTCGTGGTAGCTGAGCTTCGGCTCCGGCAGGGCGACCGCCTCTTCCACGCTCTGGTAGCGGTTGGCGCTGGAGCGAAAATAGCGATAGCCGAGGCTCGTCCCCAGCGTGATCGCCTGCCCCGACACGTCGAGGCGCGAACCGGTGAGCTGCTGTGCGTGGTAGCCGGCGAGCGTGGTGTCGGCGCCGAGCGCTACCCCGCTGCCGTAGCTCGAGCCTTCAATCGCGAGCTCGAATTGCGAAAACTGCGCGGCGTAAAAAGGACGCCCAAAGCTCTGCGGCGTCAGGTAGCCGGGCAAGGTCACCAGGCGCGCGTTGAGCGAGCCGAAGTAACGCGCGTACGTATCGATGCCGGGCGTCGCCACCGCTTGTGTGCCGTACTCGAGCTCGAACCGATGCCAAATCGACCGAGAAAAACCCAAATTATCGCGCGTTCGCACGCGCGGCTCGGCCCGACCGTCCCAGGCACGGTCGACGGCAACGCCCGTCCCGAGCACCCAGCGCGCCGCGTCGACCGCGAACGACGACCCGTCACCCGTGTCGAGGTACATGCCGAGCTTGTAAAAGAACTCTCCGATCGGGACGCCAGTGGTGGGCGTCACGATCACGTCGTTCATGCTCACCTTCTCTTTGTATTCGAGGGCGAACTCCCAAATGAACGAGGTCAAAAAGGCGTAGCCGTACGCGCCGAGCACGCTGTGGTGGTTGGCGCGCGCAAAGCTGTAGGAGAGCCCGCCCCACAGCGGGTGGCCGAGAAAGTTCACGTTCAGCGGGTTATTGTCGAAAATCCACGCTGATCCAGTGAAGCGCCCCTTGGCGTTGGGGTTGTCCCAGTCGATCGCGTTGGCGTCTTTGAACAACCAGTAGCCGGTCGTGCCGATCGCCAGGCCCGCGCCCATCTCGACCAGGCTTCGAACATGGTGCGGTGCACGGCGTTCGTCGTCGGTAGGACGCCATTCGTCGCGCGTGAGCCCGTCGCCGGCGCTCGCCTGCGCGCTAGGCTCTGCGCGCGCCACGGCCGACATTGCCCCCACGGCAACGAGGCTCGTGCAGAAGGCGACTCGCCGGATGGAGCGCATCGGAGCGCGCTACTTCGCGCCGAGGCCCGTGCCGAGCGGTGCCTTGCTGCACCAGCCGTAGCAGCACTCCGAGAGCCCCTGCCCCCGGCGCTCGTTCGTCGCGTTCACGTCGAGCGCGGCAGCCTTGGGCGGCGTGAACGCAACGCCGGGCGGCGGCGCAATGGCGGCCGTGCAGCCCTCGTTCGGGCTCGGGGCTGCATCGGAGACGCCGTGCTCGGCTGCGCTGATGCAGAGCCGCTCGGGCATCGCATTGGGTTGCTGGCAAGCGGTGCGATCCACGTCGTCGACGTCGGCCACCGGGAGCGTGGAGCACCACGAGTAGCAGCAGGCATGGCCGGGCGGCACGCGCTTGCGCGTCCACTCGGTGCGCGGCACATCGAAGCGCCCCACGCTGGAAGTCGCCGGGAAAATGCTGCCCTTCACGCCGAGCGTGCTGGGGCACGTCTGGTACGGCTCGGGCGCCGCCCGCTCCGCGTTGAAGGGTAAGAGGTCGTCGCAAAAGTATTCACGCACCTCGTTTTTCGCACAGGGCGGCGGCGGACCGTCCTGGTCGCCTGCCGCGGACTCGGCGTCCTTCTTGCCACTCCCCGAGCAAGCCACGGTCCATGCCAGCGCCACGCCTCCACCCGCCGCCAGCCATCGCCGCGCGCTCGGCCATACGAGAAAACCCATGGCAAACCCGCTACTTTGCTCTAGGTCGGGCGTCAAATCTGGCAGAGTAGGCGCCCCACCCGACCGTGATCTCGTTCCAAGACGTCAAAAAGTCTTTCGGCGATCGGCGCATCCTCGACGGCGTGAGCTTCGACGTTCAGGCCGGTGAGGTGTTTTTCGTGATCGGCGCGTCGGGCGTCGGTAAGAGCGTGCTGATCAAGCAGCTGATCGGCTTGCTGCGACCCGACAGCGGCGAAATCTGGCTCGATGGCGAGGAGGTTTCGGGCTTCGACGAACGGCAGATGTACGCGGTGCGGAAGAAGTGCGCGATGGTCTTCCAGCACTCCACGCTGTTCGACTCCATGACCTGCGTCGACAACGTTGCGCTACCGCTGCGCAAGCACCGCGGCCTCGGCGAGGAGGCGGCCCGGCGCGAGGCGCTCGCCCTGCTCGACGGCGTGCAAATGCGTAAGTTCGCCGAGCGCTTTCCCAACGAGCTCGGCGACGGCATGAAGAAGCGCGTCGCCATCGCCCGCGCCCTGTGCATGCAGCCGAGCTACGTGCTGTTCGACGAGCCCACCACCAGCCTCGACCCGGTGAGCGCACGCCGTGTCGACCGCCTGATC
>JBEHXA010000547.1:0-5316 GCA_048498935.1 Myxococcota bacterium
GCCCCGGTCAGGTGATGGAGAAGGGTGCAACCCTCGCTTTGGTGTTCGAGCCCGCTTCATGAAGGACTTCGCGATGACCTTGGAACGAGACGCCGCGCAAGGAGGGCTGAGCTTGAACGAGCTCGGCGGCGCGCTGGCGGAGCTCGCGCCGCGGGTCGTCGGCGACGGTGAGGTGCGGGTCAGCGGCGTCCGTCAGGACTCGCGGCGCGTCGAGGCGGGCGAGCTGTTCGTGGCGCGGTCGGGCCAGCGCACGAGCGGTGCCCAGCACGCGCTCGAAGCCGCCAGTAAGGGAGCGCGAGCGCTCCTGGTCGAGCGCGGCGAGCCCCTGCCGGCGACGCGCTTGCCGGTCTTGGAGGTCGCGAACGCCAAGCGTGGCCTGGCGCTCGCGGCGGAGGCCGTTTACGGCTTTCCGAGCCGCGCGGTGGACGTGATCGGCGTGACCGGCACCAACGGCAAGACCACCTCGACGTTCCTGATCGAGCAGGGCTTGGCGGGCGCGGGCGCTCGGCCGGCGCGGCTCGGGACGCTCGGCTTCGCGATGGCCGGGCAGGGGCTCGGTGGCTCGCTCACCACGCCGGAAGCCGACGAGATCTCACGCCTGCTCAAGCAAGTGCGTGACGCGGGTGGCAGCCACCTGGTGATGGAGGTTTCGAGCATCGCGGTGGTGCAGGAGCGCGTGTCGGGGCTCCGCTTCAAGACGGCGGCGTTCACCAACCTGACCCAGGACCACCTCGACTTTCACGGCACCTTCGAAGCCTACGCAGAAGCGAAGGCTCAGCTGTTCACGCGCCTCTCCCCCGAAGCTTCGGTGATTCACGTGGGCGATGCGTTTGGGCGCGAGCTGGCGAGCCGCATCGCCTCGGGGCTGCTCACGGTGGCGCGAAGCGCGCCGGCCGACATCTACGCGCGCACCGCCGAGGTTTCGGCGAGCGGTATCCGGGCGAGCCTTGAAACGCCGCACGGCGACTGCGAGCTCCAGAGCTCACTTCTCGGTGAGCACAACTTGGAGAACCTGCTGCTGGCGCTGGGCGTTTTGCTCTCCGTCGGCATCGACCCGCAAGCGGCGGCCTCGGCGCTGTCGCAGACGCCCCAGGTGCCGGGACGGCTCGAACGCGTGGGTCAGTCGGGTGACGACGTCACGGTGCTGGTCGACTACGCGCACACGCCGGACGCGCTCGCTCGCGTGCTCGAAGCGCTGCGCGGGCAGTGGGGCGGCGCCGGGCAAGCGAGCGGTCGCATCCTGTGCGTGTTCGGTTGCGGCGGCGATCGCGACCCCAGCAAGCGCGCCCCGATGGGCGAAGCAGCCGGGCGAGGCGCCGACCTTTGCTTCGTGACGTCCGACAATCCGCGCAGCGAGCAGCCGAGCGCGATCGTCGACGCCATCCTGCCGGGCCTGAAAGCTGCGTCGGCCCGCTACGTGGTCGAGCTGGATCGCTCGCGCGCCATCGAGCAAGCCGTGCTCGAGGCACTGCCGGGCGACGTGGTGCTCATTGCGGGCAAGGGGCACGAGGACTACCAGATCATCGGCGCCCAGAAGCGGCACTTCGACGATCGCGAAGAGGCAGAGCGCGCGCTCGCGGCGCGGCGCTCCGGCAAGCGAGGAGACGGCTGATGGCGGCTGCACTGCCGACCAATGCTTTCGAGCTCTCGCTGCGCGACGTGGCGCGCGTCACCGGCGGCGTGCTGAGCGGGGCTGCCGAGCAACGGGTGCGCGGGGTTTCGACCGATTCGCGCGCTGACCTGAGCGGTGCGCTGTTCGTGGCCTTGAGCGGCGAGCGCTTCGACGGGCACGACTTCGTCGCGCAGGCTCAGGCTCGCGGCGCAGCCGCCGTGCTGGTCGAGCGCGAGGTGGCGACGCCGCTCCCGGCCGTGCGCGTGACGTCCACGCTCGCGGCGCTCGGCGCACTGGGCCAGCTGAGCCGCAAACGCTGGGGTGGAAAGCTCATCGCCGTCGCAGGCTCGGCGGGGAAGACGACGACGCGCGCAGCGCTCTCGGCGCTGCTGGAAGCCGCCGAACCGGGCGCGGTCCACTACGCGCGCGGTAACTTCAACAACCTGATCGGCGTCCCGCTGGTGCTCTTGTCGCTGTCCGAGCGCGAGCGCTGGGGCGTGGTCGAGCTCGGCACGAATCAGCCCGGCGAAGTCCGCACGCTGACCGAAATGAGCGCGCCCGACGTGGGCGTGCTCACGTTGATCGGCTACGAGCACACCGAGGGGCTCGGCGACCTCGACGGTGTCGAAGCCGAAGAGGGCGCGCTGTTCGGAACGCTCGGCGCCGGCAGCGTCGCAATCGGCAATGTGGACGACGAGCGGGTAGCTCGCCAGCTCGCTCTGGCGCCGGGCCAGCGCGTCGGCTACGGCCAGCAAGCTTCGGCCGAATATCGTTTTCGGGTGCTCGCCACGACCGAGCGCGGCTCGCAGCTCGAGGTCGAGCGCCGGCTCGCCGGTCGCACGGTGAGCACGCGCTTTCGCACCCAAACGCTAGGTGATGCGGGCGCTTACGCCGCCTGTGCAGCGCTCTGCGCGGTCGAGACTCTGCTCGGCCGTGAGCTTTCAGCCGCGACCCTGGACGCCGCGTTCGCGTCGGCCGTGGCGAGCGAAACTGGCAGGCTTTGTCCGGTCGAGCTAACGGGCGGCATCTTGCTCCTCGACGATACCTACAATTCGAACCCCGAAAGCGCTGCGAGCTCCGTCCGCACCGCGCGCACCCTCGCCGATCAGCGCGGCGCCAAGCTGGTGCTCGTGCTGGGCGAGATGCGAGAGCTCGGCGCACTGTCGGCCGACCTTCATCACAAGCTGGGCGAGGTAGCGGCGGCGCATGCGCCCGAGCTCCTGCTCGGCGTCGCGGGCGACGCTCGGTTCGTGGTCGAGTCGGCGCGCGCGCGCGGCACCCACTGCGAGTTTGCCAGCGACTCCGAAGCGGCGGCGAACCTGCTGCTCGAGCGCTTGACCGAAAAAGCGGTAGTGCTGATCAAGGCGTCGCGCAGCGTGCGAGCCGAGCGCGTGGTGGCGCGGCTGGTCGCGGCGCTGGGTCCGAAGGGAGGGCAGGCGGCATGATGTACGAGCTGCTCTACCCACTGAGCCACAAGGTGTCGTGGCTCAGCTGGCTCAACGTCCTACGCTACACGCCGTTTCGCGCGATCATGGCCACCATCACGGCCATGATGATCTCGTTCTTCGTGGCGCCTTGGTTCATCAAGAAGCTGCGGGGCAAGCAGATCAGCCAAATTATCCGCGAAGAAGGCCCCGAGTCGCACTTCGCCAAGAAGGGCACGCCCACCATGGGCGGCGCGCTCATCCTGCTCAGCGTGCTCGTTCCCACCGTGCTGTGGGCCGACGTGCACAACGTGTTCGTGCTGGCGACCGCGATCGTGACGGCCGGCTACGGCGCAGTCGGCTTCATCGACGACCGCATGAAGATCATGGGCAAGAACACGCGCGGCTTGCCCGGTCGCTACAAGCTGCTCGGTCAGTTCACGATCGGCGGCTTCGCGATGGCTTACCTGTTCATGGGCAGTGACTTGCCCAAGGGCTGGATGGCAATCCGCGCCCGCCTCGCGATCCCGTTCTTGGCCTTCGACAAGCACCCGGTGGAGCTGCCGATTTGGCTCTACGTGCTGTTCGCGGTGCTGTTCGTGGTGGTGATGAGCAACGCCGTGAACCTCACCGACGGCCTCGACGGCCTGGCGATCGGCCCGGTGATGATGAGTGCCGGCACGTACCTGATTTGGGCCTATGTGGCCGGCTCGGTGCTGTTCGGTCGCCCGCTCGCTCAGTACCTGGATATCGCCGGCATTCCGGAGATGACCGAGCTGTCGATCTTCGCGGCGGCCACGATCGGGGCCGGTACCGGCTTCCTTTGGTACAACACTTATCCCGCCCAAGTTTTCATGGGCGACGTGGGCTCGCTGGCGCTTGGCGGCGGGCTCGGCATGCTCGCGGTGCTCACCAAGACCGAGCTTTTGAGCATCGTGCTCGGCGGCATCTTCACCGTCGAGGCAGCCAGCGTCATCACGCAGGTCGTCAGCTTCAAGCTGTTCGGCAAGCGCGTGTTCTTGATGGCGCCCATCCATCACCACTACGAAAAGAAGGGCTGGCCCGAGCCGCGCATCATCGTGCGCTTCTGGATCATCTCGTTCTTGCTGGCGCTCGTCGCGTTGTCCTCGCTCAAGCTGCGCTAAGCCATGATCCTCACCGAAAAAAATGTGATCGTGGTGGGCCTCGGCAAGAGCGGCATGGCTGCCACTCGGCTGTGTGCGGCCCGCGGCGCGCGCGTGGTCGCTACCGATAGCGCTACGGCCGACAAGCTGTCGCCCGACGTGGCGGCCTTGCCGGCTGAAGTCGTGGTCGGCGGGCATGGCGGCGTGGCCTTCGAGCGCGCCGACCTGATCGTAGTTTCACCGGGCGTGCCGACCTTTCCTGCGCTGGCGGCGGCCGAGCAGGCCGGCGTGCCGGTTTGGGGCGAGCTCGCTTTGGCGGCTCATTTCATCACGGCGCCGCTGTTGCTGGTGGGCGGCACCAACGGCAAGAGCACCACCACCACGCTGCTAGGCGACCTGCTCAAGGCAGCCGGGCTGCGCGTGTTCGTGGGAGGCAACCTGGGCACTCCGGCGGCCGATGCGGTGGGGCAAGAGCTCGACGCCGCGGTCCTCGAGGTCTCGAGCTTCCAGCTGGAGCGTGCGCCGGGCCTCAAGGCTCGCGCGAGCCTGCTGCTCAACATCACCGAAGATCACCTGGACCGCTACGCCAGCTTTCAAGACTACGCCGACGCCAAGGGCAACGCGTTCGTCGGCCAGGGCACGGGCGACTTCGCGCTCGTGCCGCAAGGCGACGCGGAGTGTCGTCGCCAAGCGCTGCGGGGCGGGGCACAGGTCGTCGAGATCGGCGGAGCCGGCGCCGACTACGCGGTGGTGGATCGCGGCATCGTCGAGAAGGCGAGCGGCGAGCGCTTCGAGCTCGCGGGCACGCGGCTGCACGGGCTGCACAATCACACGAACGCCGCCTTCGCGGTGGCGGCGGCGCGCACGCTCTCGGCCCCCAGCGCGGCGATCCGCCAGGCGCTCGCGGCGTTTCAGCCGCTTTCGCACCGCATGGCGCTCGTGAGCGAGCTGCGCGGTGTGCGCTTTTACGACGACTCGAAGGGCACGAACGTCGGTGCCGCGCTGACCGCGCTGCTCGGCTTGAGCGAGCCGCGCGGCGTCTTGATCGCCGGTGGTCGCGACAAGCTCGGCTCCTACCAGCCGCTCGTCGACGCGCTGCGCGCCAAAGGCCGCGCGCTGGTCCTGATCGGCGAGGCCGCCGTCAAAACAAAACTTC
>JBEHXA010000548.1:0-5305 GCA_048498935.1 Myxococcota bacterium
CGCCTGTTCCTCTTCTACTTGCCGCACGGCGCGCCGGTCGAGCATTTCGATCCGACCGAGAACGGCGGCACCTTCGACTTCGACCTCGGTGGTCAAGGCGTGCTGGGGCCGTTGGCTCCGTACGCTGCACAGGTGTCGGTGCTGCGTGGCATCGGCATGAACGGCGCGAACAATCATGCTGCGATCCGCGCGATGCTCACCGGCGGGCCCGACGGCGGCGATTCCGACTCGATCGACGGCTTGATCGCCTCGGCGCTCGGGACCACCGCGCACGTGCTCGGCACCATTCCGTACGCCAAAGGCTCGGGTTTCACCTCGGATTCGTTCTTGGCGAAGCACGGCTCGTGGGTGAGGCCGGAAGCGGATCCGGCGCGCGCTGCAGATGTGCTGTTTCAAGGGCTCGGTGGCGGGAGCAATCCAAGCGCGCCGACCGACGCCGCCGCGTTTCGGAGCGAAGCGCTGGGGCTCACCGAGCGAGAGCTCGAGAAGCTCCAGGCGGCCACCACCGCGCTCACGGACGAGCAGACCAAGCTCGCGATTCATCTCGACGCGATCCGCAAATTGAAAGCGGGTGGAACCGCCCCAGCGCAGGTCAGCTGCGATGCGCGACCGGATTTGCCGTCGCTGGCCGCGCTAACGGGTGCGGACGTGCTCGACCCCTCTCAGCTCGGCAAGGTGCTGGACGCGCAGCTCGAGGTGGCAGCGCACGCGCTCGTGTGCGGCACCGCGAGCGTGATCACGCTGCAGAACATGTACGTGAACGCCGACCTGAACATGGGCTTCGCGGGAGGCCCCGGTGTGGCAAAGGGACACCACGAGCCGATTTCGCACTCGTGGGATGCCGCAGGCCGCGCCGAGTTCGGCGTGGTGCAGCGCTGGTTCTACTCTCGCCTAGCCGAAAAGCTGCTGGCGACTCTGAACCAAACCGACCCGCAAGATCCCGAGCACACCGTGCTCGACAACACGCTCGTCGCCGTATTGAGCGAAGTCTCCGACGGCGCGAATCACAACTCCGACGCTTCGAGCGTTTGGATCGAGGGCGTGGAGAAGCCGACCAGCTTGCCGCTGGTGCTCATTGGCGGAGCGGGCGGCTACCTCAAGCCTGCAGCCGGCATCGCGAGGGTCTCGGCGCTGCACACCGATTTGCTCGCCACGTTCGCCGAAGCCATGGGGGCGCCAATCACGTCCATGGGTAGCGTCGCGGCCAAACCCATCGCGGAGCTCAAAGCGTGAGAGCGAGCCAGCTCACGAACGCGATTTGTGGCGGCCTCTTGCTGGCGCTGGGCTGCAGCGCCCAAGGTGGCGATGGCGGCATCGACGCTCCGTCGGGTCAAGCAGGCACGAGCAGCACTCCGCCGCCTGGCAGTGCCGGCGGGCCAAGTACGGCCGAGCTCGGTCGCGATGCAGTCGCGGCTCGTTGCGAAACCTCGCAGCTGGCGCCGCCACAGTTGCGGCGCCTCACCGCACGCGAGCTCGAGCGCACGCTGCGCGCCGTGTTTCCGACGCTGCCCACGACTTGGTCGGTGCGGCTCGGCGCCGATCCGGTTTCGCCGCTCGGCTTTTCGAACGACGCGCGCACCCTGCTGGTTGCAAGCCAAACCGCGCAAGAGCTGCTCGGCACTGCCGAAGACGTGGCCGACGCGCTCGTTCAAGGCGGTTTGGCGTCATTGGCGGCGTGCGCCGCCGATGCAGGCGCTGGGCAAGCGTGCGCCGAACAGCTCGCGCAAAGCGTAGGAGCGAAGCTATTTCGTCGCCCTCTGAGTGCCACCGAGGTTTCCGAGTACGGAGCGCTCGGGGCGAGCATCGCCAGTAAGAGTGATTTTGCGACCGGTGCGCGCTGGCTGCTGGTCAGCCTGATTCAGTCACCGAACGCCGTGTATCGCTCGGAGCTCGGCAGCGCGGGGCACCTGGACGGCTACGAGCTCGCGAGCGAGCTCAGCTACACGTTCAGCGGTGGCCCGCCGTCGGCGGAGCTGCTCGATTCGGCTCAGCGCGGCGAGCTCGCGACCGGGCCAGCGCGTGTCGCAGTGGCAAAACAGCTGCTGGCTAGCCCCGGTGGTCGCGAGCAGCTGCATCAGTTCTTGGCGGAGTGGTCCGGTTACGGGCGCGTGGCTTCGAAGACCAAGACGACCGTGACCGACTTCGAGACGCTGCGCGGCTCGATGCAGGAAGAGACCAAGCGCTTCTTGGAAGAGGCGGTGGTCACGCGTCAAGGCGGCGTGCGCGAGCTATTGACGGCCAATTACACCTTCGTGGACGCGAACCTGTCGCGCCTGTACGGGTTTGGCAGCGCGACGGGCGCCGCATTCGTGCTCGCGCAGCGCCCGGCCGGGCAAGGCTTGGGCTTGTTGGCGCAGGGCTCGATTTTGGCCGGCAGCGCGCACGCCGACTCGAGCTCCCCCACCCTGCGAGGCCTCGTCCTGTACGAGCGCCTGATGTGCCACCAAAAGCCGACGCCGATCGCGATGATCCCGACGCTCGAAGCGCCGGCGCCCGGCGCAAAGACGACCCGCGAGCGCTACGAGATTTCTCACGGTGGTAAGGGCGGCTGCTCGGCGTGCCATCGCTACTTCGATCCGCTGGGCTTCGGCTTCGAGCATTTCGACGAAGCCGGCCGCTACCGCTCCGACGAGCAGGGGCTCGCCATCGACGCTTCAGGCCGAGCGCTCAGCTATCCCGACGGCGAGCTGGCATTCACGTTCGACGGCCAAGAAGACTTGGTCACGCAGCTCGCCAACCAACCAGAAGTGGCCGACTGCGTGAGCGGCCTGGTCGCCGCCTACGCATTCGCGGGCGCCGGCGGCCGCACCTGCTTGGCCGAAGACGCGCGCGCCGCCTTCGCCCGCGGCGAATCTGGCCTACTCGACTACTTCGCCCAACTCGCCGCCTCCCCCAGCTTCGTCGACCGCGCGCCGTAACAAACGCGCTACGGCGGCCGCACCACGAGCGCCCAGGCGGGCGAACGCAGGGACAGCTGAGCCACGGCCTCTTCGTTCGTGACCTCGCTGCCCGAGAAGAGCGCGCGCGGGCTATTTTGATAGAGGTCGACGAGGCCGGCCGTGCCCGTGATGAAGTGCGATTTCGGGTAAATCGCGATCTGATCGAACGCGGGATTGTCTCCGTGCCGCGTGAGCGGCGTCGGGATCTCGATGTCGGCTTCGGCAAGCAGGCTCAACGCCGAGCTCTCGGGCCCTTCGATGCCCATGAACCCAGCCACCAACGTGAGCTCGTACACCCGTCCCGGAGCGCGCCGCGCGGGCTGCAGCAGCTCGATCAACGAGCGTGCGATGCTCTCACTGCTGTCACGTGACGGCGCAACGTGGATGATGCGGAGCCGGATTCCGCCTGCTTCGAAGACGCCGGCGAGGTGTGGCTCGAGCGACGAGTGTCGCTCCTCGACGGACATTTCCTGGTGCGCGATCGGTTTGACGGCCGCACTGTCGTAAATGACAACGGGCTGGCCGAACCGCGAGCTTGCCCGCCTCGACGCGAGACGCCATGTGGGTCCCAGCACCTCCAAGACTCTATCCATTTCGGCGACGTCGTAAACCTCGTCGATCAACGTGAAGTCGAAGCGCCTGAGCACTTCGGCGATGAGTGTGATGGCCTGTGGACTGCGCGCGCGCTTGCCAAAGTCGTTCAAATGCCAGACGCCGAACAGCGGTTGATCGTATTTTTGGCGCGCGGGAATCGCGGATTGTCGCAAGCGTCGCCGAAGGATGTTGAGGCCGCCGGAGTTGGAAGGCACCTCGTCACCGCGTCGAGCTGTTTCGAAGCGCAGGCTCACATTGGCTTCAGCGAACGGCTCGCGGGCCGCGACGACGACGCGACGCTCGTCGTCAGGCACGTCGACCAGGCTCTGTCCGGGCTCGGTAACCACGCGGTGATCGTGGAGCTGCAGCCAAAGCTCTGCTTCGGAGACAGTTTCGAGCTGCAGGGGTCGGCCGGGGAAGCCCTTCCCGCTGATTTCCAAGGCACGACGCCCGGAAAGGGTCGTTTGCCCAGGCTCAGTCGTGCCGCCTTCCGGGAGCCGCATGGGATACGGCTCGGGTTGCGGGTACAGCCGACGCGCGAACATCATGTCGGATTCGGAAAGTCGAGTTGCGCGTCGACTCGAAAAACCATCGAGCGTGAAGTCGACCGATACGGGGTTGAACATTACCGAGTGCCGATCGAACTCGCGGTAGCCATGCATCTGGGGCGGCACGTAGGTGCCGAGCAGGTTCCGGTCGATCGCCTCGCGTCCCATGCCATTGGCCTCGCCCCACGCGTAAGCCGCTTCAGCGTTCCAGGCGATGCGAGCGTGCGGACTCTGCGCCTCATTGACGAGGCCCAGGACGTGACCGAATTCGTGCAGCACGACGCTGCGCAGCTCGTCGTCGGGCGTGGACGGCGTAACCTCGAGGTTCATGGTCATCTCATTGAGCCTGATGCTTTCGGCCTCGGTTCCGTGACTCGACCACGACCCCTGCCCGCGTTCGAATGCCACGCGGATGACGCCCCTCTGCCGGGGGTCCGCGCGCTCGAACCGCAGCGCTGCATGCTCGCTCCACTCGTTGGCGATTACGAGAATGCGCTCATGGAGAGCGCGATCGCCTCGGATGAAGCTGACACTCAGCACCGCACCCGGCGGCCAGAGCCGCCAGGGAAGCTCCCCCAAGATCCCGAGCCAGGGCGCGGGCTTCGCTGGCACCTCGGCTCGCAGCTCGAGAGCGGCGGCCGTTACCTCAGCTTGTGCGCGTTCGTGAAGATTGTGAGGCTCACGCAGTGCCTCTTGGACGCAGTGAGCTTGCGAGCGGATTTGGTGCATAAGAATCGCGACGAGGGCAAGCCAGCGCCTGCCTGGTCGCTTGCTCTTCCAGAGAGCAGTAACGTCCTCTTCTTCGAGGCCGAAGACGTTCGCCTCGAGAACTTCCGACCGCAGCTGCGAGACCTCGTCCGCGCTAGCGCGCGACACCAGCAACTCGTCGAACCTCACCGCCGCTCGTAGCGCCTCGAGCCACCGCGCGCTCGTGCGTAAGAGCACCGGCAGGCCATTCGTAGGCACCAATACCGCGCCCTGATCGCCGACATGTGCGACCTGGAAGGCGATACCGCCATCGACCAGCACAGGTGCGCCGATGTCACCCGATTCCGGCGGTTCATGCATGCTGGCGCGCGGTTCCGGGGTCGCGTAGTCGATTGCCCCAACGACGTCTCGCCCATCCGGCAGGCAAAATAGCAGTGGGTGCCCGACTGCCAGGTTCGGGAGGGGCTGGATCGCTGGTTCGGGTCCACCTTTGATGCCGAGCTCGGGTTGTTCGAA
>JBEHXA010000549.1:0-5303 GCA_048498935.1 Myxococcota bacterium
CGTCTTGGGGCGCGGATTTGAAGACCTCATCAAGCTCGAAGAGGGCTGGAACGCCGCGAAAGACGACTTGTGATCAATCCTCAGACGTGCACGTAGTGATTCTTCGGCGGCGAACCCCCTTTCTCGCGGACAGCCCGGTCACGGCCACGCCCCCCGCCCGCGCCGCCGCACCGCCGCCCGCCCGCGCCGCCGCACCGCCGCACCGCCGCCCGGCAGCACCTGCGTTCCTTAGTCGAGCCAGCCCATGACGACGGTGCGCTCGGCGAGGGCTTCGACGACGTCTTCGACGCGCGCGACTTCGTGTGCGCGGAGGGGGCGATTGCGGCGGCCGATTTCGAAGATGGCGACGAGCTCGCCGTAGAGCAAGAGCGGCACCATGGCGACGCTGGCAGGCTCGGCGAGGCAGCGCGCGATGCGGCCGATCATGTAGCGCGCGACGTCACCGGGTAGCGGCTCGGAGATCACGGTGCGACCGCTGCGCGCGGCGAGCATCGTGGGATCTTCGCGCGCGAGACGCTCGCCGAGCAACAACTCCGTGCCCGGGCCGTGACCGCCCACCGTGACTGCAGCGTTCAGGTCGCCGCGCACGCGGTGCACGAGACCGACGTCGGCTGCGGCCGCCGCGACGGCGGTGGAGATGGTGAGGAGGAGCGCTTCTTGGAGCTCGGCGGCGTTCGAGAGCACGCCGACCGGATCCACCGACACGGGGCGAAAGCTCTGGCGCTGAGCGGGCTCGAGGTTGACGGGGCGCGACGACAGCTCTTCGCCGCTCGGAGGGGGCGGCGGCTCGCTCAGCACGCTGCGCGCGCGCTGCTCGACACCCGCGCTCGCGTTGGCGAGATCGTCGATGGTCTTGCGGCGATGCACCGCGCTCAGCGACTCGAGCTCGTCGAGCCGTCGCCACACCTGCCACGACTCATGGCGCACGAATGAAGCGTTGGAGATGCGGCCGTGCGCCACGCCGCGCAGCAGCAGCTCGAAGGTCATGGGGCCCACTGCGACCACCCCGTTCGTTACGTACCAACGGTCACTCGGTACCGCGTTGATTCCCGCTTCGCCCGCTTCGACCTGCATGATGAAACGTCCTACTCTGTCGCCTTATGAGCCACACCGGCGCACAGAGTGGGACAATCATCGGCTGTTGGGACCGGGGGTCAATTGGTCTCGCAAATGTCATTAAAGTACAGCTACTTGTGATCGTTCCTCTGACGGGACATGGCGCCGAAATCGGGGGCGAGACGCCACGATGGCGGCCGCCGGCACCCTCACGCCCGAGTTTCGTCGTAAGCATGGGGGGTGACGAAAAGGCTCACTGGAAAAGTTTGGCTAGTCGGTGCTGGCGCGGGTGAGCCGGGGCTCATCACCGTTCGGGGTATGGCGGTGCTGTCGCGCGCGGACGTGGTGCTTTACGACGCGCTGGCGCATCCGGCGCTGCTCGACGCGTGCCCTGCGGCGGAGCGACGCAACGTTGGCAAGCGCTACGGCGAGGACAGCGCCGAGCAGGCCGCCATCATTCAGCAGATGATCGAGCTTTCGCGCCAAGGCAAACGCGTTGTGAGACTCAAGGGCGGCGACCCGCTCATGTTCGCGCGCGGCTCCGAAGAAGCGCTCGCGCTCGCCGAGGCGGGGGTGCGCTTCGAGATCGTCCCGGGTGTTTCGTCTCCCGTTGCAACCAGCGCCTACGCCGGTATTCCGCTGACCCATCGCGAGCTCTCGTCGAGCGTGACCTTCATCACCGGTAGCGATCGCGCGGGCAAGGAGTGGTCGCCCGAGTCGTGGAAGAAGCTCGCCACCGCGACCGACACCATCTGTGTGCTGATGGGCATGCGGCGCATCGCCGAAATCACGCAGGCCATCATCGACGGCGGGCGATCACCAGCTACGCCGGCCGCGGTGATTCACTGGGGCGCGCGCCCCGAGCAGCGCGTCGTAACGGCGCGGCTCGACGGCATCGCTCAGGCGGCTCGCGACGCCGGGCTCACGAACCCGGCCATCATTTTGGTGGGCGAGGTGGCCACGCTACGCGAAAAGCTCGCCTGGTACGACTCGCGGCCGCTGTCCGGTAAACGCATCGCCATCCCGCGTGCCGCCGATCAGGCGAAAGACACGGCCGCTGCGGTGCGCGAGCGCGGAGCTACGGCGCTCGTGTTGCCGATGATCGAGATCGTGCCGCCGCCGGATCAGGCGCGGCTGGCGCGCGCGGTGGCCGAGCTTTCGAGCTACGACTGGGTGCTCTTTACGAGCAGCAACGGCGTCGAGCGCTTGCGTCTCGAGCTGGCGCGCTCCGGTCGCGACGCGCGCGCCTTCGGCAACGCGCTGGTGGGCGTGGTCGGGCCCAAGACGGGCGAGGCCCTGGAGCGGCTGGGCATCAAGGCCGACGTGGTCGCTCAGGAGTTCGTGGGTGAAGGGCTCGCGGCGGCCGTGCTGGCGCGCGGCGTGCCCCGTCGCGCTCTGTTGCTGCGAGCCGAGGTTGCGCGCGACGTGTTGCCCGACGCGCTGCGAGCGAGCGGCACCGAAGTGGACGTGGTGACCGCTTACCAGACGCGCGCGTTGGGCGCTTCGGGTGACGAGCTGGCGCTGGGCATCGAGCAACGCAAGGTCGACGCCATGCTGTTTACGTCGAGCTCGACCGTGACTGCCACGCTCGAGGCGCTGGGCGAACGCGGCCGTGAGCTCCTCTCGCGTATCACACTCGCCAGCATCGGCCCGGTTACGTCACGGACGCTCGAATCGGTCGGGCTCAAGCCGACCTTGCAAGCCGACGTGTACACGGTCGAAGGGCTGCTCGACGCGCTCGAGCACCATTACTCGCCCAGCGCGAGCTGAGCTCAACGCTGCAGGCTGGCTTCGCCGGCGACGAGGCGATCGACTTCAGCGGCGGTGACTCGGTTGTAGTCGCCCGGGATGGTGTGCTTGAGGGCGCCGGCCGCTACGGCGAACGAGAGCGCACGCTCAGCGGAGCGGCCTGCCAGCACCGCGTAGATCAGGCCGGCGGCGAAGGCGTCGCCGGCGCCGATCGGCTCGACCAGCGCCACCGGATAATGCGCGCTTTCGAACAAGGTGTTGCTGCCGCGCTCGTAGAGCAGGCCGCTCCAGCGAGTCTCGCTCGCGGACACGGTTTCACGCACGGTCATCGCGACCATCTGAATGTTGAACTCGTCGGCCACGCGCTCGGCAACCTGCCGGTAGCTTTCGCCGCTGCCCGTTTCACCCGAGCGCTCACGAGCGCGCGCGATGCCCAGGCCGTAGCGAATGTCGTCCTCGTTCGCGAAGACGATGTCGCAGTAGCCGAGCAGCGGACGCAGCACGCGCTGCGCTTCCTCCGGCGACCACAGCTTTGCCCGATAGTGCACGCCGAAGCTCACGCTCACGCCCGCGCGCTTGGCTGCTTCGAGCGCCGCGAAGGTGCAGGCTTGCGGCTTGGGACCGAGCGCCGGCGTGATGCCGCTGACGTGAAACCAGTGCGCGCCCGAAAAGACACGATCCCAATCCACCGCTGCGGGCTCGAGCTCCGTGACGGATGAGTTGGCGCGATCGTAGACGATGAGCGGCGTGCGCGGCTCGACCGTGTTCTCCGCAAAATAGATGCCGACGCGGTCGCCGCCACGGACGATGTGCTTCGTGTCCACCCCTTCGGCGCGGAGCGCGCGAAGCGCCGCTTCACCCACCGTGTGGGTGGGTAGGCGCGTGACGAAGTGGCTGTCGAGCCCCAGGCGAGCCAGGCTCAGCGCGACATTGGCCTCACCGCCGCCGAACGTCGCGTTCAGCTGCGAAGACTGCAGGACGCGTTCGTTGGCGGGAGGGCTCAACCTGAGCAGGATCTCACCGAAGGCGACGGTTTTTTTCATGGGCGGGACGCCGGCCGTGTCCCGTAATTCTGAGCGGGAAACGCGCAGATCGCAATCCTTTCCGCGCGCGCGAGCTTGGCTCAAGGTCGTATTTCGTGTGAGGCTCGGCCCGCTTGAACGACAGCGACGAGATGCCGCAGCACTACAAGCTGTGCAGTGAATGCAAACGACCGATTGCGTTCTCGGCCGATTACTATCGCTGCAGCGTCTCCACCTGTAATCGCAAGCGCACCGGGCTGTTTTTTTGCTCGGTGCCGTGCTGGGACGCGCACGTACCGATGATGCGTCATCGCGACGCCTGGGCGGAAAAGACCAAAGCGCCCACGCGCGAGGCCTACCAGCTCGAGCTCGCCGAGGAAGCGGAGCGCGAGAACGAGCGTGGCGCGCAGGAGCAGGAGCCAAACATGTCGGACTCGACCGAGAAGGGCCGTCGCATCGTGGGGCTGGCGGGCGACGACCTGCCCAAGGACGTGCTGGTCGTGGTCAGCAAGCTCAAGGCTTACGTCAAGGCGCGCTCGGGCATGAGCACGTCGGACGGGGCCATCGACGTGCTCTCCGATCACCTGCGCAAGCTGTGTAACCTGGCCGCCGATCACGCGGCCACGGCGGGGCGCAAGACCGTGATGGATCGGGACTTCGAGGCGATTCTACGCGGCCTCGGCCCGAAGTAGACGTCTGCGCTCACACCGGAAGCGTACCGAGCCAGCGCAGGGGCAGGCCTGGCGTTGCTGCGAGCTCGACGGCTTGCGCTTGCAGGGCCGCCTGAAACCGGCTGCGGATCAGCTTGTCGAGCGGCCTCTCCTCGCCGGGTCGCATCAATTGGGGGCCGAGCTCGAAGACCGCGTCGAGCGCCGGCGCCAGAGCCGTCACGAGCGCCGGCCCGAAGCTGAGCCCCGGTGCTGCTTCGGCGGCTCGTCCGAGCCAGGTCAGGTAGTGGGCGATGGGGCGCGCCTGATAGTCGCGACGAGACCCGTCGGTGAAGGCGGTGGCGAAGAAGGGTAGACCCGTGCCAATCCCGAGCTCGCCGCGCAGGAGACTCGGTGTCGCGCTCGGTTCGATGCTGCTGAAGATGCGCCGGTGGATCCCGTACCAGCCCTCGCTCACGACGGGCTCCGGCTGAAGCAGGAAGGCATAGTCCCAGTCCCGCCCGCGCGTGCGGTAGAGCAGCTCCCCGAGCTCGAGGTGCAGCGCCACGTCAGCCATCGCTCGCTAGTCGCGTCTTGAAGTAGGCGCGCGCGGTTTCGGGGCTGGCGAGCTCGGCCCGGAGCGCGTAAGCCGCGGCGTCGAGCGCCTTGCCGCGGCGCGCGGCCGCGCCCTGCTTTTGGCGGAGCTTTTCGGCGCTCACGGTCAGGCCTTCTTTGGTGCGGAGCGCCTTCAGCAGCACCGTGAGCACGCGGTACTTGGGCGGCAAAAAGTCGTCGAGCTTGTCGACCACTTCGTCGACGCGGCGCAGCG
>JBEHXA010000550.1:0-5300 GCA_048498935.1 Myxococcota bacterium
GGCGCTCGAGTCGCCTCGCTTGCAGGCGAGTGGAGCGAGCGCGACCATGCCCAAACTGCTGAGTACTTCCCGGCGCAGCACGCCTTCAGGCTAGTCCGCCCCGCTCGGGGCGGTTAAGCCTTTTCTCAGTAGCCCGGCGGACGCGCGAAGCGGCCGGGGAAAGCGTCGGCCGAGTTGCGGCGCTCGAGCTCGCGCTCGGTCCAGGGCCAGCTCGAGCCCCGCTCTTGGAAGACCGCCACACCGATCACACCGACGTTGCGATCGCTGCCCCGCTTGGCGGCGTACGAGTCTTTGACGCGACCGAAGCGGAACGCAGCGACCTCGTCTTCACTGCGCCGAAAACCGTCGATGTCGAGCGTCGACCAAGGTTGAATCAAGTAGCCGCGCTTCTCGAACGACCCCGGCTCTCCGTCGATGACGTCGAGGCCATCGACGCTCGCCACCGCCTCGAAGCGGGCGCCGCTCTGATTCTGGATGCGAATCGAGTAGCGCGCGCCGTCGTGGCCCTGCACATAGCTGCGGCCACCGGTCGAGAACGTAGGCAGGGGATTACCCTGCGCGTCGATCAGGCGGATGGTGATCGCGCCGCGCGCCGCGCTGATGCCGTCGGTGCGGCGATTCCAGTAATCGGCGCCCAGCGACGCGCGCACGCCCGATTCGTCGTTGTAGAAGAAGCTCGACGTCGACAGCGGCGTACCGAAGTCTTGTCGCTCGAACGGGGCCGACGACACACGACTCTCGCGCGTCTCGCCCCACTCCGTGCCGAGCCCCGGGCGCTCGGGTTCTGGCGCGGGTTGGTAGGCGCGATCGGCGCCGGCGCTGGCAGACTCGTCTCGCGATGCGGCCGCGGGCGCGGGCGCAGGGGCTGCGCTCTTCTCGGCGCGCGCCGAAGGCTGTTCGCTGAAGCTGCTCTCCGCCGCAACTCCGGGGCGCGACGGCGCGCTGCTGGCCGTGTGCGGGGCTTCGTGCGCGGTTGGCCCTCCGCAGGCGACGAGGGCCAGGGCAGCACAGCCGAAGCAGGGGACGAAGGTGCGGGAGAGCGAAGTCATGAGCGTTCCTTTCGAGCGTTGGGTTGCTCGAAGAACGCGCCACTGGCCGGGTAACTTACAGGCGCCCGCGCGGCTCCTGAAATACTACTGATATCAATGACTTATGCCGCGTTCGCTAGAGCGGTTGCCCACTCTTGTCGGCGTCCAAATAGGCGCCCTGGCGTGGGCTTTGGACGTACACGCGCACCCTGACCTCGTCGCGCTCGGGTAAGTCGCGCCGCACCAGCACCAGCTCGACGCTGCCGTTTTCGGAGTCGATGCGACGCACGGCTTCGCGCGCGAGCTCCGGAATGGCTTCGAGCTTCACGTCGGCCACATCGAACAGGTTGTCGGCGAGCAGACCTTTGCCACGAACCTTGGCCTGTTCGGGCTCTCCGACTGCGCCATCGCGGTAGTGGTATTCGACGACTGCGCTCGAGCTGCGCGGGTCCTGAGCTTGGAGCACGATGTCGCGCGCACGAATCTCCAGCCGCAGCCACTTGCCGTCGGCCTTGGCTCGCAGAGCTCGCAAGGCAGGTGACAGCGTTTCGCTGGAGAACAGCGACGGTCCGCTCATCTCGGTGCTAGCGCTGGAGATTGCGTCGCTGCGACCACGGCTGCTCTTGGCCGAGCGCGGCTCACACGCGATTGCTGCCAACGCGGCGAGCACGAGGAGCTGACCGGCGCGCACCTTCATGCCGACCCTGCACCGATCCGAGCCAGCCAGCGTTCGAGAACGGCCAAGCCCACGTCGAGCTGGGAGAGCAGCGTCCACTCGTTCCGTTGGTGAGCTTGCGCCTGCACACCCGGGCCGAAATTGACGGCCGGTACGCCGAGCGCCGCGAAGCGCGCCACGTCGGTCCACGCCTGCTTCGGTTCGACGGCGAGCACGCCGCTCTCTGCCAGCGCGGCGACGAGCGGGTGCGCGCGGAGTGGCGGCGCCGACGGGGAAACGTCGACGAATTCGAGGTCGGCTTCGCCTGCTACCAGGGCCGTCAAATTCGCTTTGGCTGCTTCCACGCTGGTGCTCGGCCCGAAGCGATGATTCAGGTTCAGCTCGAGCTCGTCGGGGATGATGTTGCGAGCCCGGCCGCCACTGGCCATCGTTGCGCTGATCACGTTGTGCCAGGTCAGGCCATCACGTTCGTCGGCCACGGGTGTCAGGGTCGAGAGTCGCGCCAGCAGCCCGGCTGCCTTGTGGATGGCGTTCTCTCCTTGCCAGGGCCGAGCGCTATGCGCGGTGCGACCGCGAAAGCGCACCGCAGCGTGCAGCGAGCCACCGCAACCGAGCTGCAGCTTGTTGTCGCTCGGCTCGAGCATCAGCGCGATGCTGGCGGCGCGGAGCTCGGGCTCGGCGTCGAGCACCGGACCGAGCTCGTTCTCGGCGTACGGCCCTTCTTCGCGAGCATAAAAGACTGCCGTCAAATCCACGCCCCAGCTCGCTTGCTGCTCGGCCAGTGCCAGCATCAGTGCGAGCCCGCTCTTCATGTCGGACGCGCCCGGCGCGAAGAGCTTGTCTCCCTCGATGCGCGGCGGACCATCGTGCGAGGTACGCACCACGTCGAAGTGGCCGCCCAGCACCACGTGCGGCCCGCCGCTGCCGCGACGTAGCGGCACCACAATCGAGTCACCGTAGCGTCGAACGGGCGCCGCCAGCGACAGCCGATCGACCCGCGCCTGCACGGCGTCGCACAGGGCCCGCTCCTCGCCGATCAGCGACGGGATGGAGCACAGCCAGAGCAGTTCCTGTGCGAGGCTCATGCTCCAGATCAGACCGACACGCCGAAGTCGCGGAGCGCCGAGTTTAGGCTGGTTTTCTTGTCGGTGCTGTCCTTGCGCTGGCCGATGATCAGTGCGCACGGGATCTGAAACTCGCCGGCCGGGAACTTGCGAGCGCGCGTGCCGGGGATGACCACGCTGCGCGCCGGGATCCGACCGCGTAGCTCGACCGGCTCCGGGCCAGTGACGTTCAGGATCAAGGTCGACGCAGTCAGCGCCACGCCGGCGCCAATCACCGCTTCACGCTCGACCAACATGCCTTCGACGATGATCGCGCGCGAGCCGATGAAGCAGCCGTCCTCGACGATCACGGGCTGCGCGCCCGGCGGCTCGAGCACGCCACCGATGCCCACGCCGCCCGACAAGTGACAGTCCTTGCCGATCTGCGCGCACGAGCCCACCGTGGCCCAGGTGTCGACCATCGTGCCGCTACCCACGTAGGCGCCGATGTTCACGTAGCCGGGCATCACGATTGCGCCCTTCTCGATGAACGAGCCGTAGCGCACGGTGCCGGGCGGCACGACGCGCACGCCGAGCTCGTCCAGGTTCTTTTTCAGCGGGATCTTGTCGTAGAACTCGAAGGGGCCGACCGGCATCTTCTCCATCGGCACGAGCGCGAAGTAGAGCAGCACCGCCTGCTTGATCCAGGCGTGCGTCGTCCACTTGCCGGGCGAGTCACAAGTCGCGACCCGCAGCTTGCCGGTGTCGAGCAGCGTCAAGGTGTCGAGCACGGCTTGTTTGTGCGACGGCTCCGCGAGCAGCGCGCGGTCTGCGAAGGCCGCTTCGACCTTCGCCTTCAAATCGGCGTATTCCATCCGGCCGGGAATAGCTTTAGCCATCCGGCGCAGCAAGTCGGAACGTGCTGGGTGCCTGCTCAGCCCGCTTCGCCGGCGATTCGCCCCGGGAAGACCTTGCCGAAGCTGAGCGAGAAACGCCCGGCGCCGCCGTCGAAGTCGAGCGCGGCGCCGTTGGCGCGTGCGGCAGCCGCCACGCAAGCCAGCGTAGGCGCAATGATACCCCGACGCAGCAGCAGCAGGTCTTCCCCGAGCTTGCCGCTGGTGTACTCGATACCGATGTGACAGCCCCCGCCCGGTACTGCGCTCACCTGGATGTGCGGCACGCGCGTGGCGTCGCGTCGATCGGCCACGAGCTCGACGCCCAGCGCGATCAGCGACGTCACTGCGCGCGGATTTACCTCGACCTCGAGGCCCGCAGCGTCTCCGCTGAGCGTCGCCACCAGCGTCTCGCGCGGCCACGATGCGCCGCTGGGCGGTCCCGAGAAGCTCTGGCGAGTGAGCTCGAGCACGTCGAGCCGCATGGCGCGCCCGGCGATCGAATCCGCCAAGAGATCGAACAGACCGCGCGCGGCCTCGAGCTCGTCGGACAAGCGCGTCACGCGCTCCTCCAAGCTGAGCCGCAGCTTGACGCTGAGCGCGCGCTCGCTGGCTTCGGTCAAAGCCGTCTCGAGCTCGCGAAGGCGCGGCGCTACGTAATCGTTCAGGCGATCGGCGGCGTCGTTTTCGCCCAGGGCGACGCGCACGGCCGCCAAAATCTCGCCCATCGATTGCCTGAGCGGATCGCACGCGTCCCGCGCATCGGGCAGCACGCTGCTGAGCGGCCTCGAACCCACGCGTAGCGAATGCAGCAGCTGCGCGAGGTTACGCAGCCCACCCAGGCTCTCGCGCAGGTTGCCGCGCTCGACCTCGAGCTCGGCCGTACCGCGCACGAACGCGTGCGACAAGGGCGGGTGACCGCTCTTCATGGACCTCGATGGCAGTGTACCAGTCGTCACGTTCATGCGCGACTCGGTCACTGATTTCGGCGGAATTAGCCCAGCTCAGCGCCCTGGAAGTAGTATGCGCACTCGATACGGCCGTTTTCGACCGAGTCGGAGCCGTGTACGGCGTTCTCGCCTAGGCTGCCACCGTACAGCTTGCGGATCGTGCCAGCGTCCGCCTTGGCAGGATCGGTTGCGCCAATCACGGTGCGCAGATGCAGCACCGCGTTCTCACGCGCGAGCGCCAACACCACCACCGGGCTGCGCGTCATGAACTCGCACAGGTCTTTGAAGAAGGGCCGCTCGCGATGCACCGCATAGAAGCCCTCAGCCTCACGTTGAGACAGCCGCACTTGGCGCATGCCGAGGACTTGAAAGCCCTCGTCCAACAGTCGCTGCAGGATCGCGCCGGCCTTTCGCTTTTCGACTGCGTCAGGCTTGATGATGCACAGGGTTCGCTCGCTCGCCATTTTTTCCGCCGCCGCTCTTAGCACAGCTCGGCGCGCGTGCTCAGAAAGCGACGGGCAACCCGCGCTGAACGTCTAATCAGCGCGGGTTTTGGCTGCGTCAGCGTGCCGATTACAGGAGCGACTTCAACGTGGCGCCCATCTCGGCCGGCGAGGGCGACATGCGCACGCCGGCGGCGGTGAGCGCTGCGATCTTGTCCTTCGCGGTGCCTTTGCCGCCCGAGATGATTGCGCCAGCGTGACCCATGC